>NZ_JAKEIO010000066.1 GCF_021474405.1 [Streptosporangium] indianense
ACACCCTGGCCGAACAACACCTGGAAGGCCCCCCCCAGGACCCCAACCACCCCCCCCCCGCCCACGAACCCCCCCCGGCCGGGGGCGTGGGCCGCCGCGCAGGCGTGGATTCTGGGCCGGCTGCGGGATGTTCTGGCTCCTGTGCTGCACCTGCCAGTTGTGCTGCGCCAAGGAGTACGAGGGGCCGTGGTCCCGTAAGAAGCGCGAGGGCGTCTGCCGGGACTGCGACTGCGACGGGTGCGACTGCTGCTGCCCGTGCGACGGCTGACCCGCCCGTGTGAGGACCGGTCCGCCCCTGAGGGCCGGCCCGAATATCCGGACGGTCGACTTCCGGACATGGCCGGCCCGGGTCCCGCGAGCGACGCTGGTCGTGCGGGTGCGTGAAGGGGCGTGCGGTGTGCGGGGGCTTTCCCCCGCCGTCCACGTGCGCCGGGCGTTCTGTGGTGTCTTCGCGCCCCCTGGGGCTGAAAAGCGCCTGCGGGGCGACTTCGTAAAGATCCATCAAAAGGTTGAAGTCCTAAAGGCACTCTTGCGCCGACCGGCCGTTCGGCCGAATACTCCCCCTCAGCGCTTGTCAGGGGCACGGCGTGTTCGGAATCCGGACGGCCGGTCCCAGGCTGCGCCTCACGGGCCCGAAACCCCACGAGGGCCCCCGACTTCCTTTGTGGAGGAACGAAAAGTGAGGATCAAGCGCACCACCCCCCGCAGTGGCATCTCGAGACGGACCCGGCTGATCGCCGTTTCCACCGGCCTCGTTGCCGCCGCAGCGATCGCGATCCCCAGCGCGAACGCCTCCGACACCCCCACCACCTTCAGCGCCGCCGAGCTCAAGAGCGTCGGCGGCTCGCTGCTGAAGGCCGACATCCCGGGCACCGCCTGGGCCGTCGACAGCAAGACCAATCGCGTGCTGCTGACCGTGGACAGCACGGTCACGCAGGCCGAGATCGCGAAGATCAAGCAGCAGGCCGGCGCAAACGCCGACGCGCTCACGATCAAGCACACCCCCGGCAAGTTCAGCAAGCTGATCCAGGGCGGCGACGCCATCTATGCGAGTAGCTGGCGCTGCTCCCTGGGCTTCAACGTCCAGAACAGCAGCGGTCAGCAGTTCTTCCTGACCGCCGGTCACTGCACCGACGGCGCGGGTACCTGGTACTCCAACTCGGGCCGCACCACGGTCATCGGCTCGACCGCCGGCTCCAGCTTCCCGGGCAACGACTACGGCCTCGTGCGCTACAGCGGGTCCGTCAGCCGTCCCGGCACCGCGAACGGCGTGGACATCACGCGCGCGGCCACCCCGAGCGTGGGCACCACCGTCATCCGTGACGGTTCCACGACCGGTACGCACAGCGGCCGTGTCACCGCCCTCAACGCCACTGTCAACTACGGTGGCGGTGACGTCGTCTCCGGCCTGATCCAGACCACCGTCTGCGCCGAGCCCGGTGACTCCGGCGGTTCGCTCTACGGCAGCAACGGCACGGCGTACGGTCTGACCTCGGGCGGCAGCGGCAACTGCTCCTCCGGCGGTACGACGTTCTTCCAGCCCGTCACGGAGGCCCTGAGCGCCTACGGCCTCAGCGTCTACTAGGCCCCCGGCGGCAGTTCGCAGCACTTCGAAGCCCCCGCATGTGTCGTGCGGGGGCTTCCGCGTTGCGCAGGGGCTTCGTGGTGTCCGTGGGTGTCTGTGGGTGTCTGTGGGATCCCTCTCAACCGGCTTTGCGAGGGGCGAAATTCAGCCACGGCCAGACGTCACAGAGTGGGCACACATTACTCACGCGTAATGTTTGCAGTGTGAACGCACGGGAGTTGGGTCCGATTTGATCGCGGACGGTCAGAATGAGGGGGCCTGCGAAACGCTGTCTACGCGCGTCTCGAACTCACCCTTGTGTGCTCCCCTGCGGCGTCGGAATAGTGGGCGCTCGTCAACGAAGCCTTCCGGCTCGTGGAGGTCCCCACAACCTCCCGTGCCGACCCCCCACAGGAGGACCAAAGTTGAAGCACCGACGCATACCCAAGCGGCGTGCAGTCATGGCCGGTGCGGGCATTGCCGCGCTGGTCGCCGCGGGAGTGACGTTCCAGACCGCGAACGCCAGTGAGACCCCGGAGGCGTCCGCACCCCGGACCCTGTCGGTCACCGCGGCCGGAAAGCTCGCCTCGTCGCTGGCCGAGGACCTGGGTGGCGACGCAGCCGGGACGTACTACGACACCAAGAGCAAGAGTCTCGTGGTGAACGTGCTCGACGAGAGTGCCGCGCAGGCCGTGGAGAAGGCCGGCGCCAAGGCGAGAGTCGTGGCGAACTCGCTCGCGGAACTCAAGAGTGCCCGCAGCACGCTGAAGCAGGACGCGACGATCCCGGGTACCGCCTGGGTGACGGACCCGACGACGAACAAGGTCGTCGTGACCGCCGACCGCACGGTCTCCAAGGCCGAGTGGGCGACGCTGACGAAGGTCGTGGACGGGCTCGGCGCGAAGGCCGAACTCAAGCGGTCCAAGGGGGAGTACAAGCCCTTCGTCGCCGGTGGTGACGCGATCACCGGTGGCAGCGGGCGCTGCTCGCTGGGCTTCAACGTGGTCAAGGGCGGGGAGCCGTTCTTCCTGACCGCCGGTCACTGCACCGAGGGCATCTCCACGTGGTCGGACTCCAGCGGCAAGGAGATCGGCACCAACGCGGACTCGCAGTTCCCGGGGAACGACTACGGGCTGGTCAAGTACACCGCGGAGGTCGACCACCCGAGTGAGGTGAACCTGTACAACGGGTCCACCCAGAAGATCTCGGGCGCCGCGGAGGCGACCGTCGGTATGGCGGTCACCCGGAGCGGGTCGACCACGCAGGTGCACGACGGCAAGGTCACGGGGCTGGACGCCACCGTGAACTACGGCAACGGCGACATCGTGAACGGGCTGATCCAGACCGACGTGTGCGCGGAGCCGGGTGACAGCGGCGGGTCGCTGTTCGCCGGGGACAAGGCGGTCGGGCTCACGTCCGGCGGCAGCGGTGACTGCACCTCGGGCGGGGAGACGTTCTTCCAACCGGTGACCGAGGCGCTGTCGGCCACCGGGACGCAGATCGGCTGACGTGGTGACTGTGTGAAGTCCCGCCCCTTGTGCGAGGGGCGGGGCTTTCGCGTGGGTGCGGCGACGGGTGCACGGGGCCTCCTTCCCGCCGTACGCGGGTGCGGGCGGCTGTGGATACGGGCTCGGGGGCGTCCGTCCGGCGTACGCGTATGCGATGGGCGCCGAGCCGCCGTTCATCGCAAGCGGACCGGATCCCCCACTCGGACCCGACCGGGCTGCAGCACCTGCGCGTACGCGCCGGCGCACGGTTGGCTTCGCGCTGGCCACCTTGCCCGTGCTCCGGTCGACCAGGCCGTAGCCGCGATCGCGGGAGAGGCCGCGTGCGTCGACGCGCACCTCGGACACGTCCTCACCGAGCATCGATTTCACGGGGTAGCGACGCAGTGTGCCCACGCGTCCGAGCACGTGTCGCCACCTCCTTGCCGGCGGACTCCCGGGGCCGGGTCGTCATTCGTCCGGGATCGTGCTTTCCCGCCGTGCCTCCTCGCCACACGTCATTGCCGTGAAGTGGGCGGAGATCTCGCCGCCGGTCTCTTTCCGTCACGCTCCGTGACGCGAGCGGCCACCCTCCCCTGAATCGCATAAACGTTCGATGCTGGTCTAGGGTGGTGTCATCACCCCGGAGGGGCCGGAGTGGCGACGTGGAGACGGGGGGCAGGCAGTGGCGAGGTGGTCGGGATGCGCGGTTTTACGCATCTGCACGCCGTCTCCGGGTTCTCCCTGCGGTACGGCGCCTCGCACCCCGAGCGGCTTGTGGAGCGGACCGTCGAGCGGGGGATGGACGCGGTCGCCCTGACCGACCGGGACACCCTCGGCGGGGCCGTCCGGTTTGCCAAGGCCGCAGGTCAGGCCGGTGTCCGCCCGCTGTTCGGAGTGGATCTCGCGGTGGCGACGCCTCCCGAGGCGGCTGAACGCACGGAGCGGCGCCGCGCACCGGCTCGCGGCGGCGCCTTCGTCGACGAGTCGGCCCAGCGCGTGGTGTTCCTGGCCCGGGACGGGGCCCGAGGCTGGGGCGAGCTGTGCCGGCTGGTGAGCGCGGCGCATGCGGACACCGCCGGAGACCGGCGCCCCCTGCTGCCCTGGGAGGCCCTCGGCGGTGACCACCTCACCGTGCTGCTCGGTCCCACCTCGGACGTCGGCCGTGCCCTGGCCGCCGGGCGGCCGGACCGCGCCGCCCGGCTGCTCGCGCCCTGGCGGGAACGGTTCGAGGACTCGGCGCTGCGCGTCGAGGTCGTCTGCCACGGCCGCGGCGGCACCGGCGCCGGGTCGCTCCGGCTCGCGGCCCGCGCCCTCGGCTTCGCCGCGGACCAGAGGATCACGCCCGTCCTGAGCAACGCCGTACGCTATGCCGACCCCGGCCAGGGCCCGGTCGCGGACGTCTTGGACTCCGCGCGCCGCCTGGTGCCGATCGATCCGCGCGGCGAGCGCGACTGCGGTGAGCGGTGGCTGAAGCCGGCGGCGGACATGGCCCGTATCGCCGGTCAGATCGCCGAAGCCGCCGGATACCGCGCGGACACCGCCCGCCGGCTGCTCGAGGTCACCGCGGAGACCGCCGCCGCATGCCGCGTCGACCCCGAGGACGACCTGGGGCTCGGCCGTGTGCACTTCCCCGAGCCGGAACTCGTCGGCGGTCACCGGCGCACCCCCGAGCGGGTGCTGCGTTCGAAGTGCGCCGCCGCCATGGTGCTGCGCGGCTACGACCGCGACCGCCGCCGATGGGCGCGGCTCGAGGACGAACTGCGCCTGATCGAGAGACTGGGATACGCCTCGTACTTCCTCACCGTCGCCCAGGTCGTCACCGACACCCGCGACCTCGGCATCCGGGTCGCCGCCCGCGGCTCCGGCGCGGGTTCCCTGGTCAACCATCTCCTCGGGATCGCCACCGCCGACCCCGTGGAGCACGGTCTGCTCATGGAGCGTTTCCTGTCCGACCGGCGTACGGAACTGCCCGACATCGACATCGACGTGGAGTCCGCCCGGCGCCTGGAGGTCTACCGGGCGATCCTCGACCGCTTCGGCCCGGAACGGGTGGCCACCGTGTCCATGCCGGAGACCTACCGGGTGCGGCACGCCGTACGCGATGTCGGTCTCGCCCTCGGTCTGGCCCCGGCCGACGTGGACAGGCTTGCAAAATCGTTTCCTCACATCCGGGCCCGGGACGCCCGGGCCGCCCTGCGGGAACTGCCGGAACTGCGCGGCATCGACCCGGAGTCGTACGGCCCCCAGATGTGGGACCTGGTCGAGGCCCTGGACGCGCTCCCGCGCGGCATCGCCATGCACCCGTGCGGTGTCCTGCTCTCCGACGCGACGCTGCTGCACCGCACCCCGGTCATGCCGACCAGCGGTGAGGGGTTCCCCATGTCCCAGTTCGACAAGGAGGACGTGGAGGACCTCGGGCTGCTCAAGCTCGACGTGCTCGGCGTGCGCATGCAGTCCGCCATGGCGCACGCCGTCGCCGAGATCGAACGGGCCACCGGCCACCGCATCGACCTGGACGACAGCGCCCAGGTGCCGCCGGACGACCCGAAGACGTTCCAGCTGATCAAGTCCTCACAGACCCTGGGGTGTTTCCAGACCGAGTCGCCCGGCCAGCGCGACCTCATCGCCCGGTTGCAGCCCGAGACCTTCCACGATCTCGTCGTGGACATCTCGTTGTTCAGGCCGGGACCCGTCGCGGCCAACATGGTCGATCCGTTCATCAAGTCCCGGCACGGGCGCCAGGCACCCCGCTGTCCCCACCCCGACCTGGAGCCCGCGCTGCGGGAGACGTACGGCGTGGTGGTCTTCCACGAACAGATCATCCGGATCCTGTCGGTCATGACCGGCTGCACCCCGGCCTTCGGCGACTACACGCGGCGGGCGCTGTCGAACGCCGAGCAACTCGGACGAGTGCGGGCGTGGTTCGCGCAGGAGGCCCGCGGACGGGGATACGAGGAGGAGGTCGTCGAGCGGACCTGGGAGATCGTCGAGGCGTTCGGGGCGTACGGCTTCTGCAAGGCGCACGCGGTGGCCTTCGCGGTGCCCTCGTACCAGTCGGCGTGGCTGAAGACCCATCATCCGGCCGCCTTCTACGCGGGACTCCTCACGCACGACCCGGGGATGTACCCGAAGCGGCTGTTGCTCGCTGACGCCCGGCGGCGGGGTGTGCCGATCCTGCCGCTGGATGTGAACGCGTCGGACGCCGCTTATCGAATCGAACTGGTGTCTGATGTGCAGGGGGGTGGGCCCGTTCACGGGATCCGGCTCGCTCTGTGCGACGTGCGCGGGATGAGTGAGGGCGAGGCGGCGCGCATCGCGGCGGGGCGCCCCTACAGCTCGCTCCAGGACTTCGCCTCCCGGGCCCGGCCCTCCCGGCCCGTCGCCGAACGCCTCGCGCAGGTCGGTGCGCTGGACGCCTTCGGCCGCAACCGCCGCGACCTGCTGCTGCACCTCGCCGAGCTGCACCGCGGCCGGCGGAGCTCCGCGCAGGGCCAGTTGACGCTGGGGGAGGCCGGTGGGACCCACGGCACGGTCGCCCCCGCCGGTCTGCCCGACCTGGACGACACCGAGCGGCTCGGAGCCGAGCTTGGGGTGCTCGGCATGGACGCCTCCCGTCATCTCATGGGTGATCACCGGGAGTTGCTGGAAGAACTCGGCGTCGTCTCCGCGAAGCGGCTGCAGGACCTGCCGCACGGCCAAGTGGTGCTGGTCGCAGGGGCGAAGGGAGCCGTTCAGACCCCGCCGGTCCGCTCCGGCAAACGCGTCATCTTCACCACGCTCGACGACGCGACGGGCCTGGTGGACTGCGCGTTCTTCGAGGACAGCCACGAGGCCTGCGCGCACACCGTCTTCCATTCCTGGCTGCTGCTCGTGCGCGGAGTGGTGCAGCGCCGGGGAGGAGGCAGCGGAAAGGCGCTGTCGGTGACCGGCTCCGCCGCCTGGGACCTCACCGAACTGGCCGAGCTGCGCCGCGAAGGCGGTCTGTCCACGGTGACGGAACGACTCACCCGAGCCGACGCGACACCGGGCAGGGCCGAGAACGGCCGGAGCCTCCGGCTGGAAACCGGTTACGCGTTGCATCCCTGGGCGGATCTGCAGCCGCCCGGCGAGTCCGTCAAACAGAGCCGCAAGCTGTGGCACCAGAGTCCCGGGAGCGCAGGGTGAACATCCTTTACATCCACTTCCACGACCTGTCGGACGAGCAGCTCTACAGCCGTCTTCTCGCCCTGCTGGCCGAGTACACCCCGCTGGTGCAGGCGCTGCCCCCGGACGCCGCACTGGCCGATGTCTCCGGCAGCCTGCGCTACTTCGGCACGGACGCCACGGCGCTGGCCGAGCGCATCCGAGCGCGCACGGGCGGCCTGTACGGACTCCGTTCGACGGTCGGTGTCGCGGCGAACCCGCTGCTCGCCCGCATGGTCGCCGCCGGCGGCCCGCCCTCCGCGGTCCGCACCCTGCCCGACGACATCGGCGCGGTCGCCGCCTTCCTCGCGGAGAAACCCTCCGCCGCCCTGCAAGGCGTGGGACCGGCGACGGCCCGCACCCTGTCCTCGTACGGCCTGGACAGTGTCGGCAGGATCGCCGCCGCACCACTCGGTACGCTGCAGCGCATCCTGGGCACCACCGCCGGGCGCCGGCTCCACGACGCGGCCCGCGGACTCGACCCGACACCGGTGGTCCCCTCGGCCCCGCCCCGCTCGATGAGCGTCGAACACCGCTTCGCCCAGGACGAGCTGGACCGGGACCGGCAGCGCGCCGCCCTGCTCGCCCTCACCGACCGCCTCGGCCTGCGGCTGCGCGGCGAGTCCCAGGTGGCCTGCGCCCTCACGCTCACCGTCCGCTACGTGGACCGCTCCACGACCACCCGCACCCGCACGCTGCACGAGCCCACCGCCCACACGCGCGCTCTGACGGCACTCGCCTACGACCTCCACGACCGACTCGCTCTGCAGCGCGCCCGTGTCCGTACCGTCTCTCTGCGGGCGGAGAACCTGATCGCCGCCGAACGGGCCTCCCGTCAGCTGCTCTTCGAGCCGGCCGACGAGAAGGCCCGCCGTGTCGAGGCCGCCGCCGATCGCGCCCGGGAGCGGTTCGGCGCGCAGGCGGTGCGGCCGGCGGGAGCGGTGACGTTCCATGTCGCCTGACCGGACGCCCTGACGTCAGTTGGCCCACGGCGGCACGATGCGGGTGCCGTCGGCCAGTCGCGCCTCCAGACCGATCGAGGTGGTGACCCAGGAGACCGCGGTCCGGCCGGTCGGGTTCTCGACGGTCAGGGTGGCACCGGGGTTGATGATCACTGTGTCACCGGCCGCGATCCGCTCGGTGCGGCCGTCGAGGGTGATCAGTAGCTCACCGTCCAGCAGATGGAAGATCTCCTCCCGGCTGACCGTGTGCGCGGGCGCCTTGAGGCCGGCCGGGATCTCGCCGCGCCAGGCGCACAGCTCCTTGCTGCCGGTGCCGGGAGTGGCGTACGAGACGAAACGGGCGCCGTGGATCTCGTGGATGACGGCTTCGGACGATCGGACGACGGGCATGAGGCCTCCAAAGTGGTCAAGCTGCTTGACCATATAGTCAAGCAGCTTGACCATCACGTCAAGGGTGTTTCAATGCCCCTGTGCAGAACTCCGAGGCCATGGCCCTGTCCGCCGCCCTGCTCGCCGTCGCCGGCGGACTCACGCAACGCATCAACGAGGGCGTGATCGCCCGCGGCTTCGACGGGGTCCGGCCCGCGCACGGCTTCGCCTTCACCCGGCTCGCCCCGGACGGTGCGACGGTGACCGACCTCGCCGTCCACCTCGGGATGACCAAGCAGGCCGCGAGCCAGCTCGTCGACGAGCTGGTGCGCAAGGGGTACGCCGAGCGGCGGCCGCACCCCCGGGACGCGCGGGCGCGGCTGGTCGTGATGACCGAGCGGGGGTGGGCCTGCACACGGGCCGCGGAGGAGGTGGCGGCGGAAGCGGTGCGGGAGTGGACGGACCTGCTGGGGGAGCGGGAAGTGCGGACGCTGGCGGAGCAGTTGCTGCGGATCGCCCCGCGCGGGCCCGTACGGCCCGCCTGGTGAGGGGGTGTCGGCCCGGGCCGGTTGCCGCCGCAAGTTTTTACTGACGCGTAACTTCCCAGTTTGGCTACCCGCCCGTAACTTGACGAATGAACAGCATCCCGTGATCCGGATCACAGGGCCCCGTGCCGTCGCACCTCCCTTGAGCCGCAAGGAGATCACCCGATGCTGCCCTGGAAACGAGTGCTCAGACCCCTGGCCGCGCTGCTGCTGACCGCCGCCGCCGTCACCGTCCCCGCCACCACCGCCCAGGCCGCCGGTGCCCCGAGCTCCGGCTGGAACGACTACTCCTGCAAGCCGTCCGCCGCCCACCCCCGCCCCGTCGTCCTGGTCCACGGCACCCTCGGGAACTCCGTCGACAACTGGCTGGGCCTCGCCCCCTACCTGAAGGTCCGCGGCTACTGCGTCTTCTCCCTGGACTACGGCCAGTTGGAGGGCGTCCCCTTCTTCCACGGCCTCGGCCCCGTCGACAAGTCCGCCGCACAGCTGAAGGACTTCGTGGGCAAGGTGCTCACGGCCACCGGCGCCCCTGAGGCCGACGTCGTCGGACACTCGCAGGGCGGCATGATGCCCCGCTACTACCTCAAGTTCCTGGGCGGCGCCGCCCAGGTGCACGCCCTGGTCGGCATCGCGCCCAGCAACCACGGCACCGACCTGAACGGCTTCACCAAGCTGCTGCCCTACTTCCCGGGCGCGGCGGACCTGCTCTCGAAGAACACCCCCGCCCTCGCCGACCAGGTCACCGGCTCCGCCTTCCTCACCGAACTGAACGCGGGCGGCGACACCGTGCCCGGCGTGCGCTACACCGTCATCGCCACCCGGTACGACGAGGTGGTCACGCCCTGGCGAAGCCAGTACCTGAGCGGGCCGGACGTGCGCAACGTCCTGCTCCAGGACCTGTGCCCCGTCGACCTGTCCGAGCACGTGGCCGCCGGGCTGCTCGACCGGGTCGTCTTCCACGAGGTGGCCAACGCCCTCGATCCGGGACGCGCCACACCCACCACCTGCGCATCGGCCTTCGAATGACACGTGTCACCCTTTGGCGTGTCGCCCGTTGACACGTGTCAGGGAAACGTTTCGGGGCCTGTCCGGCCTGAGCCGCCGGACAGGCCCCGAGTCATGGGGCGGTGGTGGGGGTCAGCGGCCGTGCCGGCCGCCGCTCACCGCCCGGCGCCGGGCCGAGAGGAACAGGGCCGAGGCCCCCAGTGCCAGGGCCGCCGCGCCGCCGATCGCGACGTACGGCGTGGCGCCGTCCCCGCCGGTCTCGGCGAGGTTCTCCGTGGCACCGGCCGCCTTGGGCCGGTTGGGCGCGGGCGCGGCGGCCTTGGGCCGGTCCGGCGCGGCCTGCTTCTTCGGGGCCGCGGCCGGGGCCGCCGAGGTGGCGGGGTCGTCGTCGCCGTGCCCGTGGTGCTCGATGGTCGACTTGGCGTTGCCGTCCTTGATCTGCTTCTCGCTGGGAGCGGAGGCGGACGGGGCAGGAGCCGCGGCACCGCCTGTCGCGGCGCCGCCGAAGCTGACGTCCGAGCAGGAGTAGAACGCCTCGGGGCTGTCCGACCGCTGCCAGACCGCGTACAGCACATGCTTGCCGGAGCGCTGGGGCAGCTTGCCGGAGAAGGTGTAGAAACCGCCGGTGGCGGCCGGGTCGGTGGAGGTCGCGACCGGCTTCGCGAGATCCAGGTCCTTCCAGGCGAGCGGCTTGGCCGGGTTGTAGCCGGGCTTGGTGATGTACACCTTGAAGGTGCCCTTGTGCGGGGCCGTCACGCGGTACTTGAAGGTGTGCGAGCCGCTGCGGACGCCGGTCGCGGGCCAGTCGCGGCGGGGGAGGTCCAGACCCTTGAACTCCGCGTTGTTCGCGCTGCAGAGCTTGCCGTCCGGTATGAGCTGCCGGTGCCGGCCGCCCGCGTCGCCGATGCGGATGCCGTTCCAGTCGTAGAGGGCCTGGGTGCCGCCCGCCGCGACCGCCGCCTTGCAGGCGGCCGACTTCGGGCTCTCGGGCCCTTCGGCGTAGCACTGCGAGACCCTGCTGACCGGGTCGCCCATCGACCCGTGCGCGGCGGCCGGGGCGGCGGTCAGCGCGGTCAGGGCGAGCGGGAGGCCGCCGAGGGCGGTGACGACTGCGGCCGTACGGCGTGCGGGCATGCGGGAACTCCTCGAAACGGTGCATGGGGCAGGTCCGGGCCCGAGTGGGCCGGATCCCGTGGGGTCGTTCGAAACTAACCCCGAAGAACCGTGAAATCGCCTGTTGGGAGCGGGTGGAGGAGATCCTTATGGCCCGCTTAAGGGAGTGTTCGGACTGGCATCAGGTAGGTACCGTCACGACATGGCAGACGAGGAGATCCGGCCGGCCGGGGCCGCCGACGTACAGGTCGTCGCGGAAGTGGTCGACGCGGCCTTCCGCCCCTACATCGAGCGCATCGGGCAGGTGCCCCAGCCCATGACGGAGGACCACGCGGCGAACGTGGCCGCGGGCAAGGTGTTCGTGACGGGCGATCCCGTGACCGGGCTCGTCGTGGTCGAGGCGTTCGACGACCACCTCTTTCTCGACATCGGCGCCGTCCACCCCGCCGCGCACGGCCGGGGAGTGGGGCGGCGACTGCTCCGGTTCGTCGACGCGCACGCGCGGACGCTCGGCCTGCCCGAGATCAGGCTCTGCACGAACGCCATGATGTGGGAGAACCAGCAGATCTATCCGAAGTACGGCTACGAACGCGTGGAACGCCGCGTGGACGGGCCCTACGACCGCGTCCACTACCGCAAGCGGCTGCTGTGAGCGTTGCGTCTCATGACCGGCACCGGCCGCTCAGGCGTCCGGCCACCAGGTGCGGGCGATGTCCTTGCGGACCTCCGGGCGCCCGGCGGGGCGCTCGTCGGCCTCCTCGAGGACCCGGCGGACGTCCGACTTCTTCAGGGGCTTCTGCACGGTCACACGGCGCATGGCTGCCTCCTTAAGGGTCTACCGGGTTCCGCGTTCTCACGGGGGTAGACCTTTCGGGGGAGGGTTACTCATCGTTCCTGGTCTGTCAGTGGCGGCAGTCACGATCCGAGTGTCAGTGGTGGGTGTCACCCTGGGGCCATGACCGACGTGGACTGGGACGCCGAGGCCGCCTCCTTCGACGAGGAGCCGGACCACGGCCTGCGCGACCCCGGGGTGCGCCGCGCCTGGGCCGGACGGCTGCGGGACTGGCTGCCGGGCCGGCCGGGCGACGTACTGGACCTCGGCTGCGGCACGGGCAGCCTGTCACTCCTCGCGTCCGAGCAGGGCCACCGCGTGACGGGCGTGGACGCATCGCCGGCGATGGTGACGCTCGCCCGCGAGAAGCTCGCCGGGCGCGACGCCGTGTTCCTCCTCGGTGACGCGGCGGCACCGCCGGTCGGGGAGCGGCGCTTCGACGCCGTGCTCGTCCGGCACGTCCTGTGGGCCCTGCCCGACCCCGGCCGCGCCCTGCGCCACTGGTACGGGCTGCTGCGTCCGGGTGGGCGGCTCGTGCTGGTCGAGGGCGTGTGGGGGAGCGTCCAGCCGGTCGGCATTCCCGCCGAGCGGCTCACCGGGCTGCTCGCTCCGGTCGCCGGGCGGGTGCGGGTGCAGCGGCTCTCGGACGATCCGCTGCTCTGGGGCGGCCCGGTGGCCGACGAGCGGTACGCGGTCGTCGCGCCGAGCGATGGCTCAGGCCAGGAGCGCGGTGAAGTCGCCGCCCCGGGCGAGTGACTCCAGTTCGTCGAGCGCGGCCAGCGCGGCCCGCGCCGCCTCGGGATCCGACTCGGTGAGGCCGCTCTCGGCGAACTCGTCCTCGTCCAGGCGGCGTACGTCTGTGCCGTCCGCCGAGCGCCACAGGTCGAGGTCGAGGTCCTCCACGACCAGCTCCGGCCCGGAGCGCCGGGCGGGGCGGGTGACGTCGCAGTACCAGCCCTTCAGCGCGCCCGTGGCGGAGCGCACCTCCTTGACCGCGTACCAGCGGTCGCGCCAGTAGTACTCCGTGAAGACGTCCCCCGACTCGAAGCGGACGAAGCCGAAGTCACGCACGCCGGAGCCCGCCCACGGGGCGCGGACCGCGACCCGCGTGCCGTCGTCCGACAGCAGCTCGCCCCGGTAACGGATCTTCGTACGGCCCGCCTTGACGAGCACGACGTCCAGCTGCGGGGCCCCGTCAGCCGAGTTCGCGGACATGGCGCACTTCCTTCGCACAGATCTCGTAACCGAACCACTTGTTGATGGCGATCATCGGCTCGTTGCCGGTGTCGTTGCCGGTGAACGCCTCCGTGCACCCCGCCGCGCGGGCGCGGTGCAGCGAGTCGTTCTTGGCGAGTTTCGCCAGGCCCCGGCCGCGGAACTCCCGCGCGGTGCCCGTCATCGCCGTGCCGTAGCGGGAGGCGCCGTCGGTGTGCGCCACGCTGAAGGCGGCGGGGCGCCCGTCGACGACCGCGACGGTGGTGAGCTCGCGGTTCAGCAGCGGATGCTTCCAGTACTCTTCGAGCCAGGCCTCGTAGTCCGTGAACTCCACGTCGATGTCGCCCGGTTCGTCCGACGCCGTCGCCGCGTCCAGTTCGAACAGGGGGCGCGGGTCGTCCGCGAAGTCGGCGGCCGTGCGCAGCTCCACACCGGCCGGCGGCTCCTCGCGGGGCGGAAGCGTGCCGCCCGCCAGGTCCAGGCGCAGGAAGAAGGCCGAACGGCTGGCCCGGAAACCGTGCCGCTCGGCGAAGGCGCGGTTGTCCGGCTCGTCCAGGACCCAGGCGAACAGCTTCGTGACGCCCAGCCGCCCCAGACGATCCTCCGCGGTGCGCAGCAGCAGCGATCCGGCGCCGCGGTTCCTGCGGTCGGGGCGTACGTAGATGTTGGCGGAGCCCTGGCCGGGCTCCGGGCTGTCGTGGGCGACGCCGACCTGGGCGGTACCGATGATCTCGCCGTCCTCCTCGGCGACGAGCTGCGTGAAGTGGGCGTCGGGGTGGCTGCGCGTCAGGGCGTGCAGCACGGACTCCGGCGTGGACAGCATGTACGGCAGAGCGAGGCGACGGGTGTCGGAGAACCCCTCGGCGTCGGCTCGGACGTCGGGACGCAGGTCGCGCACGATCACGGTCATGGAGGCGCACGCTACGCGTGGACCCGTGCGGGTGCCTCTCATTTTCCGGCGGGTGCGCGACAATCGGGCCTGTGACCTTGAAGATCGACATCGACGACAGTGCTCCGCCCTATGAGCAGGTGCGGGCACGGATCTCCGAGCAGGCACGGTCCGGTGCGCTGCCGGTGGGCTACCGGCTGCCGACCGTCCGGGGGCTGGCCGAGTCGCTGGGCCTCGCCGCGAACACCGTCGCCAAGGCGTACCGGGCACTGGAGGCGGACGGGGTGATCGAGACGCGGGGCCGCAACGGCACGTTCGTCGCCGCCGCCGGCGCGGCGGCGGACCGCGAACTGGCCTCGGCCGCACAGGCCTATGCGGAGCGGGCCAGAAGGCTCGGACTGGGCGAGGACGACGCCCTCGCCGCGGTACGGGACGCCCTGCGGGCGGCGTACGGCGGCTAGCGGGCAGCGCGGGCCCCGACCGGAAGGGCCTGCGGCGGGCAGGGGCGCCGGAGTCCTGACCGGACGGCGTTCAGCGGGTGGGGGCACTGGAGGCCCCGTTCCGGCGGCCTGCGGCGGACGGGTAACAGCGCGGGCTAACCCGACGGCTGTGTCAGTCGCTGCGGGGTCCGTGTGATGTCGAGCCCCGCCGCCCGGCCCGTCCGTGCGAACGCCATCGCGTCCTCCACCGCCGCGCCGCCCGGGTCGTTGTTGAAGTACGCGTAGACGTCCTCACCGCCGGTCCAGGTCGTGGCGATGCGGTCGAGCCAGGTGGCCAGCGAGCGGCGGCCGTAGCGGGGCCAGGGCTTGGCGCGGCCCTGGTGGAAGCGGACGTAGCCCCAGTCGGCGGTGCGCCACAGCGGGGTCGCCGGGCGGGCCAGCACGTCGGCCCAGCACAGGGCGGCCCGCCGGGACTCCAGGACGCGCCGGACCTGCGGCGTCCACCACGAGTCGTGGCGCGGCTCGACCGCGACCCGGGTCGAGGCCGGGAAGCAGCCCAGGCACGCGTCCAGCAGCCCCGGGTCGGCGCGCAGGGTGGGCGGGAGCTGGAGCAGCACCGGCCCGAGCCGGTCGCCGAGGCCCGCCGCGTGGCTCATCAGCCGGTGCACCGGCTCCTCGGGGTCCTTCAGCCGCTTGATGTGGGTCAGATAGCGGCTCGCCTTGACCGCGACGACGAAGTCGCCGGGCACCCGCCGCCGCCAGTCCTCGAACGTCTCCCGGGCCGGCAGCCGGTAGAAGGCGTTGTTGATCTCGACGGTGGCGAAGTGCCCCGTGTACTCCTCCAGCCAGAGCCGCATCGGCAGCCCGGACGGGTACAGAACGTCCCGCCAGTCCTTGTACTGCCACCCGGACGTGCCGACGAACAGGGTCATACGTCCATCAAAACACCGCCGGGTGCCGGGCTCCTACAGATACAGGCCCGCGTCGACGCCCCCGCGCGGCTCGGGCAGGGCCGTCGGGGACGTGCCCCGGCGCAGCGCGTACAGTTCCGCCAGGGTCGCGCCCTCGCGGCCGACGCCGTCCTCCTGGCCCAGCCAGTTCACCGCCTCCGTCCGGGTCAGCGGTCCGACCTCGATGCGGGCGAGGCAACGGCCGGGACGGACCACGGCCGGGTGCAGGCGTTCCAGGTCCTCGTTGGTCGTGACGCCGACGAGCACGTTGCGGCCCTGGCCGAGCAGGCCGTCCGTCAGGTTGAGCAGCCGCGACAGCGCCTGGCCGGCCGTGTGCTTGGCCTCGCCGCGGATCAGTTCGTCGCAGTCCTCCAGGAGCAGCAGCCGCCAGCGGCCCTTGCCCGTCGCGTCCTCCTCGCCGATGGCGATGTCCATGAGGTAGCCGACGTCGGAGAAGAGCCGCTCGGGGTCCAGGACGCAGTCCACCTGGCACCAGTCGCGCCAGGATCGGGCCAGGGTGCGCAGCGCCGAGGTCTTGCCGGTGCCCGGCGGGCCGTGCAGCAGCAGGAGCCGGCCCGCGATGTCCTCCGGGGTCGTCTTCATCAGGCGGTCCATCGCGTCCGCCACCGGAGCGGTGTAGTTGGGCCGGACCTCGTCCCAGGTGCCGGCGGCGATCTGGCGGGTGGTGCGGTGCGGGCCGCGCCGCGGGGAGACGTACCAGAAGCCCATCGTGACGTTCTCCGGCTGAGGTTCGGGTTCGTCCGCCGCGCCGTCCGTGGCCTGGTCGAGGACCTTCTTCGCGAGTTCCTCGCTGGTCGCCGTCACGGTGACGTCGGCGCCCCGGTTCCAGCGGGAGACCAGCAGCGTCCAGCCGTCGCCCTCGGCGAGGGTCGCGCTGCGGTCGTCGTCCCGGGCCACGCGCAGCACCCGGGCACCCGGCGGCACCAGCGTCGCCCCGGACCGCACCCGGTCGATGTTCACCGCGTGGGAGTACGGCTGCTCGCCCGTCGCGAAGCGGCCGAGGAACAGCGCGTCGACGACGTCGGACGGGGAGTCGGAGTCGTCGACGTTGAGCCGGATCGGCAGCGCCTCGTGCGGGTTTCCAGACATGCCGCCATGATCCGGCACGGGAACGCCGCGTGCACCCGGTTTCCGCGTGCCCGCGGCATGTCGTCCCCGTGCAGGTCAGCCCCCGGAGCGCGAGATCAGCCGGCGTGCCTGCCGTGCCCTGCGGACCACGGCGTACCCCTTGGTCAGGGCCCGGTCCGCGGCGAACGTACGGGCGATCGCGCGGCCCTCGACCACCCGCTCGAACTCCTCGATGCCCGTGCCCCGGCGCACCGTCACCCGCCGCAGCGCGTACGGGCCCTGTGCGCGCCGCGCGAGACCGTTGCCGACGGCGAGCGCCTGGGCGTAGCCCGTCTCGCGCACGGCCTGCCGGACCCGGCGGCTGGAGTAGCCGTAGGGGTAGGCGAACGAGGCCGGGACCGAACCCAGTTGGTCCGAGACGATCTCCTTGCAGTGGATCAGCTCGAACCGCAGCGTGGCGTCGGAGACCTGGTCGAGCTGCGGGTGGCTGTGGCTGTGCCCGCCGATCTCGACGCCGGCCGCCGCGAGGTCGCGGACCTGGTCCCAGTCCAGCATGGTGTCCAGGCCGCCTCCGGTGTCGTACGGCCCCCTGAGCCACCCGGTCGAGACGAACAGGGTGGCCGGGAAACCGTGCTTGGCGAGCGCGGGGAGGGCGTGCCGGTGCACGCCCTCGTAGCCGTCGTCGAAGGTGATGAGGACCGGTCGCTCGGGCAGCGCGCGGCCGGAGCGCCAGCACGCCGCCAGTCCGGCCGTGGTGACCGGCGTCAGGCCCCGGTCGGCGAGCACCGCCATCTGCTCGGCGAACGCCTCCGGGGTCACGGACAGGGCGCGGGTCGCCTCGTTCGGGTCGGTCGCGACCGCGTGGTACATGAGGATCGGGACGCGGACGTCACTCACGGGCCGCCGCCTCCACCTCGGGCACCTGAAACGTGGTCCCGCCCCGGCGTGCCCGGACGCTGCCGACGACGTAACCGCCCGCCGCCGTCAGCACCCCGGCCACGATCGCCCCCGCCCGGCCCGCACCGCCCGGCCGGGCCAGCAGGGCGTCCCGCAGACCCCGGGCCACCCCGGCGGGCAGGACCCGGGTGGCGTAACGGCGCTCCGACTCCAGTCCCTTCTCGGCTCCGACGCTCCGCGCCACCAGGGCCTTGGACAGGCCCTCGGCGTAGGCGCGGGTGCGGAAGTAGCGGAAGTGCTCACGGGCCTCGGGCACCCGGTGGTGGATCACCGCCCGGTCGTCGATCAGCAGCACCGCGTCGGGCCGGGCCCGGGACAGACGGATGCACAGTTCCGTCTCCTCGCAGCCCAGCGGGCGTTTGTCACCGTCCCGGCCGATGCCCGTGGCGAAGCCGCCCGCCGCGTCGAAGGCGCTGCGGCGGAACGAGGCGTTGCCGCCGAGCACGTTGCGCACCCGGACCCGGCCGCGCGGCAGGCCCCGGTAGGTGCAGCCCACCACCCAGTCGAACTCCTCGGGAAACCAGTCCGGCCGCCGCCCCGACGCCCAGACCGGCTCGGTGCGCCCGCCGACCGCCATCACCCGCGGGTCGGCGTACGCCTCGGCGAAGTGCCGCAGCCAGTCGCGCTCGGCCACGGCGTCGTCGTCGAGGAAGGCCACGATCTCGCCCCGGGCCGCGGCGATGCCGGTGTTGCGGCCGGCGGACAGGCCGCGGGGGCCCGCGTTGGCGAGCACCCGCACCACGCCACCGCCGGCGGCCGCCCTGTCCTCCCGGTATTCCTTGTACTCCTTGGCCAGGCGCTCCCGCAGCGTCTCGTTGTGATCGACGACCAGCAGCGTCTCCAGGGCCGGCCGGGACTGCGCGCGGACCGAGGAGACCGCCGCGAGGATGTCCTCCCAGCGGTCCTCGGTGTACGCGCAGATCACGACGGAGATGCCGGGACCGCTCAAGACACCTCTCCCCGCATCGCGGCCGGCATCGACGACCGGGACGAACGGCGCCGCAGCGCACGGCGGGTGGAGCGCTCCTGGAGAATCACCTTCAGCACGCGCAGCCCGTCCCGCACGGCCCGCAGGTTGCTGACGCCGTGGATGCGCAGGTACTCGTGGCTCGGGATCTCCTGCACCTTGAGCCCGGCCTTGACCACCCGGATGTTCATCAGGGTCTCGACCTCGAAGCCGGTGCAGTCGAGGTCGATCTTGTCGAGGCAGTGCCGCCAGAACGCGTTGTAGCCGTAGCACAGGTCGGTGTAGCGGGCGCCGAACTTGCGGTTGACGGCCGTGCACAGGGCCCAGTTGCCCATCTTGCGGATGAAGGTCATGTCGTCGGTGCCGCCGCCGTTGGCGAAGCGGGAGCCCTTGGCGAAGTCCGCGCCGGAGACCAGGGCGGAGACGTAGCTGAGGATCTCCCCGCCGTCCGCCGAGCCGTCCGCGTCGACCATCACGATGATGTCGCCGGTGCAGGCCTGGAAGCCGGTGATCAGGGCGTCGCCCTTGCCCTTGCCGCGCTGTTCGACGACCTTCACCTCGGGCCACAGCTCGCGGGCCACTTCGACGGTGTTGTCGGTGGAGTTGCCGTCGACCAGGACCACTTCATGTATCCAGTCGGGCAGGGTCTTGAAGACGTACGGCAGGTTCTCCGCCTCGTTCATGGCCGGGATCACCACGCTCACCGGCGGCGCGATGGCCAGATGCGAGGAGACGGGCCGGTACTTGGAGGCGGTCGGCGGACGCTGCTGCGTCGCGGCCGGCTGCAGAACTGAGCTCATGAGTCTGGTCCCTCTCGTCCGGTGGACCGCCCCCCCAGGGCAGTCCGGATCCAGTCCGGTTCGAAAGGGGGGTTCTCACCCGAGGCACGCCGAGATGGCGAGGCATGCCGGGATGACGCTCCGGCACGCCGGGTGAGCTGGCAAAGCTGGCCGGCCGCGCACGACGGCAGCCGACCGCGCGGCACGGCCCGGAGACAGTTGCGGTCACCGAGCACGGCACCCCCCTACCGCGCCCCGCGCCGGTTCGTCGCGGTCCTTGAGCCCTCCCCTAGAGCCGCGTACTGACGGACCGATGCGGGTGAGATGTATGACGGTATTGACGATTGAACCCGTATGGCAAGACCTGGAACGGCCTCTCACGTTTTTGTTGGTTTGGTCGTTGCGAGAGGCGGGTTGTGCGACGCAAGTTGCACGTTCCCGTCCCATAAACATGCGTTCCCCGGAGGCGATCAGGGCCTCCGGGGAACGCGTGTTCAGGTGCCGGTGCGGATGCCGGTCACTGCACGATCTGCAGCAGGCGGTTCGGCGAGCCGGACCCCGCGCTGGTGACCTTGCCGGTGACGGCGCCGTTCACCAGGGCCGTGGCGACCTGGGCCGGGGTGGACGAGGTGTGGCCGGCCAGGTAGACCGCCGCCGCGCCCGCGACGTGCGGGGTCGCCATCGAGGTGCCGGAGATGGTGTTGGTGGCGGTGTCGCTGGTGTGCCAGCCGGCCGTGATCGACGAGCCGGGCGCGAAGATGTCCAGGGCGGAGCCGTAGTTGGAGTAGCTCGCCTTGGCGTCGGTGCTGGTGGTGGCGCCGACCGTGATGGCCTCGGCGACCCGTGCGGGGGACGACGAGGAGGCGGTGGTGCTGCTGTTGCCCGCGGCGACGGCGTAGGTGACACCGCTGGCTATGGAGTTGCGGACGGCCGTGTCCAGGGTGGCGGAGGCGCCGCCGCCGAGCGACAGGTTGGCGACCGAGGGACCCGAGTGGTTCTTCGTGACCCAGTCGATGCCCGCGATCACACCGGCGGTGGTGCCGGAGCCGCTGTTGTTCAGCACGCGCACGCCCACGATCTTGGCCTTCTTGGCGACGCCGTAGGTCGTGCCGGCGATCGTGGTGGCCACATGGGTGCCGTGGCCGTTGCCGTCCGAGGCGTCGTTGTCGCCGTCGACGGCGTCGTAGCCGTGCGAGGCGCGGCCGCTGATCTGCTGGTGGGTGATGCGTACACCGGTGTCGATCACATAGGCCGTCACACCGCTGCCCGCGCTGTCCGGGTAGGAGTAGGTGCCGGTCAGGGGCAGTGAGGCCTGGTCGATGCGGTCCAGGCCCCACGGGGCGTTGGTCTGGGTGGCGGCGAGCGTGACGCGCTGGTTCTGCTCGACGGAGGCCACCGCCGGGTCGGCGGCGAGCCGCCGGGCCTCGGCGGCGGAGAGGGTGGCGGAGTAGCCGTTCAGCGCCTTGCTGAACGTCTTGTCGACCGAGCCGCCGTACTCCTTCACCAGGCCCTTGCCCGCGGCGGAGGACGCCTTGAGGCCCGCGCTCTTCTTGAGCGTGACCAGGTAGCTGTCCTTGATCGCCGTCGGAGAGCCCGCGGCGAGCACCCGGCCCTCGGCGGGTGCGGCCTGGGCGGGAAGTGTGGTGAGCCCGCCCACGAGGGCGGCGGTCGCCAGCGAGGTGAGTGCGGCGAATCCGAGTCTCTTGCTGCGCTGTTGTGCCATTACGAGGGAGTCCTCCTCCAGGCGGCGCGCGCCTGGGTGGGGCGCGCGTCATGTGGGGGGTGTGCGCGTGCTCGCACACACGAGCCGGGGAGCGTCGAGTTCCGCTCCCGGCCGGAGTAAAGCGTCTGCCAACTACCGGGGTGGAACAAGAGAGTTGAGGATCAGTCAACAAACCTGTCATGAGCACGCAACAAGAGGGGCTCGGGGCGTGACAAGAGGTGTGGGCTACGCGCCAGGAATCCGGGGAGGAAACGAAAAGGACTTGGCATGGACACTTCCTGTCAACACGCGTAGCTGCTACGACGGTTATGGCAGAGATCCTGCTAAAGGGAGGTTCCATGAGACGTTCCCGACTTGTCGTCCTCGTGAGCTCGCTCCTCCTCGCCGTCGGCACCGCCCTCACGGGGGCAGCGACGGCGCAGGCGTCCTCACTCGCCGCAACCGGCGGCTATGTGGCCCTCGGTGACTCCTACTCCTCCGGAGTCGGAGCCGGCAGCTACATCAGCTCCAGCGGCGACTGCAAGCGCAGCACCAAGGCCTACCCCTACCTGTGGGCCGCCGCCCACGCACCCTCGACCTTCGACTTCACCGCCTGCTCGGGCGCCCGAACGGGTGATGTTCTCGCGAGTCAGCTCACCCCGCTCAGCGCCTCCACCGCCCTCGTCTCGATCAGCGTCGGGGGCAACGACGCCGGTTTCGCCGACGTCATGACGACCTGTGTGACCCAGTCGGACAGCGCCTGTGTCTCCCGCATCAACACCGCCCGCGCGTACGTCGACTCCACGCTGCCCGGCAAGCTCGACGGCGTGTACTCGGCCATCCGCTCCAGGGCCCCCGCCGCCCGGGTCGTCGTCCTCGGCTACCCCCGCTTCTACAAGCTCGGCGCCACCTGCCTCGGTCTGTCCGAGACCAAGCGCAGGGCCATCAACGACGCCTCCGATCACCTCAACACCGCCATCGCCAAGCGGGCCGCGAACCACGGCTTCGCCTTCGGCGACGTACGCACCACCTTCACCGGCCACGAGATCTGCTCCGGCGACGCGTGGCTGCACAGCGTCAGCTGGCTCAACATCGGCGAGTCGTACCACCCGAAGGCCCCCGGCCAGTCGGGTGGCTACCTGCCCGTGCTCAACAGCAACGACTGACCGCTCAACCGTCGTCCGAGTCCGAGCCGGAGCCGGAGCCCGAGGCCGAGTTCGCGTCCGGATCCGTGGCGGAGGGAGAAGGGGAGGCCCCGCCCGTCGGGGTCTCCGTCTCGCACGTCACCGAGAAGGGCACCGACTCGGACGTCGTACGCACCGGCTGCCGCACCTCGACGCCGATCTCGTTCTCGAACGTCCCGGTCTGCGCCTGGGTCGACACCCGTACCGTGTCCTGCTTCGAGCGGTCGCCGCCCTCCGGGAACGACAGGGTCTTCCAGCCCCCGTCGAGCACCTGGCCGTCCTGCGTCACCCAGCGGTAGCTGACCTCGGCCGGCAGCCGCCCCACCGTGAGCGTCGCCGTGAACTCGGGCGCCCGCGCGGCGGGCGGCGGGCACGTGCCCGAGTAGTCCGTGCGCCGGCCCTGGAGGGACACCTTCACCGACTGCGGCGGCGGACTGCTCTCCTTCGACTCGCTCGGGGTCGGCGACGGGCTGGACTTCTCCGTCGCGGTGTCGCGGGGCGGGCTCTTGGTCGCGGCGGGCGTGCTGTTCCCTGCCCCCTGGTCCCGGCCGCCGGAACCGTCCCCGTCGTTCAGCAGCGCGTACGTCAGCCCGCCCACCGCGAGCGCCAGCGCGATCACGCCCACGACCAGCACCCGGCCGGCCCGGCGGTCCCGGTCCTGGTCCGTGGCCGTCGTGGTCGCACCCGAACCGGCCGCCGCCGACTGCCCCGGGAACGCCATGGGAGGCGTGGGAGCGGGCTCGGGGTGGCCCACCACCGTCGGCGGGAACGGCACCGCCCGCGTGGTGTCCGCGCGCGGCGACCCGCCCGCGGCGACCACCCGCAGATCCTCCTCGGCCCGCTCGGGCGGCAGCCGCTGCTCGGGGTCCTTGCGCAACAGCCCCTCGATCACCGGGGCGAGCGGCCCGGCCCGGTACGGCGGCGGCAGCTCCTCGTCGACGATCGCCCGCAGTGTGCTCAGCGGGGTGTCGTGACGGAAAGGGGAGTGGCCCTCGACCGCCGCGTACAGCAGCACACCGAGCGACCACAGGTCCGACTCCGGGCCCGGCGTACGGCCCAGGGCCCGCTCCGGGGCGAGGAACTCGGGCGAGCCGATGACCTCGCCGGTCATGGTCAGCGCGGAGCTGCCCTCGACCATGGCGATGCCGAAGTCGGTGAGCACGATCCGGCCGTCGTTCGAGATCAGCACGTTGGCCGGCTTCACGTCGCGGTGCAGCACCCCGGCCTCGTGCGCGGCCCGCAGCGCGGCCAGCACCTCCGCACCGATGTGCGCCGCACGCTCCGGTGCCAGCGGACCCTCGGCGTCCAGGACCTCGGCCAGCGACAGACCACGCACCAGTTCCATGACGATCCACGGCCGGCCGTCGTCCGTCGCCACGTCGTACACCGTCACCACGTTGCGGTTGGCGACCCGGGCCGCCGCCCACGCCTCGCGCTCCAGCCGGGCGTACATCCGCTGCACGTCGTCGCCCGCCAGCCCGGAGGGGGCACGCACCTCCTTGACGGCGACCTCGCGGTGCAGCACCTCGTCGCGGGCGCGCCACACGGTGCCCATACCGCCCTCGCCGAGCGGCGCCAGGAGCCGGTAGCGGCCCGCGATCACACGCTCACGGCCCGGTTCTTCGAACACGGCGCCCCCATTCGCAGCCGGGCGAAATCTCCATGGGGAGTGTCTTCCCCACGCGGTCGGATTTCCTCACGACGTCCGCTTTTTCTCCTGACGTCCGATGCCTCACGAACGTAACTCAGCCGAGTGCGGATGCCGCCCCCTTGAACACGAGTCCGGCCCCGAGAACCAGCACGGCGAGGGCCGACCCGAGGGGTGCGGTCCGGCGTACCAGGGCGGCCATCGGGCCCGCCGTCCAGCGGGGGCGCCGGTCCAGCAGCCGGGTCATGCCGCTGCCCGCCTTGACGACCGCGTACCCGGCGGCCGTGAGGGTCAGCGCCAGCCCGACGCCGTATGCGACGACGAGCAGCAGACCGAACCAGGCCTGTCCGAGCGCGGCGGCGCCGACCAGCACCACGACGGCGGACGGGCTGGGCACGAGGCCGCCCGCGAAGCCCATGAGGATCGTGCCGCGGAGGGTGGGGGCGACGGGGTGGGAGTGGGTGAAGCCACCGTGGGTGTGCTCGACCGTGTGGGGGTGGGAGTGCGGGTGGGCGTGATCGTGCGGGTGGTCGTGGTCGTGGTCGTGGTCGCGGTCGCGATCCTTGTGGTTGTGCGCGTGGTCGTGCTCGTGGTCGTGGTCGTGCGGGTGACCGTGGTGGTGGTCGCCGTCGTGGGTGTGGCTTCCGTGGAGGTGCGGGCCGTGCGGATGGTGGGTGTGAGCGCGGTTGCGCAGGGCGCGCCGGACCAGGCTCGCGCCCGCCAGGGTCACCAGCAGGCCGCTGGCGACACCGAGCCAGGCGATCACCGAGGGGGCCGCCGCCGAACCGGCCGTGACCAGCAGGCCCAGGGCGACCACGCCGAGGGTGTGCGTGACGGTCACCGAGGCGGCCATGGGCAGGACGTCCTTCATCCGGGCCCTGCCGCCCCGGGCCGCCGCCGTCGCGGCCATGATGGTCTTGCCGTGGCCCGGGGCGAGAGCGTGCATCGCGCCGAGGACGACGGCGATGAGGAGGGCCAGCGCGGCAAAGCCGGCGGTGAGGTCCTGCCGGGCCACGAGGTCGTCCAGGGCACGTGTCCAGCGGTCAGCGCCGCGCGGGAGCACGGACGCCGCCGGCGCGTCCGACTCCTCACCGTCCTCCTCGGCGAGGGCGGCGCCGCCGGGGCGCACCCGCAGGGCGGCCGACGCGGTGTCGGCCGGGGAGGACAGCAACTCCTCCGGATAGCTGGTCAGTTCGTCCGAGACCGACTTCTCCGGCACGTCCGACGCGGCGAGCGTCATCCGGTCGCCCCGAGCCGTGATCTCCCGCCAGCCCGGGCCGGTGGAGGTGCCCGCGCCGCGGAAGCCGAGGGCCACGGTCCTGTTCGCCGAGGGGAGTGCGGCGGTCAGCTCGCACTCCACCCGGAGGGTGTCGAGCCCGGCCTGTCCGGGCCGCACGCGCGCGCGGCTGCGCTCGGCGGTGAGGGCGACCCGGCGGCCGTCGACCGTCGCCCGGCTGTCCTCGGCGGCCGTGGCGCACCGCTCGCGCGCCCACAGGGCGATGCCGAGCCGCTCGATGTCCGGACCCGCCTGGGTCGCCGGGATCTCCGCGAGGTCCTCGACGTGGTGGACCCGCAGTTCACCGGGGGCGGCGACAAGCCCGTCGTAACGGTTGACGGTGAAGTTGCCCAGCGGGTGGGCGCTGGCCGTGGCGGCGGGCAGCAGGGTGAGCGCGCAGGCGGCCGTGAGGACGGCGCCGCCGGACGCGAACAGCCGGCGCAGGGTCACCGGTTCCCCTCCAGGTCCTTGAGTGCGGTACGGGCCTCACGCGCGCCGAGCGGCGAGAAGCCGGGGTTCAGGTCCAGGGACGCCTTCAGGTGCGTGCGGGCCTCCCGGTCGGCGCCGGTGGCGCGTTCGATGACACCGCGGTGGTAGAGGAAGACGGCGTTGCGGTAGCCCGTGGCGGTGGCCCGGCGGGCGTACGGCAGGGCCTCCTCGTCACGGCCGTTGACGTGCAGGGCCCACGCGAGGGCGTCGGCGGTGTGCACGCTGTGGCGGCGGTCCCACTCGGCGCGGGCGGCGCGCAGGGCTTCCTTCCTGTCGCCGTGGTCGGCGGCGGCCATGGCCGTCTCGAGGTCGGTGTTGGCGCCGCCGGCGCGGGCCAGGGCCGTCCAGGCGTCGACGAGGGCGTACTGGTCGCCGGCCTTCGCACGGTCGCCGTCGGCGCCGCGGTCCTCGTACAGCTCGCCGAGCGCGACGAGCGGGCCGGGCAGCGGGAAGCGGGCGACGACCTGCTCCAGCCCCTTCACCGCCGCCGCCCGGTCACCGCTCGCGGCCTGGGCACGGGCGCGGCCCTCCAGGGCGGGCAGATAGGCGTCGTCGGCGGCGAGGGCGCGGGCGTAGTGGCCGAGGGCCGTCCTGTACTCGCCCTGGTTCCAGGCGAGCTGGCCGAGGGCCGTGGCGACGTACGCGACGTCGCCGGGCGCGTTCGCCGAGCTCAGGGCGCGCTCCAGTACGGCGCGCGCCGTACGGACGTCGCCGCGCAGCTCGTGCACGTACGCGTACCGCGTGAAGACGGGGACGCCCGGGCGCCGGTCGTCGGCGGTGTCGGCGGCCTGCGCGGCGTCGTCGTACCGGCCGAGTTCGACGAGGGCGTCGATCCGGGTGCACAGGGCGCGTTCGCTGTAGGGGTTCTGCTTCAGGGCCCGGTCGGCGTAGGACAGGGCGCCGGGGAAGTCGTGCCGGGCGGCGGCGAGGGCGGCACGGCCCGCCAGGGCCTGGTCGTTGCCCGGTTCCAGGTCGAGGGACCGCTTCAGGGCGCGCTCGGCCTGCGGGTACCGGGACGGGTCGCCCTTCGTACGGGCCTGCTCGACGTAGGCCAGACCGAGGGTGGCCCAGCTGCCGTGGTCCCGCGGCTGGGCGCGCAGGTGCTGCTGCAGGGACGCGATGCCCGCGTCGAGGTCGCCCCGGGCGAGTTCGCCGGGCGACAGGGCCCCGGCCGCCGACACGGCGTCGACCCCTGCCCCTTGATCCTGCACGCCCCCGACGGCGATGGCCCCGCCGGTCACCGCGACCGCCAGCAGCACCGCGCACCCGGCGACGTGCAGGGCACGCCACCGCCGCCCCCCGTCGGCGGCCCGCCGCACGGCTGCGACCCGCTGGCCGGCGTCCGGCCCGGAGCCGGAGTCGCTCTCGTCGGGGCGGTCGCCGGCGGTGCCGTCGCCGGAGCGGGAACCGACCGTGCTGGAGCCGACCGTGTCGGAGTCGACCGTGCCGGAGTCGACAGAGTTGGAGTCGACAGAGTTGGAGCCGGCCGAGCCGGAGTTGGCCGCGCCGAGGCCGACCGCCCCGGAGCCGACCGCGCCGGAGCCGGCCGAGCCGGAGTCGGCCCCCGCCCCGGCGGCAGAATCACCGGGCCGCCCCTGGGGCTCCGGGTGCACCGGGGACGTCGACGGCGATCGGTCGTCGTCGGGGCGTCCCGATGTGCTGTCGGTCGTACGCGGGGGCATGACCACTCCTCGGTCGGATGTGCGGGTGCGGAAGTCGGCGGCGCGGCCCGCGCCGTGGGGGATGTGGAACGGGCCGCGCCAGTCGGTGGCAGCGGAGCGGGTCAGTACGCCCGGTTCCGCATGCGGCGCCACCACATCAGGGCCGCGCCGATCAGGACGATGCCGCCCGCCCCGGCCCCCGCGGAGGCGGCCATCAGACCCATGTCGTCCGAGTCCTGCGCACCGGCCGGCTGGAGCGCGTCGCCCAGCTGGCTGCGGACGTCGTTGCCGCCGTCCACGCCCTTGGCGAGCGGGCCGCGCGAACCCTCCGTCGGCAGAGCCACGTACGGGAAGTACTTCTCGAACTTCTTGTCGTTCTTGTCGACCGCGTCACCGAGGTCGTTCTTCGCACCGAGCAGCTCACCCTCGACGACCTGCAGCGACGCGTCGATCACGTCGTCGGTGAGGCGACGGCCGTTCGGGAAGCCCGCGTTGTCACCGTCCAGGACACCCAGGCGCTTGGGCTTGGCGGCCGGCTTGATGGACGTGTTGAGCCGCAGCTGCTCCGACGGCGTCACGTGCGGCGGCTGGTTGAGGTCCTTCACTCCCTTGAGGAAGACGTCGACCAGGTCGTTGCGGGGCTCGGCCGGGGCCGGGATCTTGTAGATCGCCTCGATGAGCTTCGGCAGCTCCGGGTTGGTGACGTTCTTCAGGAACTGGGCGTCGTCGCGCGGGGTGGACGCGTTGAACGTGTCCTTGTCCTTGATGGGGTTGACGACCTCATTGACCAGCGGGTTGCCGAGGCGCGAGACCTGAGTGAAGTAGCCCTTGGCGTTCTTGCGCTGGGTCGTCGACCAGATGCCGACGACCGGCTGCTCGTGCGACTCGGTGATGAAGCTGTTGGGGACCTGCAGGGCGATCGAGTTGACGTTGTAGCCCTTGAGGGTGTCGTTGCCGACCTCGGAGAGGTTCCCGCCGTACAGCAGGTCGAAGACGCGCAGGTCCAGGAAGAACGGGTCGTCGGCCTGACCGGCGAACGTCTGCGCGCCCCCGGCGAGTTTGTGCACGGCCTGCTGGCGCAGGGCGTTGTAGTCCGGCATCGACGCCTTGCCGACGTTCGACGGCGCGACCGGCACGTCGTCGGCGACCTTGGTCTTCGACACGGCCTTCAGGTGCTTCAGCTTGATCAGTTCGAGGTCGTAGGTCTGCGTGATGTTGAGGTCGGGGTCGTCGAGGCTCTCGACCGGGCCCGTGTTGTAGAGGAACGTCTTGTCGTTCTTCGTGTGCGTCTTGAACGTGTACCGGAAGAGCAGGTCCTCCTGGGCGTCACCGTTGCTGTCGATGCGCAGGTCGTACTGGGCGTCCTCGGCGAACGTGAAGAAGTTGGGCCCGCCGGCCGGTTCCTCGAAGGGGATCCAGTTCGCGACAATGGTCGTCGTGTCCGGCTTGTCCGGGCTGACGAACGCGTACACGTCGGTGTTGTCGTACTGCGGGGTCCCCGAGATCAGCGGGGCCTCGCGGTGGCTGGAGGCGGAGGCCTCCTCGGGTACCAGCGCGGTCACACCGGCGGCTGCGAGCCCGCCGGCGGCCAGCGCGCCACAGATCACGGTCGCGATGCTCGCGCGTCCCGCACCGGTCCTGGAGATAGGTGTCATGCCGTCCGTCCTCCGTGCCAACTTGCCTGACACACGCCATTCGGAGCGGTCGGCGAAGCGGATTGGTCGAATCTCAAACGTTCTTACGGCGCATCGGGAAAGTTGTTTCATCGCCGCGTGACCCGCGTTTTCGGCGCGCTGATCCGTAACCCCATCCGGAGGTGTGTGCGTTGCGAATGCCTCGTGTGAGGGGACAGGCCCGGTGCGGCCTCGGGAAGGGGGACCGAGTGGAGGCGGACGAGCTGCTGCTGCTCGTGGCAGGGGGCGACCAGAAGGCCTTCGAGGAGTTGTACGGACTGGTGTCCGGTCCGGTGTTCGGACTCGTACGGCGTGTGGTGCGCGACCCCGCCCAGTCGGAGGAGGTGGCTCAGGAGGTGCTGCTCGAACTGTGGCGCTCGGCGGCGAAGTTCGACCCGGGCCGGGGCAGCGCGATGTCGTGGATCCTCACCCTCGCCCACCGCCGGGCCGTCGACCGGGTGCGCAGCGCCCGCGCGGCCGGTGAACGCGAGCAGCGCGAGGCACTGCGCGCGAACCAGCCCGCCTTCGACCAGGTCACCGAGGAGGTCGAGGCCGGACTCGAACGGGAATGGGTGCGCCGCTGCCTCGACCGGCTCACCGTCCTGCAGCGCCAGTCGGTCACGCTCGCCTACTACGAGGGCTACACCTACCGTGAGGTGGCCGAGCAGCTCTCCCTGCCGCTGGGCACCGTCAAGACCCGGATGCGGGATGGGCTGACCCGTATGCGTGAGTGCCTCGGAGGTGTGGCATGAGCCTCTTCCGCCGCGAGGACCTGCACTCGCTCGCCGCGCCCTACGCGCTCGACGCCCTGGAGCCCCCGGAGCGGGTCCGCTTCGAGCGGCACCTCGCGGACTGCGACCGCTGCGGCGCCGAGGTGCGCGCCCTTTCCGAGGACGCCGTGCGGCTCGCCTGGTCCACGACCGCCCCGCCCCCGGCCGCCCTGCGCGAGCGGGTCATGCTCGCCGTACGGACGACTCCTCAGGACCCGGCGCCGCAGGGGGCGGTGCGTGAGCCGGCGCGGGCGCGGGCAGCTCAGCTGCCCCCGCACGTGTGGGGCGCCCAGCCGCCGCCGCGGCAGCGGCAACGCCGTCGCATCCCGCTGTTCGTGCCCTTCGCGACGGCCACCGCCGCCGCGGCCCTCGTCGTCGCCTCGTTGTTCGCCGTGCAGGCGAACCGGACCCAGGACCGGCTGACCGCGGAGCAAGATCGGTCACGTGAGATCGCCCACGTTCTGGCCGCTCCGGACGCCCGTGCGAGCACCGGCCGGGACGGACGGGGGCGTACGATCGGAGTGATCGCTTCCGCCACGGAGGGGAGTGCGGTCGTCACCCTCGGCGGATACGGCGCCCCGGCGGGCGGCCGCGTGCACCAGTTGTGGCTCATGCGCCCGGGCGCGCAACCACGCTCCCTCGGCCTCTTCCAGGGCGACACGCCCCTGGTCGCGACGGGTTTGGGGACCTCCGCGACGTCACTGGCCGTGACCGTCGAGCCCGCCGGGGGATCGCCGCAGCCCACTACCCAGCCGTTCGTCCAACTCGCCCTGAAATCTGTTGGATTCGGTGAGTGATCGCAAATACATCGTCAACCCCCTTACGGGGAAGGTGAATCCTGTGACCGCGATACACGAGTGCCGGGACGGGGCGATAGGGTTAGCCTGCCCGGGCCGGGTGGACTCGTACGGGTGGGGAGTGACATGGAACAGATAACAGTGCGCAGCAGGGCCAGGGTCCCTGCGATCACCTGCGGGAGCAGCGCGACCAGTTCGCGCCTCGACCGCCATCTCTCGGTGCTGGGCGGCCCCGCCGTCCCCCAGCGGGAGACGGTCGAGGCGACCTCGTTGATGCGGGAACTGACCGCGCGTCAGTCGCACGACCGCAGTGGCAGGGGTGCGCGCGTCCGTCGCGTCTCCCTCTTCGCGCCGCTGCGACGACTGCGCCGCTCCCTTTTCGGCAGCAGGTAGGGGCCCGCGCTCGGGCGGTCACACCGCCCCGCGCCGGCGCTGCGACACCCTCAGTCCGTCATCCCCGCGGCACGCAGCGGCGCCAGGTGTGTTCCCGAGCGCGGTACGCCCCCTGTCGGTGCCTCTCCCCGCCCGGCAGTGACCGGGGGCTGTGTCCGCGGCTGCGGCCGCCCGTTCAGCGCTCCCCGTGCGCGTACTGACGCACGGCCAGCGGCACGAACACCCCGAGCAGCACGGCGCACCACACGAGCGATCCCGCGACGGGATGGGCCACCGGCCAGGCCGCCCCCGCGGGCACCGGCGCGTTGCCGAAGAGGTCCCGCAGGGCCGTCGCCACCGCGCTGATCGGATTCCACTCGGCGACCGTCCGCAGCCAGCCCGGCAGCCCGCTCGTGGGGATGTACGCGCTGGACAGCAGCGGCAGCAGGAATGTCGCCCCGCCCAGCTGGCCGGCCGCCTCCTCGTTCCGGGTGAGCAGGCCGAGGTGGATCCCCGCCCACGTGCACGCGAAGCGGAACAGCAGCAGCAGCGCGAACGCTCCCACGGCCGCGAGCGCGCTCCCCTCGACCCGCCAGCCCACCGCCAGGCCAACCAGCACGAACGGCACCGTGCCGAGGGCCGTGGCCACCAGGTCCGCCGCGGCCTGTCCCAGCGGTACGGCCGCCCGGCTCACCGGCAGCGTGCGGAAGCGGTCGGTCACCCCTCGGTGCGTGTCCTGGGCCGCCTGGAACATTCCGGCCATGATCCCGCCCGAAGCGGTCGCCACCAGCAGGCCCGGCACGAGGAAGGACCGGTACGCCTCGCCCGGTACCGCCAGCGCGCTGCCGAAGACGTAGCCGAAGAACAGCAGCATGCTGATGGGCATCGTCTGGGTGAGGATCAGCAGGCCCGGGTTGTTGCGCAGCCGCAGCAGCTGGCGGCCCAGCATCGCGGTCCCGTCGTACGCCAGCATGCTCATGCGGCACGCTCCCTCTCGCCGGCCGTCCCGGTCGTCCCGGTCTGCGCGGTCTGCTCGGTCGTCGTCTCGGTCGTCTCGGTCTTCTCGGGCGCGGGCTCCGTGAGGCGCAGGAACACGTCGTCGAGGGTCGGCGGGCGCAGGCTCACGTCGAGCAGCGGCACGCCCGCGGTGTCCAGGGCGCGCACCAGCAGCGGGATCGTGAGCGTCGGGTCCTTGCTGACGGCGCCGACGGCGTTGCGCTCGTGGTCGAGCGTCGGCTGCGCGCCGGTCAGCCGGTCGAGCACGGCCGCCGCCTTCGCGAGGGCCCCGGCGTCCGGCACCACGACCTCGGCGTGCGCCCCGACCAGCGCCTTGAGCTGCGCGGGAGACCCGGTCTGCGTGACCCGTCCCCGGTCCACCAGAGCGATGTCGTCGGCCAGTCGGTCGGCCTCCTCCAGGTACTGCGTGGTGAGCAGCACGGTCGTGCCCTCGTCGGTCAGGCCGCGCACCACGTCCCAGATGAGGGTGCGGCTGACCGGGTCCAGGCCGGTCGTCGGCTCGTCCAGGAAGAGCACGTCGGGGCGGCGGATCAGGCTCGCCGCGAGGTCCAGGCGGCGGCGCATCCCGCCCGACCAGGTGGACGCGGGGCGGTCGGCGGCCTCCGTCAGGCCGAAGCGGTCCAGCAGTTCCGCGCTCCGGCCGGCCGGACCGCGTACCCGATGCAGCCGGCCGAACAGCCGGAGGTTCTGACGCCCGGTGAGGTCGCCGTCGATCGAGGTGTCCTGCCCGGTGACGCCGATCCTCCGGCGTACGGCGGCGGCCTCGCGGACGAGATCGTGCCCCGCGACCCGGGCGGAGCCGGCGTCCGGCCGCAGCAGTGTGGTCAACAGCCCCACGGCCGTCGTCTTCCCCGCCCCGTTCGGCCCGAGGATCCCGCAGACCGTCCCCTCCGCGACCGCGAGGTCCAGTCCGCGCAGGGCGTGGACCTGCCCGAACCGCTTCTCCAGACCTTCACTAAGTACAGCGTACGTAGAAGTCATGGCAGGACCATAGCGCACTACGTACGTTGTACGTAACTAGGATGGTGGCCGAGGTGATGACCGATGGCGGGCCGAGCTGCCGTACCCGAAGTGATCTGGGCGCGCCCCGAGCGCACCGGCCGTGGGCCGAAACCGGCGTTCACCCGCGCCGACATCGCGGCGGCGGCCGTGCGGATCGCCGACGCCGAGGGGCTGGACGGGGTCACCATGCGGCACGTCGCCGCGGAGCTGGGCTGCGGCACCATGTCGCTCTACAACTACGTCCCCCGCAAGGAGGACCTGTACGAGCTGATGATCGACGCCATCGGTGCCGAGCACGAGATGTTCGAGCCCACGGGCGACTGGCGCGCCGACATGCTGCGCAACGCCGAGGAGACGCGCGCCATCATGCACCGCCACACCTGGGCGCCGCGCCTGATGGCGGGCGTGTTCGGCTTCAGCCCCAACACCCTGCGCTACCTGGAGCACTGTCTGGCCTGTCTCGAACCGCTCGATGTGCCGGCCGGTACGAAGACGGAGCTGGTCGCGCTGCTCAACGGCGTCGTGACGACGTACACCGGGAACGCCATCGCGACCGCCGAACGCGCCCGCTCCATGCCGTGGTCGGCCGAGGAGGAGAACGCGGTCCGCATGGCCTACCTGGGCGGCCAGATCGCCACCGGCGCGTATCCGCGGCTGGCCGCGGCCTTCATGGAGCAGAGCGGGCCCGTCGATCTGGAGGCGGTGTTCCGGCGGGCCCTCGAACGCGTCCTGGACGCCTTCGACCCGGAGCTGCGCTGAGCGGCCCGCAGCTGCGCTGGAGGCGGCAGCCCTGCTGCGCCTAGAGCAGCGCCAGTTGACCCTCGGGGCCCTCCTCGGGCCCCTCCAGCACCGACGCCGGACGGCGGGCCGCGCCCGGTACCGGGAGGACGCCCGCCTCGGACAGCTCCTTCGCCGTGACCGGGTCGGGGACCTCCGGCTCCTCCGTCGTGCGCAGCTCGGCCAGGAGCGCCAGGACGGTGATGAGCTCCAGCAGCTCCGACGTCCAGGCCTGCGGCCAGGTGGCGGGGCGGATCGCCGCCAGCGTGCCCGGCTCGGGGACCGCGACGCGGGTGGCGAACCACTCCTGGAGGACGCGGACCCCTCCCGCCTCGAAGTCCCAGGCCTCCGGCGGCACCGGGGAGATGCGGCCCTCGTCCAGGAACAGAGCCTCCTCGTCCCGGTCGTAGCGCAGCGCCACCGGGCGGGAGGGCAGCGGGGCGCGGACGTAGGGCCGGCGGCCGCCGGGGAGCTTGGGGCGGTCGCCGTCACGGCGCATCAGCCACAGCAGCCGGCGGCCCCGTTCGAGACCCCGCTCCCATGCGGCGGCGTCCCCGGTGAGCGGGACGGTGAGGTCCGGGCGGGCCGTGGCCGCGATCCAGGCCAGGACGTCCAGCGGGGCCGGGACGCCGCCCAGGCGGGCGCCGAGGTGCTCCAGCAGGCCCGGGGCCAGGTTCGGCTCGCGGCCGCCGGGGCGCCGGAACAACGGGCGGATCCGGCCGGGGCGCAGCAGCGGCGGCAGGGAGGTGACGAGCAGGGGCGGGTCGGCCTCGGGTGCCTCCACGACGAAGACCTGCCGCTCGTCCGCCACCCGCCACAGTTCCGGGCGGGCCGCGTCGATCAGCCGCTGGTCGGGGATGAGCCATTGCTCGTTGTAGGGGGCGAGCAGGACGCGCACCGGCTCCGGGCAGGGCCCCGAGGCACGCACCAGCTTCTCGGTGCCGCTGCCGGTCCGGCCGGGCAACTGGCCGACGGCCGTGTGGAGTGTGCGCGAGCGGGTCGGCTCGAACAGGGACGCGCGGTCGGGTCCCTCGGCCTTCACCAAGGCGTCCCAACGGGCTTTCAGGGACGCCGCGTCCGGCGCCGCCGGCCAGCCCCGGCCGAGCCGCGGCGGTGCGACGGACCACGGCATGAGGTCCGCCAGCAGCGGAGCGTCGTCGTGCGTCACGCCGGGCATCGTACGACGCGTCCGAGGGGTGCGGGGCCGGGCCCTGGGCGGTTCCGCCGCGCGGGCGCGGCCGGCGCCCGGGGGACCGCGGGCCCTTCCCTACGCATCCAGGGTCACCGTGAAGGAGAACCGGTCGCCGCGGTACTGGATGACGGCCACGTCCAGCGTCCGCCCCTCGCTGTCGTACGTCACGCCCGTGTAGTGCAGGATCGGGCTCAGCAGAGGGATGCGGAGCAGCTTCGCGGTCTCCGGGTCGGCCAAGCGTGCCTCGACCGTGTCCGTGATGCGGCTGATGTCCGCGCCCACCACGTCCCGCAGCACCTTGGTCATGGGCCACCGGACGAGGTCGTCCGGGTCGAGGCGCGCGGCCAGTTCGGGACGGACGTAGTTGCGGGCGTGGTTGGTGGGCTCACCGGTCTTCTCGTCGCTGCGCAGCCGGTGGTACGTCGACACCTCCCGCACCTCCGGGAAGTACTCGGCGAGTTCGCCGGGGACGGGCGCGCTGCCGTGCTCCAGCAGCTCGGTCGTCATGCCGGACTGCTGGGCCACGATCGCGTCCACCGAGCCGAGCAGACGCACCGGAGAACCCCGGCGCGCGTGCGGCTCGATGAACGTGCCCCGGCGGCGGTGACGCGTGATCAGCCCCTCGTCCTCCAGCTCCTTCAGCGCCTGCCGCATCGTCAGCACACTCACGCCGTAGTGCCCGGCCAGCTGCTCCTCGGTGGGCAGCCGCAGCGGGTCCTGCGGCGAGCGGCCGAGGATCGAGGCACGCAGCGACTGCGACACCTGGTACCAGAGCGGCAGCTTGCGGTTCAGGACGATCGAGTCCGGGGCGAAGGAGGTCACGGGGCCATCCGTACCGTCAGGAAATGATCAGTGCAAGGGGCGGAAGTGCCGTTCCAGGCCCTGCCAGACGTCGTCGTAGTGCTGCTGGAGGTGGTCCGCTTCGGCCGCGTGCGGGGTGAGGGTGAGGGGCCAGCGGGTCTCGAACATGAACGCCAGGCCGTCGTCGATCTTCTGCGGCTTCAGCTCCGCGGCGCTCGCCCGGTCGAAGGTCTCCCGGTCCGGGCCGTGCGCCGACATCATGTTGTGCAGCGAGCCGCCGCCCGGCACGAAGCCCTCCGCCTTCGCGTCGTACGCGCCCTCGATCAGGCCCATGTACTCGCTCATCACGTTCCGGTGGAAGTAGGGCGGCCGGAACGTGTCCTCGCCCACCAGCCAGCGCGGTGCGAACACCACGAAGTCGACGCCGGCCAGGCCCGGGGTGTCCGACGGGGACGTCAGCACCGTGAAGATCGACGGGTCCGGGTGGTCGTAGGTGATGGTGCCGAGCACATTGAAGCGGTGCAGGTCGTAGACGTACGGCACATGGTTGCCGTGCCAGGCGACCACATCGAGGGGGGAGTGGTCGTAGGTGGCGGTCCACAGGTTCCCGCAGAACTTGTTCACCACCTCCACCGGCCCCTCCACGTCCTCGTACGCGGCGACGGGGGCGCGGAAGTCCCGGGGGTTGGCGAGCCCGTTGGCCCCGATCGGGCCCAGGTCGGGGAGGGTGAAGGGTGCGCCGTAGTTCTCGCACACATAGCCTCGGGCGGAGTCGTCGAGCAGTTCCACACGGAAGCGGACACCACGCGGAATCAGCGCCACATGTCCCGGCTCCACATGGAGCAGACCGAACTCGGTGCGCAGCAGCAGCCCGCCGCGCTCCGGGACGATCAGCAGCTCGCCGTCGGCGTCGCTGAACACCCGGTCCATGGAGGTGTCGGCCGCGTACAGGTGCACGGCGATGCCGGTGCGCTGGGTGGCGTCGCCGTTGCCGCCCAGGGTCCACAGTCCCGCCAGGAAGTCGGTCCCGGGCGCCGGGTCGGGCAGCGGGTTCCAGCGCAGGCGGTTGGGGTCGGGCACGGTCTCGGTGAAGGGGGCGGTGCGGACCGCGCCGTTGTCGGTGCGGGTGAACGCCGGGTGCGCGGCCGAGGGGCGGATCCGGTAGAGCCACGAGCGCCGGTTGTGCGCCCGCGGCTCGGTGAACGCCGTACCGCTCAGCTGCTCCGCGTACAGCCCGAGGGGGGCCCGCTGCGGCGAGTTGCGGCCCTCGGGCAGTGCGCCCGGGACCGCCTCCGAGCTGTGCTCGTTGCCGAAGCCGGACAGGTAGGCCAGGCCTTCGGCGGTCTTCCGCGCTTCCCCGCGCTCGAACGTGCTCGCGCGGGTGGTACCCCCATCGCCCATGATCGCTGCTCCCTTGCGGCCGTGACAGGCTCATCCGATTCCTATGCGACACCGTAGGATTGCGATTTCCCCGACGCAAGAGGGGCACGCGCCCTCCTCTTCACGGATGACCGGAACCAGACTTGAGAATGATCCGCGGGGCCGGACGTGTGTTCTACGCTCCCGAACATGTCGTGGACACGGAGACCCTGCGCCGCGCTCGTGGCCGGTGTCCTGCTCGTGACCGGCTCCGCGGGCTGCGGCTCCGACGACGCCCGCAAGGACGGCGCGTCGCCCGCACCGGTCGGCAAGATCCTCGCTGACCGGGACCAGGACGGGCGGCCCTACCGCGAGGTGGGACGCGAGGACGCCCCCGGCGTCGGCATCGAGGTGCAGCCCGACGCGGCCGGCGGCTGGGACGTCCACCTGACCGTGCGCAACTTCCGCTTCTCACCGGCCGGCGCGGCGGCCCGCCCGGTGGCCGGGCGCGGCCTCGCGCGCCTCTTCGTCGACGACCGCCCCGTGGCCCGGCTCCGCACTCCCGGGCACCGGCTGGACACCCGTCTCGTGCCGCGCGGCACGCACCGCGTCACGGCCCGTCTCTACGCCGACGACGGCACCGTGTGGGCGGTGGACGGCAAGCCCGTGGAGAGCACGGCCGACATCACCGCGTCGGAACCGGGACCGGGGACGAGCCCCGACGCCGCCTCCCGGCGCACGGCCCGGACGCAGGACCCGCTCACCGGGGGGCGAGGTTCACCGGACCGCGCCCGAGGGGCATCATGAAGCCCGTGCCCCACGCGACATCGCTCCGTCGCGCGCCCGTGCAGCGGCGCAGCGCAGAACGCCTGACCAGGATCCTCGACGCCTGCGCCGACCTCCTCGACGAGGTCGGCTACGACGCCCTGAGCACGCGAGCCGTCGCCCAGCGGGCCTCGGTCCCGATCGGCTCGGTCTACCGTTTCTTCGGCAACAAGCGCCAGATGGCCGACGCCCTGGCCCAGCGCAACCTCGAGCGGTACTCCGAGCGCGTCACGCAGCGCCTGCGGGACGCCGGTGAGGACGGGGGCTGGCGTACGGCCATGGACGCCGTCCTCGACGAGTACCTGGACATGAAGCGCACCGCGCCCGGCTTCTCCCTCGTCGACTTCGGCAACCAGATCCCGGTCGGCGCCCGCCAGGCGGAACCCAACCACCGCGTCGCCGACCGCCTCACCGAACTCCTCTCCGGTCACCTCGGCCGTGAACCCGACGAGGACCTGCGGCGCGTCTTCCTCATAGCGGTCGAGACCGCGGACACCCTCGTGCACCTGGCGTTCCGTGTCGCCCCGGAGGGGGACCAGCGGATCATCGACGAGGCGCGGGAGATGCTGCGGGCCTATCTCGCCAGGGTGCTCGACTGACCTCGTCCGAGTACTCGACCGACCTCACCACCGGCCTCGCCGGGATGCTGGGCCGGCCTCGATCCGGTCAGGGCCTCCCCACCATGCATACCGGTCGGTATGCTCGGCGCGTCAGCGTAGCCGCCGCCCCCGGGAGGACCCGTGTCCCGCACCGCCCTGCGTATCTGCCCCCTGTGCGAGGCCACGTGCGGCCTCACTCTCACCATCGACGGCACGCGCGTCACCCACGCCCGCGGGGACCGCGACGACGTGTTCAGCCAGGGGTTCATCTGCCCCAAGGGCGCTTCCTTCGGCGCGGTGGACTCCGACCCGGACCGGCTGCGCACGCCGCTCGTGCGCCGCGACGGGGAGCTGCGCGAGGCCACCTGGGCGGAGGCCTTCGACGCGGTCGCGGCCGGTGTCCGCCCGGTGGTGGAGGGTCACGGCCCGAACTCCGTCGGAGTCGTGCTCGGCAACCCCAACGTGCACACCATGGCCGGCGCCCTCTACCCGCCCCTCCTGCTCGCCGGGCTCGGCACCCGCAGCGTCTTCACCGCCTCCACGGTCGACCAGATGCCCAAGCACGTCTCCAGCGGCCTGCTCTTCGGCGACGCGAACGCCATCCCGGTGCCCGACCTCGACCACACCGACCACCTGATCCTTATCGGCGCCAACCCGCTGGAGTCCAACGGCAGTCTGTGCACCGCCCCCGACTTCCCCGGCAAGCTGAAGGCGCTCAAGGCCCGCGGTGGCACCCTCGTCGTGATCGACCCGCGGCGCACCCGCACCGCCAAGCTCGCCGACCGGCACATCGCCGTCCGGCCCGGCACCGACGCGCTGCTGCTGGCGGCGATGGCGCGGGTGCTCTACGACGAGGGCCTCGTCGAGCCGGCACCGCACGTGCGGGGCGTCGAGGAACTGGCCCCGCAACTGGCGGAGTTCACCCCCGAAGCCGTCGCCGAGGCGTGTGACGTCGACGCCGGCGTCATCCGCACCCTCGCCCGCGAACTCGCCGCCGCCCCCACCGCCGCCGTCTATGGCCGTATCGGCAGCTGCACCGTCCCGCACGGCACCCTCGCCAGCTGGCTCGTCGACGTCCTGAACATCCTCACCGGCAACCTCGACCGGCCCGGCGGCGCGCTCTTCCCGCAGGCCGCCACCGACAAGACCCCCCGCCCCGCCGGGCCGGGCCGCGGCTTCGCCCTGGGGCGCTGGCACTCCCGGGTGAGCCGGCACCCCGAGGCGAAGGGCGAACTGCCCCTGTCCGCCCTCGCCGAGGAGATCGACACCGCCACCGAGGAGGGCGAGCCGGTGCGGGCGCTGATCGTCGTGGCCGCCAACCCCGTGCTGTCCGCGCCCGACGGCGACCGGCTCGACAAGGCGCTCGGCTCACTCGACTTCATGGTCAGCGTCGACCCCTACCTCAACGAGACCTCCCGCCACGCCGACGTCGTCCTGCCCC
>NZ_JAKEIO010000067.1 GCF_021474405.1 [Streptosporangium] indianense
CGCCCCGGGCCGCCGGTGCCGCGGTACCACCCCGCCGCCGGTGCCCGGCACCACCCCGCCGCTCCGCCCCACTGGTAGCCCGCCCGATCCGCCGGGACACTTGGAGGCGTGCGCACTGCCAGAGCGACGGCCGCTGCCGTCACCGCCGTGATCGGGGCCGGTGCCGCCGCGGTGGCCGCCGGCCGGCTCGCCAGCGACGCCGCGCTCAAGGCACCCCCCGGCAGGCCCCTGCCCACCGAACCCCGGCTCACCGTGCACGGCGCCGCCGCCGGGCAGATCAGCCTCACCCGGGACCTCGCCGCTCTGCGCCCCGGCCGCTACGGTCTCTCCGGCGACGGCTCCCACGCCGTCGTCGGCCCCGTCCTGACCGGCGTCCGGCACCCCGCCGACACCGTCGTGCGCCGCCTGGAGAGCGTCACCCACGGCACGCTGGAATCCGGTGACAAGGTCTGGCTCACCCCGAACGTGTACGTCGGCAACCCCGGCACCGCGCTCGGACTCGAACACGCCGACGTCGACGTCCCCGGCGAACTCGGCTCCCTGCCCGCGTGGTTCGTGCCGGGCAAGCGGGACACCTGGGTGATCGCCGTACACGGTCTGGGCACCACCCGGGAACTCGCCATGAACGTCATGGGGTTCCTGCACCGCGGCCACATCCCGGTGCTCGCCCTCGCCTACCGCGGCGACCTGGGCGCACCGCGTCCGCCCGACGGCCTGAACCACCTCGGCGAGACCGAGTGGCGCGACCTCGACGCGGCCATCCGCTACGCCGTGCGCTACGGCGCCCGGCAGGTCGTCCTGCACGGCTGGTCCACCGGCGCCACCATGGCCCTGCGTGCCGCCACCCACTCGGGGCTGCGCGACCGCGTCGCCGGGCTCGTCCTCGACTCCCCGGTGCTCAGCTGGGAGACCACCCTGCGCGCCCTCGCCTCGGCCCGCCGCACCCCCGGCGCGCTGCTGCCCCTCGCGGTCCGTGCTGCCCAGGGCCGCACCGGACTGACCGGCGACCGCGCCGCGGGCACGGCCCCGTCCTACGGACTGCGCGTCCCCGCACTGCTCTTCCACGGACCGGACGACGCCGTCGCCCCCTGGCGGCTGTCGCGCCGGCTCGCCGACTCCCGCCCGGACGTGGTCGCCCTGCGCACGGTCGCCCACGCCCCGCACGGAGCCCTGTGGAACGCCGACCCGGAAGCCTACGAGGAGGCGCTCCGGCGCTTCCTGACGCCCTTGATGTGACCCGACTGCGGTACGCCCTCCGGCGCGTCTGCTCTCGGCGCCGTGCCCACACCCGCCGTTCACGTCCTCTTCGCCCGGCCGCAACCGCGTCCCGTCCCGCTCCGCAGGGACCGGTCGCCATCATTCCGTTTAGCGTCGTACCACTGGCCGGTTTCCGGCCCTCGACCACTCCCGCGGGCCGGTGCGTTGGCCATCCCCGTCGCCCGCCGTGACATTCCGTTTGGGTTTTCGGACCGTCAACCGGAAGACTGCCCCCGTGACGTCCCGTATCCCGCGCGACTCCAGGCTCCGACTCGTCCGCCCGCGACCCCTGGCCGCCGCCCCACCAGCGATGAACCAGCGGCGCTCGCGCCGCCCCGCGCCGCGCCCCCCGGAGGGCACCCCGGCACCGGCGGAACTGGCCAGAATGGCACGCTCAGGTCTCGCCGCCGCGGCTCGCGTCGCCCGCTGGGCGGACCGGGCGCTCGGCCCCGGCCGGGACAGCGCCACCGACGACGGCAAGGCCACCCTCTCCGACGCGACCGCCGAACGGGCCGCCCGCGATCTGGGCCTGACCGCGGCTCAGGTCAGAGCCGACTGGGACACCGCCCGCCTCGCCGGCCTCGTCGAGGTGCACGGCGACACCGCCCGCCCCGGCTGGCGGCTGCGCGCCTGGGACCGCGACGACAGCGCCGTGCTGCGCGGCTGGGTGGCGCTCTTCGACGCCTGGTCGCTCGCCCACCCGGAGCCCGCGGACCACGAGCCCGCCGCCGTCGCCGAGGTCGTCTCGGCCATGCCGCAGGCGCTCTCCTTCCTCCAGCTGTCCGCCGGGCCCGTCCCGGTCGAACAGCTCCTCGACCTCCTGGAGCAGCGCGTCACCGAGCTGCGCACCGCCCGCTGCGAGATCCCCTACGGCCCCCAGCCCGAACCGCAGGCCGAACCGGAGCCCACCGACGCCCCGCTCGCCCCGCTGCTCGACTGGGCGCTGCGCGCGCTCGCCTCCGTCGGCGCCCTCACCTACGGCGACGGCCAGGCCACGCTCACCCCCCTCGGCAACTGGGCCGTCTGGGTCAAGCTGGAACAGATCTGCGTCGCCGCGCAGAGCCCCGCCGGGAACATCGAGCAGGCCGCCGAGGACATGCTCCGCGGCTGCGCCCAGCTGCGTCCCAACGCGGCCCGCGCCGAGTACCGCGCCTGGCTCGCCGCCCGCCCCGTCGGCAGCGCCGTCACCGAGCTGCTCGGCGCCGCCCGCGGCGAGGACGCCCTGCTGCGCGGCCTCGCCTTCGAGGCGCTGCGCGTGGTCGGCGCCCCCGCCGAGCCGGACGTCCGCGGCGTGCTGGACGAGCCCACGCTCAGGCCGTACGCGCTGCTGTGGCTCGCCGAGCACGACGGCGCGGACCCCGAGGACGCCCACGAGGTCCTCACCCGCGCGGAGGCGACCTGGCTGTGGGTGGACACCGCCGCCGCCGTCGCCGACCACGGTGAGGCGCCGCTGCTGGTGCGCCACCTGGAGTCGGCCGTGCAGCCGACCGTCCCGATGCTGCTGGACGAGGTGCGCGCCGTGGGCCACCCCCGCACCGTGCAGGTCCTGGTCGCCCTCGCCGCCGCGCACCCCGACCCGGCCCTGGCCAAGGCGGTCCGCCGCGCCGCCTTCCAGGTCCACACCGGCGGCAGCTAGGGCGTGAACCGTGCCTGGTGCGTCGCCAGACCGGAGTCTCGGGCTAGACCGCAGTCTCGGGCGCGTAGGTCCCGAAGCTCCACACGTTGCCCTCGACGTCCCGGGCCATGTAGTCCCGGGAGCCGTAGTCCTGGTCCGTCGGGGGCATCAGAATCTCCACGCCGTGGTCCACGGCGTGGCGGTGGTGCGCGTCGACGTCGTCCACCACCACGTACACCCCCGTGGTGCCGGCGTCCTTCATGGCCGCGTCGAACAGACCGCCCCGGCCCTTGGAGCCGACCATCACCGCGCCGTTGCCCTGCGCCAGCTCGGCGTGCAGCACCGAGCCGTCCTCGCCCTCGTACACCGACAGCTCCGTGAAACCGAGGGCCTCCGTGAGCTGCCGGATCGCCGCCTTGGCGTCCGCGTACAGCAGCGTCGGGTAGATGCTCGGACGCCCGCCGGACGTACCTGCCATGGCGATCACTTCCTCGTGTCTCGCGGGGCTGTCCCGCCCAGTGTTCCACCGGCCACCGGCCACAGCCCGGACATCGGTGATCGAACACCCGCACACAGAAAAAGTGGTTGCACGCCCCCGTTAGACTGTCCCCCATGGCCATTCTCCTCGCGCATTAGACGGCGGGAACGTCCTCAGCCGTCCATCCCGCCCCCGTATCCGCCCTGGAGTCTGTCCGTGATCTCCGCCTCCGGTATCGAGCTGCGCGCCGGTGCCCGCGTCCTCATCGAAAACGCCTCGTTCCGCATCGCCAAGGGCGACCGCATCGGCCTGGTCGGCCGCAACGGCGCGGGGAAGACCACCCTCACCAAGTGCCTCGCGGGCGAGGGCATGCCCGCCGGCGGCACCATCACCCGCTCCGGCGAGGTCGGCTACCTCCCGCAGGACCCCCGCACCGGCGACCTCGACATCCTCGCCCGCGACCGCATCCTGTCGGCCCGCGGCCTGGACGTGCTGATCCGCAAGATGCGGGACAACGAACAGCGCATCGCCAACGGCAAGGGCGCCACCCGCGACAAGGCGCTCAAGCAGTACGAGCGCCAGGAGACGGAGTTCCTCACCAAGGGCGGGTACGCCGCCGAGGCCGAGGCCGCCACCATCGCCGCCGCGCTCAACCTGCCCGACCGGGTGCTCGGCCAGCCCCTGCACACCCTCTCCGGCGGTCAGCGCCGCCGCATCGAGCTGGCCCGGATCCTCTTCTCCGACGCGGACACCCTGCTGCTCGACGAGCCCACGAACCACCTCGACGCCGACTCGATCGTCTGGCTGCGCGACTACCTGAAGACCTACCGCGGCGGCTTCATCGTGATCTCCCACGACGTCGACCTGGTCGAGACGGTCGTCAACAAGGTGTTCTACCTGGACGCCAACCGCGCCCAGATCGACATCTACAACATGGGCTGGAAGCTCTACCAGCAGCAGCGCGAGGCCGACGAGAAGCGCCGCAAGCGCGAGCGGCAGAACGCCGAGAAGAAGGCCTCCGCGCTGCATTCGCAGGCCGACAAGATGCGGGCCAAGGCCACCAAGACCGTCGCCGCGCAGAACATGGCCCGCCGGGCGGACAAGCTGCTGGCCGGCCTGGAGGCCGAGCGGAAGTCCGACAAGGTCGCCAAGCTGCGCTTCCCCGAGCCCTCCCCGTGCGGCAAGACCCCGCTCATGGCCGAGGGGCTGTCGAAGTCCTACGGCTCGCTGGAGATCTTCACCGACGTCGACCTGGCCATCGACAAGGGCTCGCGCGTCGTCATCCTCGGCCTCAACGGCGCCGGCAAGACGACCCTGCTCCGCCTCCTCGGCGGTGCGGAGGAGCCCGACACCGGCAAGGTCATCCAGGGCCACGGCCTCAAGCTCGGCTACTACGCCCAGGAGCACGAGACCCTGGACCCGGAGCGCACGGTCCTGGAGAACATGCGCTCGGCCGCCCCCGACCTGGACTTGGTCGACGTCCGCAAGACGCTCGGCTCGTTCCTGTTCTCCGGCGACGACGTCGACAAGCCGGCCGGGGTGCTCTCCGGCGGCGAGAAGACCCGCCTCGCCCTCGCCACCCTCGTGGTGTCGTCGGCCAACGTGCTGCTCCTCGACGAGCCGACCAACAACCTCGACCCGGCCAGCCGTGAGGAGATCCTCGGCGCGCTGCGCACCTACAAGGGCGCGGTCGTCCTGGTCACGCACGACGAGGGCGCGGTCGAGGCGCTCCAGCCGGAGCGGATCATCCTGCTGCCGGACGGTGTCGAGGACCTGTGGGGCGCCGACTACGCGGACCTCGTCGCCCTGGCCTGAGCGGCACTCTCCCTTGATCCCATGCGTGATCAACGGCGTAGGGATCATTCGGCCCAGCGGTGATCCATCATCTGTGTGAGATCTCCTCGTACCGAGGTGTGTCCTACATCGATTGCGCGGTCGAGTCCCCGATTCTTCGGGGCTCGGCCGCGCCGCCTTTCTGACCAGGCCTTTTCCTCCATCGTCCGTTCGGGTGTGCGGACGCCGCCCATCGGAATTAGGCATTCCGTATGTGGGGACGCGCTCCCGTCGTCACAACCTTGTCTCACGGACCTTGCCGAATGGGTGGCCATGAAGGCCCGGAGGGGTGATCATGAGGAGACCAGAGCGCACTTCCCATGAGGAGGCACGGGTGGCCGAGACTCTGAAGAAGGGCAGCCGGGTGACCGGCGCCGCGCGCGACAAGCTCGCGGCAGACCTGAAGAAGAAGTACGACGCCGGTGCGAGCATCCGGGCGTTGGCCGAGGAGACCGGCCGCTCGTATGGCTTTGTGCACCGCATGCTCAGTGAGTCGGGCGTCACGCTGCGAGGGCGTGGCGGGGCGACCCGGGGCAAAAAGGCCACGGCCTGACCCCGGGTGGCCCCTCGGCTCCGATGGTGGCCACCCGGTCGGTCGACTGATCGCCCGGGTGGTTACTGTGCAGTCACTTAAGCGTGCCTGCCACGGCGGTCCAGCCGTCGTACGGGCGCGTCGGACCGCACACATCGGAGGCGTCCCATGGCTTCGCCCGACAAGGACCTCGTTCCCGTACTCGACAAGGACGGCGTACGGCTCACCGTCGACGACGCGATCGCCACGGTGACGCTGACCAACCCGGACAAGCGCAACGCGCAGAGCCCCGCTCTGTGGCGGGCGCTGACCGAGGCCGGTCGGCAGTTGCCGGGCTCCGTCCGCGTCGTGCTGCTGCGGGCCGAGGGCAAGTCCTTCTCGGCCGGGCTCGACCGGCAGGCGTTCACGCCCGAGGGCTTCGACGGCGAACCGTCGTTCATCGATCTCGCGCGCGGCTCCGACACCGAGTTGGACGCGACCATCGCCGAATACCAGGAGGCGTTCACCTGGTGGCGGCGCAGCGACATCGTCTCCGTCGCCGCTGTCCAGGGGCATGCCATCGGGGCGGGCTTCCAGCTCGCCCTCGCCTGCGACCTGCGCGTCGTCGCCGACGACGTGCAGTTCGCCATGCGCGAGACCAGCCTCGGACTCGTGCCCGACCTGACCGGCACGCATCCGCTGGTGGGACTCGTCGGTTACGCCCGCGCGCTGGAGATCTGCGTGACCGGGCGGTTCGTCACGGCCGAGGAGGCCGTGCACACCGGCCTGGCCAACCTCGCCGTGCCCGCCGGGCAGTTGGACGACACGGTCCGCGACCTCGTCTCGGCCGTGCTCGCCGCGCCCCGCGACGCCGTCATCGAGACCAAGGCCCTGCTGCGCGGCGCCCAGGATCGCACGTACGAGGAACAGCGCGCGGCGGAACGCCAGGCCCAGGCCCGCAGGCTGCGGGACCTCGCGGGCGTGGAGGACTGAGCCTCGCCGGTGAACGACCGGCCCCGGCCGTCCGCCGCAGGTGACCCGCCCACCGGCGCCCCGCGCGCCGACAGGCCGTCGCTGCCGGGCCGCGCGGCACCGCTGCGGCCCGGGACCGGGAGCGCGGTCAGCCGACCGCGCTCACCACGACCGCCACCGTCGGGTGATCCGACAGCGTCCGCCTGACCGCCGTCCGGACCTCGCGGGCCACGTCCCTGGCCCGGTGGTCCGAGTGCACCGCCAGCTCCAGCCGGACGTGGCGGTGGGGCAGCGCCGCGCCCTCGGGGAACAGCAGCTCGATGTGCACGGGGTGCCCCAGCGTGCCGGTCAGACGGAGGACACCTGGGACGCCGAGCGCGGCGGCGGCCACCCGGGCCTCGTCGTCGCCCTCGGTCCGCGCGGCAGCCGGGGGCTCGGGAAGGGCGACGGCGGGGCCGCCTTCGGCCGCCCCCTCCTCGTCCAGCAGCCCCGTCACCCGCAGGTCCACCTCCGTCACCGTCAGCCCGAGCCGCTGGTCCGCCGCGGCCGCCAGCGCCTCCCGCAGCGCGGACGCCGTCGCCGGCAGGGGCCGCGAGGCCGTCGCGGCGATCTCCGCCGTCACCCGCAGCGGCCCGGGCGGCAGCGCACTCGGCGGAGCCGGTACGGCCGGCTCGACGGTGTCCGCCGCGTCGGCGACCGCGACACGGAGCGCGTCGAGGCGCACGCCCGGCGCGTCCCGTGCCGCACTCCGCAGCACCGCCTCCACCGCCCGTTCCGCGATCCACGCGCCGTCCCGCGCGTCACCCAGCGGCAGAAGCCTGCCGATTCCCAGCTGATGTCTCACTGCTTGCGCCCATCGGTCGGCCGTCATTCCTCCAGCCTGCCGCATCAGAGGCGCGCTCCCGCGCAACCGTGCTTACGGTGGTCCCAGGACGACGACCGAAAGGGACGTGCGGCGATGACTGACATGACCGAGAACCGGGGCGGGGAGTCCGAGACACCGGCGGCGCGCAGGAGCCCGCTGGTCAAGCGCGGGGGAGGGGACCCGGGTTCCCGGGGCCGGACGACCATCGCGGACGGCGTGGTGGAGAAGATCGCCGGGCTCGCCGCACGCGACGTCGACGGCGTGCACGCCATGGGCAGCGGCCTGTCCCGCACCTTCGGCGCCGTGCGCGACCGGGTGCCCGGCGGCGCCAAGTCGGTGACGCGCGGGGTGAAGGCCGAGGTCGGTGAGGTCCAGGCGGCCCTCGACCTGGAGATCGTCGTCGAATACGGCGTGTCGATCGCCGATGTGGCCCGGGGCGTGCGGGAGAACGTCATCAACGCCGTGGAGCGGATGACCGGTCTCGAGGTCGTCGAGGTCAACATCGCGGTGAGCGACGTGAAGCTGCCGGACGAGGAGGAAGAGGAACCGGAGCGCCGGATCCAGTGAGGCACGGGCCATCGGACACCACAGCGGCTAGGGAGCTGAGAAGCGCATGAGCATGGCCGTGGTCGGCATGATCGCCGGCATGGCGCTGGCCTTCGCCGGATACTTCGGCGGATTCGGTGCCTTCGTGCTGGTGGCGGCATTGGGCGCCGTCGGCTTCGTCGTGGGCCGGTTCCTGGACGGGGACATGGACTTCGGTGACTTCTTCCGCGTCCGTGAACGGCGGCGGTGACGCCTGTGAGCACGGGGGCCGGTGAACTCGACAGACCGCTGCCCGTCGTCCCGCCGGGCGAGCGCGGCGCGACGCGGATCGCCGACCGGGTCGTGGCGAAGATCGCCTCGCAGGCGGCCCGCGAGGCCGTCGGCACGCTGCCGCCCGACGCCGGACGACCCTCCGCGTCCGTCGCCGTCCACCATGAAGTCGCCCACGTCCGGGTCCACGTCGAACTCGACTACCCCTGCGACATCGGTGCCCGCTGCGGCAGCGTGCGGCGCCGGGTCGTCGAGCGGGTGGGGGACCTGGTGGGCATGCAGGTGCCGGAGGTCGTCGTCCAGGTGGAGCGGCTCCACCTGGCCGCGGCGCCCGGCACGGTACAGGGGAGGACGCGATGAGCGAACCCCGGGACCGGGAAGAACCTCCCGAGGGCACCACGCAGCGGCTGCCCGTCCTCGACGAGCAGGAGCCGCGCGACGGCGACGAACCCGGCCGCTCCGATGCGCCGGACGCCCACGAGCCGGCCGCCGAGGCCGGTGAGGGCGGCGGCCACGAGGGCCGCTTCTGGTCGGCGCGCCGCGTCCCCGCGGCCATCGTCGCCCTGCTGCTCCTGGGCCTGGCCGGGCTGTTCCTCTACGACATCGTTTCCGTGCGCGCCGGCCGGCCCGGGATGCACTGGCGCAAGGAACTGGCTCGGCAACTGGCCGAGAAGCCCCTCGACGACACCTGGGTGCTCGTCGGCGCCGGTGTCGCCGCCGTCCTCGGCCTGTGGCTGCTGCTCCTGGCCGCCACACCCGGCCTGCGGGCCCTGCTCCCCATGCGGCGCAGACACCCCGGGGTCCGTGCCGGACTGCACCGGGACGCCGCCGCCACCGCGCTGCGGGACCGGGCCATGGAGGTGGCCGGCGTGCAGTCGGCACGGGTACGGGTGCGCCGCAGGCGGGCGGACGTGCGCGCGATGGCGCACTTCAGAGAAGTGGACGACGTACGGACCGATCTGGACGCCGTGCTCGCCGACGCGGTCAAGGGGCTGGGGCTGTCCCGTACGCCCTCGCTGTCGGTGCGCGTCCGGCGGCCCGGCCGGAAGGGGTGAGCGACGGTGCTCCCGATCGCCAACCGCGTGTTCCTCGGCCTGATGGGCCTGGTCCTGCTGGTGCTGGGCGGCTCCGTCCTCGCCGTCGGCCTGGGCGCCCCCGTGCCCTCGTGGTGGATCCACGACAGCAAGCACGACGTGCTGCTGAGCGACGCCGAGCGCACCCGCTGGCACGACGAGGGCTGGTGGTGGCCGGTCGTCATCGCCGCCCTGGCGGTTCTGCTGCTGCTCGCCCTGTGGTGGCTCGTCGCGGTCCTGCGCCGGCGCCGCCTCGCCGAGGTCCTCGTCGACACCGGCGACGGCGAGGGGGCCCTGCTGCGCGGCCGGGCCCTGGAGGACGTCCTCACCCAGGAGGCGGCGCACGTCGACGGCGTGGACGGAGCCCGCGCCCACCTGAAGGGGCACCGCCGCACCCCCGAAGCCCACGTACGCCTGGCACTGGAGCCGCACGTGGACCCGGGGACGGCCCTGACCGACTTCACGACCGGCGCCCTGGCCCACGCGAAACGATCGGCGGGTCTCGAGTCACTTCCGGCCGAGGTACGCCTGCGGGGCGTCAAGCACGGCGCGGAACGAGTGAGTTGACGACGCACTCCAGGGGCACGCCCCCAAGGGCACGCAGCGGTCAGAACCCGTGGCGGGCGCCTCCGTCGACGGGCACCATCACACCGGTCAGGTAGGAAGCGGCCGGCGACAACAAGAACGCCGCCACCCGCCCGAACTCCTCCGGGGTCCCGTACCGCCGCAGCGGAATGCGCGACTCCGACGCGGCCCGGGTCGCCTCGGGATCAGCCGACAGCGCGTCCAGCTGCCGCACCCGGTCGGTGTCGATCCGCCCCGGCAGGACACCGACGACCCGGATGCCCCGCGGCCCCAGCTCGTCGGAGAGCGACTTGGCGAAGCCCGCGAGCCCCGGCCGCAGCCCGTTCGAGATGGTCAGCCCCGGGATCGGCTCGTACACGGACCCGGACAGCACGAACCCGATGACGCTCCCGGCCTCCATCTCGGCGGCCGCGGCGCGAGCCAGCCGCACCGCACCGAGGAACACCGACTCGAACGCCGCCTGCCACTGCTCGTCGGTGTTGTCCGCGACGAACCCGGCCGGCGGCCCGCCCACGCTGACGAGGACACCGTTGAAACGGCCGAAGTGCTCCCGGGCGGCCCCGATCAGCCGGTTTGCCGCCTCCGGGTCGGCGTTGTCGACGGCCACTCCGACCGCGTTCGCTCCCAGCTCGGCCGCTGCTTCGGCGACACTCTTCTCGTCCCGCCCCGAGACGACCACCTTCGCCCCGTCCGCGACCAGCTGGCGCGCGGTGGCGTTGCCGAGGCCCCGCGTGGCCCCGGTGACGACGTACACCCGGTCCTTCAGTCCAAGATCCATGGTCCCTATCCTGCCCCGTTCCCACCGAACAGGGCGAGGGCGGTGTTCACCAGCCCGATGTGGCTGAACGCCTGCGGGAAGTTGCCGAGGTGCCGGCCGGTCACCGGGTCGAACTCCTCGGACAGCAGCCCGACGTCGTTGGCGAGCCCCGCCAGCCGCTCGAACAGCTCCCGGGCCTCCTTGGTGCGGCCCGTCATGTACAGGGCATCCGCGAGCCAGAACGAGCACACCAGGAAGACGCCCTCGCCGCCGGGCAGCCCGTCGACGGCGGCTTCCTCCGTGCTGTAGCGGCGCAGGAAGCCGCCGTGGGCCAGCTCTGCGCGGACCGCGTCGATCGTGCCGATCACCCGCGGATCGTCCGGCGGCAGGAATCCGACGCGGGGGATGAGCAGCAGCGCGGCGTCCAGTTCGCGTGAGCCGTAGGACTGCGTGAAGGTGTTGCGCTCGGCGTCGTAGCCCTTCTCGCACACCTCCTCGTGCACCTCGTCGCGCAGCGCCCGCCAGCCGTCCAGGTCGCCGTCCAGCTCCGGATGGTGCTCCAGGGTGCGTACGGCACGGTCGGCGGCCACCCACACCATCACCTTCGAGTGCACGAACTGGCGCCGGCCGCCGCGCACCTCCCACAGCCCCTCGTCCGGCTGCTGCCAGTGGGTGCGCAGGAAGTCCATCAGCGCCCTCTGCAGCGCCCACACGTCCGGCTGCGGGGACAGGCCCGACTCGCGGGCCAGCGACAGGGAGTCCATGACCTCGCCGTAGACGTCCAGCTGGAGCTGGTTCACGGCGTCGTTGCCGATGCGTACCGGGGCGGAATCGACGAAGCCGGAGAGCCACGGCAGTTCGAACTCCGGCAGCCGCCGCTCGCCCGCCACGCCGTACATGATCTGCAGGTCGGCCGGATCGCCCGCGACCGCGCGCAGCAGCCAGTTCCGCCAGGCCTCCGCCTCCTCCTGGTAGCCCGCGGCGAGCAGCGCGTTCAGGGTGAGGGTGGAGTCGCGCAGCCAGCAGTAGCGGTAGTCCCAGTTGCGCACCCCGCCCGGTTCCTCGGGCAGGGAGGTGGTGGGGGCGGCGACGATGCCGCCCGTCGGGGCGTAGGTGAGCGCCTTGAGGGTGATCAGGGAGCGGACGACGGCGTCCCGGTACGGACCGTCGTAGCGGCAGCGCGAGACCCAGGCCCGCCAGTCCTCCACGCTGTGGCGCAGTGCGTCGAACGGGTCGATGAGCGGCGGGCGCGGTTCGTGGGAGGGGTGCCAGGTCAGGACGAAGGCGACCTTTTCCCCCTTCTTGACGGTGAACTCCGCGTGGGTGCCGAAGTCCTCGCCCCAGCTGGTCACCTCCGGCTCGCTGCGCAGCCACGTCGAGTCGGGGCCGGCGACCGCGACGCGGTGGCCGTCGGCCTTGCGTACCCAGGGGACGATCGAGCCGTAGTCGAAGCGCAACTTGAGGGCGCTGTGCAGCGTCACCTCGCCGTCCAGGCCCTCGACGACGCGCACCAGGTCGGGTGCGCGGTCGCGTTGGGGCATCAGGTCGGTGACCCGGACGGACCCCTGCTCCGTCTCCCACTCGGTGTCCAGGACGAGAGTGTCGCGGCGGTAGGCGCGCCGGGTGCAGCGGTCGGCCCCCACGGGGGCGATGCGCCAGTAGCCGTTGTCCTCGTCGCCGAGCAGTCGGGCGAAGCAGGAGGCCGAGTCGAAGCGGGGCAGGCACAGCCAGTCGACGGATCCGTCCATACCGACCAGGGCCGCGGTCTGTTCGTCTCCGATGAGCGCGTAGTCCTCGATGCTGGGGTGCACGGAGTGCGGGTTCCCGGCAAGAGGGCGCGGCAATCAGGGCCGGGGCCGGGGGAGTGACGTCCCGTGACCGGCAGGGGCGGGGCGTCGGGTTCGGGGCGCTGCGCCACCTCTCCGAGCCGGGGGGGGCGACGCGCGAGGCCCTCGCCCCCGCCGCGCGGCGTCCGGTCGCGGTGTCTACACCGCCGCCGGCTCGGTCTCCGTGGTGTCGGATTCCCCGGCCGCCTTGCGGGCCCGGTCCCGGGCCTCGCGGCGGGCCAGGACCACCCAGCCGACCGGGACCGCCGCGGAGAACAGCCACCACTGGATGGCGTACGCGTAGTTCAGCGCCGCGTCCTCCTTGCCGGGGTTGCCCAGCAGCTCGGGGACGTCACCCTTGGGCTCGGGAGCGGTCTGGGCGATGTAGCCGCCGAGCACCCGGGCGTCCAGCCGGCGGGCCTGCTGCTCGCTGTTGATCAGCATGATCTGCCGGTCCGGCAGGCCCCGGAGGTTCTTGATGCCGCTCGCGGCGGTCGTCTCGTCGGGCATCAGCCGCCCCTCGACGGTGATCTCGCCGTCCGGCGGTGCGGGAACCTTCGGGTACGTGGTCTGGCTGGGGCCGGTGGAGGGGATCCAGCCCCGGTTGACCAGCAGCACCTTGCCGTCGTCGAGGACGAAGGGGGTGAGTACGTGGTAGCCGACCTCGTCGTCGGAGTTGGTACGGCGCCGCACGACGACCTCGTCCTGCGTGTCGAAGCGGCCCTGCGCCGTCACCGTGCGGTACCGCTCGGCGCTGGTCACGGTGTGCCCGGGCGCGGTCAGCCGTTCCACGGGCACCGGATCGGCCGCCAGCGCGTCGGTGACCAGCTGGTTCCGGGCGGTGCGCTCCTCGTAGCGATGCATCTGCCAGATGCCCAGCCTGATCATCGTGGGGATGAGGATCAGGGCGATCAGCGTGAGGATCACCCACTGCCGGGACATCAGGAAGCGGTACACCCCACGACCGTACAACTCGGTCGTGGGGTGCATTCAGTCGGGTACGGGTTCAGACCTTGTCGACAATTCCTGCCTTTCCCTCCGCCCGGGCGCAGTGGGCGCCGCAGTACCAGTGGCCCTCGACCTCGACGCCCTGGCCGATGATCTGCACCCGGCAGTGCTCGCAGATGGGGGCCATACGGTGGATCGCGCAGGAGAAGCAGTCGAAGACGTGCACCGCGCCCTGCGCGTGCACCTCGAAGGTCATTCCGTACTGATTGCCACATACCTCACAGGTCGCCATGCGCCACAGGGTGAGCCGTCGGCCCCGCGCGGGCGAGCGGGCGCCGGGCGAGTCGCCCGGCAATCACCCGTCCGTACGGTCGCCCTGCCGGGCGGGCAGTCCTGAAGGGCGGCTCTACGGGAAGGGTCACCCCTGCGAGGCGGGCGGCCCCGTGGGATGGGCCACCCCTGCGGCGCCGGTCACCCCTGCCCTCCGCGGCGCCGGGTCAGCCCTGCCCTCCGCGGCGCCGGTCAGCTCTGCCCTCCGCGGCGCCGGGCAGCCCTGTCTTCTGCGGGGCGGCTACCCCTCCGTCGCCGGCTCCACGTCGGCGAGGAGCTGTCCGAACGCCGCCTCGTCCACGACCGGCGTGCCGAACTGCCGGGCCTTGACGACCTTGCTGGTGCCCGAGTCCGGGTCGTTCGTGACGAGTAGGCTGGTGAGACGGGACAGGCTCGTGGCCACATGCAGCCCGGCCTCGGTCGCGCGGTCCTCCAGCAGGTCCCGCTCGGTGGAGGTGTCGCCGGAGAAGGCGACCCGCATGCCCTGCTTGAGCCGCCCGCCCGCCTCGTAACGCCCGGGGTTGGGGTAGGGGCAGGCGGGGCGCTTGCGGGACGGGCGCCAACTGCTCGGCCGGTAGCCGCCGTAGCCTCCGGGGCCCGCTTGCCGGCCGATGGCGGGCGCGGCGGGGCGGTCGGTCCACTCGGTCAGCGGCCGGCACTCGTGCAGCGGCAGCCGTACGTTGTTCGCCGCCGCCGCCCGCAGGCTCGGCCGGAACGCCTCCGCCAGCACGCGCGCGTCGTCCAGGGCGTGGTGAGCCCGCTGCTGCACGACGCCGAAGTGCGCCGCGAGGGACTCCAGCTTGTGGTTGGGCAACGGCAGCCCGAGCTCCTTGGAGAGCGCGATGGTGCACAGCCGCTGCCGCACCGGCGCCTCGCGCTCGGCGCGCGCGTACTCCCGGGCGATCATCTGCCAGTCGAAGACGGCGTTGTGCGCGACGAGCACCCGTCCCTCCAGCCGGGCCGCGAACTCCCCGGCGATGTCCGGGAAGAGGGGCGCCCCTTCGAGTGCCTCGCTCGTCAGTCCGTGGATCCACACCGGGCCCGGGTCGCGCTCGGGGTTGACCGTCGTGTACCAGTGGTCCTCGACCTCGCCGCGCTCGTCCAGCCGGTAGACCGCCGCGGAGATGATGCGGTCGTCCCGGGCCAGGCCCGTGGTCTCCACGTCAACGACCGCGTATCCCTTGGGGTACGCGGCCGGCCACGGCGTGGCCGAGAACACTGCGGTCGTCAGGTCTTCCAGCATGGTCCCTGAGGATACGGGCCGTGACTGACACCGCCGTCCGTCAGGTGCGCCCAGGATCTCTTCCGATACCCCCTCAGGCGTGTTGTCCGGGTTGTCCGTTCGAAGGGTGTACGTCTGATCGGTCCTCAGTCGATCAGCCGGTCGCCGCGTCCTCCGACGTCCGACTTCGCCCCGTTCCGGATTGGCGGAGATCGCCAAGAAGCAAGCGCGTACCGTCGGTAATACTTGTGGGTAACAACGTCTAGTCGGGGCTGGACGCCGGACCTACGGTGCTTGCATGCCGAACCTGCCCGATGTCGTGCTGTGGTCCATCCCCGCCTTCGTGCTGCTCACCGTGGTCGAAATGGTGAGCTACCGACTCCATCCCGACGAGGACGCGGAGGGCTACGAGGCCAAGGACGCCGCGACGAGCGTCGGCATGGGGCTCGGCAGCCTCGTCTTCGACTTCCTGTGGAAGATCCCGATCCTGGCCATCTACACGGCCCTCTACGAACTCACGCCGCTGCGCGTGCCCGTGGTGTGGTGGACCGTCCCGCTGATGCTGCTCGGGCAGGACTTCTTCTACTACTGGTCCCACCGCGGTCACCACGTCATCCGCATCCTGTGGGCCTGCCACGTCGTCCACCACTCCAGCCGGAAGTTCAATCTCACCACCGCGCTGCGCCAGCCCTGGACGTCCCTGACCGTGTGGCCGTTCTACGTCCCCCTCATCGTCGCCGGTGTGCACCCCGCCGCGCTCGCGTTCTGCTCCTCGGCGAACCTCGTCTACCAGTTCTGGATCCACACCGAGCGCATCGGCAAGCTGCCCCGCTGGTTCGAGTTCGTCTTCAACACCCCCTCGCACCACCGCGTCCACCACGCCTCCCAGGGCGGCTATCTGGACCGCAACTTCGGCGGCATCCTCATCGTCTGGGACCGGCTGTTCGGGTCGTTCGTCGAGGAGACCGAGCGGCCGCGGTACGGGCTGACCAAGAACATCGCCACGTACAACCTCCTGAAGGTGGCCACGCACGAGTACGTGTCGATCGCCAAGGACCTGCGGACGGCGAACAGTTGGAGCGAGCGCGCGGGACGCGTGTTCCGCGGACCGGGCTGGGGCCCACAGCCGGCAGCCGCTGCCACCGCCGCACCGACTTCGTCCCCGCCGGAGGGGACCAAGCCCGCCGGGGTGCCCGCGCCGGCCACCGAGACCGCGCCTGCCCCCGGGCAGACGCCGGTTTCCCAGTCCACGCGACGTTCCGGGAGCACGCCGGTTTCCGAGACCGCGCCTGCCCCCGGGGGCACGCCCGTTTCCCGGTCCGGTCCGGTTTCCGGGAGCACGCCGGTTTCCGGAGCTGCGTCCTCCGGCGAGCCCGTGTCGGTCTCCGACCCCGCTCCGGTCGCCGGGAGTACGTCCGCGTGAAACTCTCGCGTCTCCTCCTGGCCGCCTTCGGTCTCGTCGCCGCCGTCGATCTCGTCTGCCTCGCGGCCGGTGCCGACGTCGGGCACGCCGTCGCCAAGCCCCTGCTGATGCCGCTCCTGGCCCTGTGGGCCGCCCTGCGCAAGGCACCCCGGCCGCTCCTGGCGGCCCTGCTGTTCGGCTGGGGCGGGGACGTCCTGCTGCTGTCGGACGCCGAGCCGGCCTTCCTCGCGGGCATGGCCTCCTTCGCGGCCGGACACGTCTGCTACCTCGTGCTCTTCGCGGTCCACGGCAGACGCGACACGCTCCCCCGGGCGCGGACGGGCCTCCTGGCCCTCGGTTACGCCGTCGCCCTCGTGACGACCGTCGCGCTGCTGTGGCCGGACCTGCCCGCGGACCTGCGCGTGCCCGTCGCCGGGTACAGCCTGCTGCTCACCGCCATGGCGTTCCGGTCGGCCACCCGGCTCGGCCTCTTCGCCGGGCTCGGCGGGGCGCTGTTCCTGCTGTCCGACACGCTCATCGCGACCGGCGTGGCCGAGTGGCCGCAACCGCCCGCCCCGGACTTCTGGATCATGCTGACCTACATCGCCGCGCAACTCCTGCTGACCGTCGGCACCCTCGGGGTCCTCGACGCACGCAGGGCACCGGCCGTCACCTACGGCGAGATGCGCGCGGCCTGAGACGCACCGGCGTCACCGGCGTCACCAGCGGATGGGCACCGGAAGCGCCGTCAGCAGGCCCGACGCCGCGACCGCGAGACCCAGGACCACGACCTCCGCCCGGGCCGGAACGCAGGCGGTCAACGGGTCGGCCGCCCGGCGCAGTCGGCGTCTGGCCCACACCGCGAGCGCGGCGACGACCACCACGAGCAGCACCTTGGCGAACAGGGCCCGCCCGTACGCCGTACCGGTCAGCTGCTGCAGGATCGTCTCCGGCGGCATCCGGCGCAGTGAACTGCACACGCCCGTCGCGGTGATGGCGGCGAGCAGCACGAGGGCCACGCGCGCGTAGAGACCCAGCAGGGCCGCGCCCGCCGCCGTGGCGCGCCGGCCGTGCCACAGCCGCAGGACGCGCAGCGCGTGCAGCAGACCGCCCGTCCACAGGGCCGCGCAGGTCAGATGGACGAGCGTCAGCCCGGAGCCGGTCAGCGGGCTGTGCTCGATCGTGGGGTGGGCGCGCAGGGCCTCGGCGACGATCACGGCGGCCAGTGGCCAGACCTGTGTGACCGGCCGGCGCGACACGGCGCACAGCCCCGTCACCAGGAACGCGTTGACCTCCAGCAGGGCGAGCTTGCCGTCCCGGGAGGCATAGAGGCCCCCGACGTCGACGTCCGCCGCATCGCCCGGCACGAGATTGCCGGTGGCCACGACCGAGGCGAGTCCCAGGGCGGCGACGAAACCGGCGGCTGCCGCGACGGGGGACCAACTGCGGGGCAACGCCGGGTCCCGTCCCGTTCCCGAACCCGGTCGGGTACCGGCCTCCGCGCCGGGCAGCGTGCGCGCCAGGCGGTTCACGAACAGCTCGCCGACGGGTATGCACAGCGCCGCGAACAGCACCGTCCGGAGCAGGGCTATGCCACCGGCGCCGGGTGCCCCGGCCTCCCCGGTGCCGTGCAGCGCGACGGACGGGCCGAGCAGCGGGATCAGCGCGGCCAGCGCCACCAGCACCAGGAGGGCGACGGTCCGGCCCGCGCCGGTGCGTCGTACGGCCCCGTGCGCATCGGCCGCTCCGGACGGGGGTCTTGTCGGAATCACCCCAGGATCTTCACCAACCTCCACGCGTCCGGGCAAGTCGGTCGCCCGTCAGCCGGACATCAGCCGGATTCAGCCGGTCTTGGGCGCGGCCGCCCACCACAGCCGCACCTCCTCGCGCTCGTCCGTCGGCCTCAGCTCCCAGCCCTGCGCGAGCGCGACCTCGGCGACGTACCAGCCGCCGACCCCGCGGTAGACACGCAGGGGTATCGCGCACTCCACGGGCGGCTTCGGCTTCTTCGGCTCGATCGGCGCGGAGGCCCGGGCCGTCCACTTGCCCACCGCCTTCTCCACCCGCGCCTTGTAGTACTCGACGTCGCCCTCATGACGCAGCTCCGGCCAGGACACGCACCAGGAGGCCAGCCGCCCGACGCGGTCCACCGTCCAGCCCATGGCGTCCAGGTAGCCGCGTTCGAGCCTGCTGCTGAAGGCGGTGATCACCTCGGCGAACATGCCGACCACGAGGAACGCGCCCACGACCGCCGCCCACAGCACACACACGACCGGAAACCACACCACGCTCCCGGCGAACCGCAGCGCCAACTGCCACTGCGGCCGCACGGGTGGGGCCGTCCAGGTCGCCGTCTTCTCGTGCACGTCCATGACAAGGAATCCTGCCCCAGACGCGGAACGGGCCGGACGGGTGCCCCCGCCCGGCCCGGATCACCTTCACACGAGCTCTACTTGGTCACCGCGTCCAGCGCGTCCGCGATGCCCCAGCCGTAGAAACCGTTGCGGTTCTCGGAGCCTTCGCACACCGCGTCGACCTTGCCGTCGCCGTTGATGTCGTACGGGTCCGTGCACGGCGTGGCGTCGGCCTCCGCGTACAGCAGGGCCTTCACCAGGGCCGGAGAGGCGTATGGGTGCGTCGACTTGATGAGGGCGGCGACACCCGCGACGTGCGGGGACGCCATCGACGTACCGGCCATGTAACCCCACTTGCCGCCCGGCAGCGTGCCCAGGATGAGGCCGCTCGTGGCCGGGGCGTCCGGCTTCTGGTAGGCGGTCGAGTCGCCGCCCGGGGCGGCCACGTCGATGACGCCCAGCCCGTGGTTGGAGAAGGACGACTTGATGCCCTTCGCGCCCGTCGAGGCGACCGTGACGACACCCGGCAGCTGGGTCGGGATGTCGAGGCACTTCGAGGGGTCGACGACCCGGTCGCCCGGCGTGCTGTCGTTCGGGGACGACGGGTCGGTGATCTCGTCGGCGGCGAGGTCGTAGTTCTCGTTGCCGGCCGCGGCGACGTTGACCGCGCCCTTCTTCTCCGCGTACCGCGAGGCCCGGCCGACGGCCTCCACGAGGGCCTTCTGGTCCGGGTCGTTCTTGCAGTTGAAGTACCAGGGGTCCGTGTAATAGCTGTTGTTGGTCACGTCGACCCCGTGCTCGGCCGCCCACACGAAGCCGCACACCACGGCCTCCGTGTAGAAGAACCCGGCCGTGGTGGACACCTTGATGCCGGAGACCTTCACGCCGGGCGCGACACCGGTCATGCCGACGCCGTTCTTGGCGGCGGCGATCTCACCGGCGACGTGGGTGCCGTGCGGGCTCTCCTGGGCGCTCGGCCGCCATGCCCCGTCGGCCGTGTCCGGCTTGCCCGACACGCAGTTGACCGACGCCCCGCGGTCGAAGTTGGGCGCGATGTCGGGGTGGGTGTCGTCCACGCCGGTGTCGATCACGGCGACCGTGACCTTCTCGCTCCCCAGCGTCTTCTCGTGCGCCTTGTCCGCCTTGATGGCGGGCAGGTCCCACTGCTGGGGCTGCAGCGGGTCCTGCCCGGCCGGGGCGTCGGCCGCGGCGACCTCGGCCGCGCTCAGCACCTTCGGCGCGCCCAGGTCGCCCGTCGACGCCGACGGAAGCGGGGCGGTCCGGGTGGCGCCCGCCGACTGGACCCCGCGCACCGTGCGGATTTCCTTGGCGAAGTCGGGGTTCGAGGAGTGGACGACGATGACGCCGATCTGGTCGTACGACGTCACGATCGTGCCGCCCGCCTCGGCGACGGCCTTCTTCACGTGCGCCGACGTGCCGTGGCCCGGCTTGACGTTGACGACGTAGCTGAGCGGGGTCGCGTCCGCCCGGGCCGCGTTCGGGGCGGGAGCGTCCTCGGCGGCCGTGGCGACGGTGTTCGGCAGGAACGCGAGGGCCGTTGCCATGGCCATCCCGGCCGGGATCGCGACGGCGCGACGGTAGCGCGCGTACGGCGCAGTCATGGTGTCTCCAGTTCGTTCACGGTACGAGCTGATCTTGCGGAAGGTCCCGGTGGCGGGTCGGGTCACTTGACGGCGCGCAGCGCGTTGACGATGCCGTGGCCGTAGAAGCCGTTGCGGTGCTTGCCGCCCTCGCACACGGCGTCCTGCGTGCCGTCGCCGTTCTGGTCGTAGGACGTGGGGCAGGCGGTCGGGTCGGCCTGTGCCTTCAGCATCGCCTGGAGCTGGGCCGGAGAGGCCCAGGGGTGCTCGGACTTCAGCAGCGCGGCGACACCGGACGCGTGCGGCGAGGCCATCGACGTGCCCTGCAGGAAGCCCCACGTGCCGTTCGGCAGGGCGGACAGGATACGGCCGTTCTTCGAGGGGGTGTCAGGCGTCTGGTAGCGCCCGTCACCGCCGGGCGCGGCGACGTCGACCACGCCCTTGCCGTAGGAGGAGTAGTACGACTTGACGTTGTTCACGCCCGTCGCGCTCACCGTGACGACACCCGGCAGCAGGTTCGGAACGTCGAGGCACTCGTGCGGGTCGATGGTGCGCTCGACCGGGGTGGAGTCGTCCGGGCTGGAGTCGTCGACGATCGCGTCCGCGTCCAGGTCGTGGTTGGAGTTGCCCGCCGCGGCGACGTTCAGCGTGCCCTTCCTCTGGGCGTACAGCTGCGCCCGGTTGACCGCGTCGACGATGGCCCGCTGGTCGGGGTCGTCCATGCAGTTGTACAGCCACGGGTCGACGTAGTAACTGTTGTTCGTGATCTCGACGCCGTGGTCGGCGGCGAACACGAACGCGCACACGACGCTCTCCGGGTAGAAGAGGCCGTTCGTCCGGTCGGTCACGTTGATGCTGGACACCTTCACCCCGGGGGCGACGCCCGCGACGCCGACGCCGTTGCGGGCGGCGGCGATCTCACCCGCGACGTGCGTGCCGTGGTAGTCCTCGGGGGTGTACGGCCGCCAGGCGCCCTCGCTGGTGTCGGCCTTGCCGCCGTCGCAGTTGGCGGACTGGGACGCGGAGAAGTTCGGGGCGATGTCGGGGTGGGTGTCGTCCACGCCGGTGTCGATGACGGCGACCGTCACCTTGCGGCTGCCCGGGTTGATCTTCGCGGCCTTGTCGGCGCCGATCGCGCGCAGGTCCCACTGGTCCGCTTCGAGGGGCTCGCTCTCGGCCGTCCCCGCCGAGGCGGCCTCCGCGCGCTTCGCCTGGGCGGCCGTCAGATACTCGACGCCGCCCTCCTGCTTCGTGCCCGCGGCCGTCAGCGGCACCGTCCGCGTCGCACCCGCCGACTGGACCCCGCGCACCGTGCGCATTTCCTTGGCGAAGTCGGGGTTCGAGGAGTGGACGACGATGACGCCGATCCGCTCGTAGGTCTCCACCACCGCTCCGTCGGCCTTCACGATCGCCTTCTTCACCGAGGCGATCGTAGGGCGGGACGGCGTGGTGTTGACGACGTACGACAGCTTCGGCGCGTCCGCCGACCTGGAGGCCGACTCGGTGTGCGGGGCCGCCGACGCGGCGGCCGGCAGGAAGCCGAGCGAGGCCGTCAGGGAGAGCACGACGGGCACGGCGAGAGCGAGCCGGCGTCTGGAACGCAAGTGAGACATGGGGTCTCCACATCCTCCGGAAACGAAACCGGCCCGAGGCACAGGTGGTGCCCGGGCAGGTACATGACGTGGTGGTGCAGGGTGAAGCTATCCCGGCCTCCCGCCCGCAGCAACGCTTTGTCGAAACGACTTCGGAAACAACGCCGGGCGTTTGAACCGGTTCTCATGCGTCGCCGTGACGTTGGACAAGGAGCGCGAGGACACGTGCCTCCGCCCCCGTTCACAACCGCTTCCGTCCCTGCGAGGAGACTCCGTGGCCACCGACGCACCGCCCCCCTCGAAAGAGCAACACAAGCTCCCCACACCCGAGGAGTTCGCCGAGGTGCAGGAGAGCGCGGAGTTCGGTGAACTGCGCCGCTCCTACCGCTCCTTCGCCTTCCCGCTGACCGTCGGCTTCATCGCCTGGTACCTGCTGTACGTCCTGCTCTCGAACTACGCGGGCGGCTTCATGGGCAGCAAGCTGTTCGGCAACATCAACGTCGCCTTCGTCCTCGGCGTCGCCCAGTTCGTCACCACGTTCCTCATCGCCTGGTGGTACTCGCGGCACGCCGCCGCGAAGCTCGACCCCAAGGCCGAGGCCATCAAGACCCGGATGGAGAGCGGCGCATGAGCCCCGTACAGCACACCTTCCTCGCCGCGAACGAGGCCAGCGAGCACCGCCCGCTGATCATCACCCTGTTCGCGCTGTTCGTCCTCGCGACCCTCGGCATCACCATCTGGGCGGGCCGCCAGACCAAGGACGCCGCCGACTTCTACGCCGGCGGCCGCCAGTTCAGCGCCTTCCAGAACGGCCTCGCCGTCTCCGGCGACTACATGTCCGCCGCGTCGTTCCTCGGCATCGCGGGCGCCATCGCCATCTTCGGCTACGACGGCTTCCTCTACTCCATCGGCTTCCTCGTCGCCTGGCTGGTCGCCCTCCTCCTGGTGGCCGAGCCGCTCAGGAACTCCGGCCGCTACACCATGGGCGACGTCCTCGCCTACCGCATGCGCCAGCGCCCGGTCCGCACCGCCGCCGGCACCTCCACCATCGTGGTGTCGATCTTCTACCTGCTGGCCCAGATGGCCGGCGCCGGCGTCCTCGTCTCGCTGCTGCTCGGCATCACCTCCGACGCCGGCAAGATCCTCATCGTCGCCCTCGTCGGCGTCCTGATGATCGTCTACGTCTCCATCGGCGGCATGAAGGGCACCACCTGGGTGCAGATGGTCAAGGCCGTGCTGCTCATCGGCGGCACCATCCTCATCACCTTCCTGGTGCTGCTGAAGTTCGACTTCAACATCTCCGACCTGCTCGGCACCGCCGCCGAGAACAGCGGCAAGGGCGCCGCCTTCCTGGAGCCCGGCCTGCAGTACGGCGCGACCGGCACCTCCAAGCTGGACTTCATCTCCCTCGGCATCGCCCTGGTGCTGGGCACGGCCGGCCTGCCGCACATCCTGATCCGCTTCTACACCGTGCCCGACGCCAAGGCCGCCCGTAAGTCCGTGAACTGGGCCATCGGCATCATCGGCGGCTTCTACCTGATGACGATCGCGCTCGGCTTCGGCGCCGCCGCGCTCATCTCCCAGGAGGAGATCCTCGCCTCCAACCCGTCCGGGAACACGGCGGCACCCCTGCTCGCCCTGCACCTGGGCGGCGTCGACTCCACCTGGGGCGCGATCCTGCTCGCCACGATCTCTGCGGTCGCCTTCGCGACGATCCTCGCCGTCGTCGCCGGCCTCACCCTCGCCTCGTCGTCGTCCTTCGCGCACGACATCTACGCCAACGTCATCCGCAAGGGGAAGGCCTCCGGCGCCGAGGAGGTCCGCGCGGCCCGCTGGGCGACCGTCTTCATCGGCGTCGTCTCCATCGGCCTGGGCGCCCTGGCCCGCGACCTGAACGTGGCCGGCCTGGTCGCCCTCGCCTTCGCGGTCGCCGCCTCGGCCAACCTCCCGACGATCCTCTACAGCCTGTTCTGGAAGCGCTTCACCACCCAGGGCGCTCTGTGGTCGATCTACGGCGGTCTGATCGTCGCCGTGGGCCTGGTGCTGTTCTCGCCCGTCGTCTCCGGTGATCCCAAGGCGATGTTCCCCGAGGTCGACTTCGCCTGGTTCCCGCTGAAGAACCCCGGCATCATCTCCATCCCGTTCGGCTTCCTCATGGGCTGGCTCGGCACGGTCCTGTCCAAGGAGGAGCCCGACGCCAAGAAGTACGCGGAGCTGGAGGTCCGGTCCCTGACCGGCACCGGAGCCCACTGAGCACGACCCCTCCCGCGCGGCCGGATCGTAGGAACCTCCAGGTGCCTGCGGCCCGGCCGCGTCCCGCGTCGTGGGATCGGGCCTGTGGTGTTGCCGGTGGGGTCACGTAGGCTCGCAGATGTCGGAGAAGCAGTGCCGCACGCGTGATCCGCGACGAGGGAGGGGGCCCACGTGCTCATCGACACCTACGGCCGGGTGGCCACCGACCTGAGGGTCTCACTGACCGACCGCTGCAACCTGCGCTGTACGTACTGCATGCCCGAGGAGGGCCTGCAGTGGCTGGCCAAGCCCGATCTGCTCACGGACGACGAGATAGTCCGCCTGATCGACATCGCGGTCACCTCCCTCGGGATCGAGGAGGTCCGCTTCACCGGCGGCGAGCCCCTGCTGCGCCCCGGCCTGGTCGGCATCGTGGAGCGCGTCGCGGAGCTCGACCCCCGCCCCCAGATGTCGTTGACGACCAACGGCATCGGCCTCAAGCGCACGGCGGCGGCCCTGAAGGCGGCGGGCCTGGACCGGGTCAACGTCTCCCTCGACACGCTCCGCCCGGACGTCTTCAAGACCCTCACCCGCCGCGACCGCCACAAGGACGTCCTCGAGGGCCTGCACGCCGCCCGCGACGCCGGCCTGACCCCGGTGAAGGTCAACTCCGTCCTGATGCCCGGCCTCAACGACGACGAGGCCCCCGACCTCCTCGCCTGGGCCGTGGAGCACGACTACGAACTGCGGTTCATCGAGCAGATGCCCCTGGACGCCCAGCACGGCTGGAAGCGCGACGGCATGATCACGGCCGGCGACATCCTGGCCTCCCTGCGCACCCGCTTCGAACTGACCGCCGAGGGCGAGGAGAAGCGCGGCTCGGCCCCGGCGGAGCGCTGGCTCGTCGACGGCGGCCCGCATGTGGTCGGCGTCATCGCCTCCGTCACGCGCCCCTTCTGCTCGGCCTGCGACCGCACCCGCCTCACCGCCGACGGACAGGTCCGCACCTGCCTGTTCGCCCAGGAGGAGACGGACCTGCGCGCCGCCCTGCGCTCGGGCGCCCCCGACGAGGAGATCGCCCGCATCTGGCGCCTGGCGATGTGGGGCAAGAAGGCGGGAGCGGGCCTGGACGACCCGACGTTCGTACAGCCGACCAGGCCGATGTCGGCGATCGGTGGATAGAGACACTCAGGGGCGCGGGGCTGCAACCATGTGCGGCTCCGCCGCGTGAGCGCCACAAGCCACGACGCACCCGCACCCGGAAGCGTCACATGTCCGGCGCTTCCCAATCCTTCAGAAGAACCACGTCCTTCAAAAACCCCCGCACCCCGAGGAACTGCGACAGATGCTCGCGATGCTCCTCACAGGCCAGCCAGGTCTTGCGCCGCTCCGGCGTATGGATCTTCGGGTTGTTCCACGCCAGCACCCACACGGCGTCGACACGGCAGCCCTTCGCGGAACAGATGGGCGTCTCGTCACTCACAGGTTCGTCTCACCACAGCACACAGAAAAGGCGACGCCGAGCAGCCACGGGGGGAGCTGCCCGGCGTCGGTCCGTCGCTCCGACGGGGGATGCGGAGCGCGTACGAAGTATGTCACGGGTAACCCCGCCCCCGGCACTGGAACAACATGATTGATCTGAGCTTTTCTTGAGCTTGGCGGGAAGCCGACTTCCCTTCCCGCGCACCCGCGATCTCCCGCACAAGCGCGCCGGGGTGCGCCTACCGCTCGTGCGATTCGCTCCGCGCGCCCGCCCCCGGCCCGGGCACGGCATCTTCCGCAACCGATTCCCCAGACCCGTCACCCGCACCCGGCGGGCCGATCATCGGACGGGAATGCGACACCACGAACGTCGACGGCAGAGACGGCGCATTCTCACGCCCGGCGTTGGCGATCACCACCGCGATGTACGGCAGCACCAGCCCAAGCACCAACGCCACGATGGCGACGTGCCGTTCGACGTTCCACAGGGTGGCCGCGAGGATCACGGAGATCGTGCGGACCGTCATCGAGATCACGTACCGGCGCTGCCGCCCGCGCACGTCCTCCTGCAGGCCCGTCCGGGCGCCGGTGATCCGGAAAACCTGGACGTTGCCGCCGCCATGCTGCTTCCGCATCGCATTCCACCATCCGCCCGTATCGGACTCTCCCCGCCCCGTAGCCGTCCCCGGCCGGGCCGGGGAACCTGACCAGGACAGCTCTTACGTTACGCCGCGGCAGCGATGGCGACGAGGCCGGGTCGCGCCCCGCCCGTGCGGGGCGTCTGCGCCGCCCTGCGTACGGTCCCCGTCGGCATGCGCCGTAGGGCACCTGGGCCGACACTGGCCGTAGTGCTCACGTCGAGCCGTGCGAGGAGGCAGTGATGGGCTGGTTGTGGGCGATCATCGTGGGACTGGTGCTCGGCCTGCTCGCGAAGGCGATCATCCCGGGCAAGCAGCACATCCCCCTGTGGCTGACCGTCATCCTGGGCATCATCGGCGGCATCGCCGGCAACGCCATCGCCCGGGCGGCCGGTGTCGACGCCACATCGGGCATCGACTGGTGGCGGCACGTCTTCCAGCTGGTGATGGCGATCATCCTGGTCGGTCTGGGCGACAAGGCCTGGACCGCCGCCCGGGGAGAACAACACAGGGCATGACCCGTACGGCGAAGGGGGCGGCCTCCGACACCGGAGACCACCCCCTCACCGGCACGCTCAGCCGCCCGTGACCTCGACGGCCGCCAGGTTCTTCTTGCCCCGGCGCAGCACCAGCCACCGGCCGTGCAGCAGGTCCTCCTTCGCGGGGACGGCGTCCTCGCCGGCGACCTTGACGTTGTTCACGTAGGCGCCGCCCTCCTTGACCGTGCGGCGCGCGGCCGACTTGCTCGCCACCAGGCCGACCTCGGCGAACAGGTCCACGATCGGACCGAGCTCGGCGACCTGGATGTGCGGCACCTCCGACAGGGCCGCGGCCAGCGTCCCGGCGTCGAGCTCCGCCAGGTCGCCCTGCCCGAAAAGCGCCTTGGACGCGGCGATCACGGCGGCCGTCTGGTCGGCACCGTGCACCAGGGTCGTCAGCTCCTCGGCCAGTGCGCGCTGCGCGGCCCGGGCCTGCGGACGCTCCTCGGTCTGCCGCTCCAGCTCCTCCAGCTCCGTGCGGGAACGGAAGGACAGGATGCGCATGTAGCGGGAGATGTCCCGGTCGTCCACGTTCAGCCAGAACTGGTAGAACGCGTACGGCGTCGTCATCTCCGGGTCGAGCCAGACGGCACCGCCCTCGGTCTTGCCGAACTTGGTGCCGTCCGCCTTGGTCATCAGCGGGGTGGCCAGCGCGTGCACGGTCGCGTCGGGCTCCAGGCGGTGGATCAGGTCCAGGCCGGCCGTGAGGTTGCCCCACTGGTCGCTGCCGCCCTGCTGCAGCGTGCAGCCGTAGCGCCGGTACAGCTGCAGGAAGTCCATGCCCTGCAGCAGCTGGTAGCTGAACTCCGTGTAGCTGATGCCCTCGGAGGACTCCAGGCGGCGGGCCACGGAGTCCTTCGTCAGCATCTTGTTGACGCGGAAGTGCTTGCCGATGTCACGGAGGAACTCGATCGCGGAGAGGTTCTCCGTCCAGTCGAGGTTGTTGACCATGACGGCCGCGTTCTCGCCCTCGAAGTCCAGGAACGGCTCGATCTGGGCGCGCAGCTTGGCGACCCAGCCGGTGACCGTCTCCGGGTCGTTCAGCGTGCGCTCCGCGGTCGGGCGGGGGTCGCCGATGAGCCCCGTGGCCCCGCCGACCAGCGCCAGCGGCCGGTGACCGGCCTGCTGGAGCCGGCGCACGGTGAGCACCTGCACCAGGTGCCCCACGTGCAGCGACGGCGCGGTCGGGTCGAAACCGCAATAGAACGTGACGGGACCGTCCGCGAGCGCCTTGCGCAAAGCGTCCTCGTCGGTGGACAGGGCGAACAGCCCGCGCCACTTCAGCTCGTCGACGATGTCCGTCACGGTTCTCGTATCTCCTCGGATGATCCTCGGGCAGTCGGGTGACAGCCGCCTACGAGGTTATACGCCCTGACTGACAGAGCTCATATTGAAATCGGGGACGCGCAGCGCGGGCATCGCCGCCCTGGTGAACCAGTCGCTCCACTCCCGGGGCAGCGTCTTCTGCGTCCGCCCGGCCTCCGTGGCCCGGCCCAGCACCCCGACCGGCGACTCGTTGAACCGGAAGTTGTTCACCTCGCCCGTCACCTCGCCGTTCTCGACGAGGTAGACGCCGTCCCGGGTCAGGCCCGTCAGCAGCAGCGACGCCGGGTCGACCTCGCGGATGTACCACAGGCAGGTCAGCAGCAGCCCGCGCTCGGTGTTCGCGACCATCTCGTCCAGGGAACGGTCCTCGCCCCCGTCCAGGACGATGTTGTCGATGCCCGGCGCCACGGGCAGGCCGGTCAGGCCCGCGCTGTGCCGGCTGGTCGTCAGGTGCCGCAGCTCGCCCTCGCGCATCCACTCGGTGGCCGCGAGCGGCAGCCCGTTGTCGAACACCGACTGGTCACCCCCCGAGGAGTGCGCGATCACGAAGGGCGCCGACTCCAGGCCCGGCTCGTTCGGGTCGCTGCGCAGGGTCAGCGGCAGCTCGGTCAGCTTCTCGCCGACCCGCGTGCCCCCGCCCGGCTTGGAGAACACCGTGCGGCCCTCGACCGCGTCCCGGCCCGACGCCGACCACATCTGGTAGATCAGCAGGTCCGCCACGGCCGTCGGCGGCAGCAGCGTCTCGTAGCGCCCGGCGGGCAGCTCCACGCGTCGCTCGGCCCACCCGAGGCGCACCGCCAGCTCCGCGTCCAGCGCCGCCGGGTCGACGTCCTTGAAGTCCCGGGTGGAGCGCCCGGCCCAGGCTGACCGGGTGCGGTCCGGTGACTTCGCGTTGAGCTCCAGCGTCCCGTTCGGCTGGTCGTGCCGCAGCCGCAGTCCGGTGGACGTGCCGACGTACGACGACACCAGCTCGTGGTTGGCGAAGCCGTACAGCTCACGGCCGCCCGCACGCGCGCGGGCGAAGGCCTCACCGAGGGCGGGCGCGAAGTCGGCGAACACGGCGGACGAGGTCTCGGCGGGCGCCTGCGTGAACTCCGGTGTCTGCGGCACGCCCGTGACCAGCGGCTGCGCGTCCTCGGCGGGGCCGGCCCCGCGCGCGGCGGCCTCGGCGGCGCGCACCAGGGGCTCCAGGTCGTCCGGGGTCACGGCGGACCGGGAGACGACGCCGGAGGCCGTGCCCTCTTTGCCGTCGACCGTGGCCACGACGGTGAGCGTGCGCCCGCGCGTGACGCCGTTGGTGGTCAGCGCGTTGCCCGCCCAGCGCAGGTTGGCGGTGGACTGCTCGTCGGCGATGACGACACAGCCGTCCGCCCGGGACAGTTCGAGGGCGCGCTCCACGACCTCGTGCGGCTTGCTGGAACGCCCGCTCATCGACCGGCCTCCTGGGTCGTGTTCAGACTGTGCTTTCCCGGGGGGTAGCCCCCGGACCCCCAGCCGATGCTGCAGCTGATGTTCATCGACCGGCCTCCTGGGTCGTGTTCAGAATGTTGACGCCCTTGAACAGGGCCGACGGGCAGCCGTGGGAGACGGCCGCGACCTGGCCCGGCTGAGCCTTGCCGCAGTTGAAGGCGCCACCCAGGACGTAGGTCTGCGGCCCTCCCACGGCGGCCATGGAGCCCCAGAAGTCGGTCGTCGTCGCCTGGTAGGCCACGTCCCGCAGCTGTCCGGCCAGCCGTCCGTTCTCGATGCGGTAGAAGCGCTGCCCCGTGAACTGGAAGTTGTAGCGCTGCATGTCGATCGACCAGGAGCGGTCGCCGACGACGTAGATGCCGCGCTCCACGCCGCCGATCAGGTCCTCGGTCGACATCCCCGCCGGGTCCGGCCGCAGCGACACGTTGGCCATGCGCTGCACCGGCACGTGGCCGGGGGAGTCGGCGTAGGCACAGCCGTTGGACCGCTCGAAGCCGGTCAGCTTCGCGATCCGCCGGTCCAGCTGGTAGCCGACGAGCGTGCCGTCCTTCACCAGGTCCCAGGACTGGCCCTCGACGCCCTCGTCGTCGTAGCCGACGGTGGCCAGGCCGTGCTCGGCGGTGCGGTCGCCGGTGACGTTCATCAGCTCCGAGCCGTACCGCAGCTTGCCCAGCTGGTCGAACGTGGCGAACGAGGTGCCCGCGTAGGCGGCCTCGTAGCCGAGCGCCCGGTCCAGCTCGGTGGCGTGCCCGATGGACTCGTGGATGGTCAGCCACAGGTTGGACGGGTCGACGACCAGGTCGTACAGGCCCGGCTGCACGCTCGGCGCGCGCATCTTCTCCGCGAGCAGCTCCGGGATCTGCTCGAGCTCGCTCTCCCAGTCCCAGCCGGTGCCCGTCAGGTACTCCCAGCCGCGTCCCACCGGCGGCGCGAGGGTGCGCATGGAGTCGAACTCGCCGCTCGACTCGTCCACCGACACCGCGTTGAACACCGGGTGCAGCCGCACCCGCTGCTGGGTGGTCACGGTCCCGGCCGTGTCGGCGTAGAACTTGTTCTCATGGACCGTGAGGAGCGAGGAGTCCACGTGGTCGACCCCGTCGGCCGCCAGCAGCCGCGCGCTCCACTCGGCGATCAGCCCGGCCTTCTCCTCGTCGGGCACGGTGAACGGATCGATCTCGTACGACGAGATCCACGTCTTCTCCGCGTGCACCGGCTCGGCGGCCAGCTCCACCCGCTCGTCCGACCCGGCCGCCCTGATCACCTGCGCGGACAGCTTCGCCATCGCCACCGCCTGCCCGGCGACCCGGGCGGCGGCGTCCATGGTCAGGTCCACGCCGGAGGCGAAGCCCCAGGTGCCGCCGTGCACCACCCGCACCGCGTACCCCAGGTCGGTGGTGTCCGACGACCCGGCGGGTCTGGCGTCCCGGAACCGCCAGGAGGCGCCCCGCACCCGCTCGAAGCGGAAGTCCGCGTGGTCGGCCCCCAGCGCACGCGCGCGTGCGAGGGCCGCGTCGGCGAGGGCGCGTAGGGGGAGGGCCGTGAAGGCCTCGTCGATGGTATGAGGCACCGCCGTCTCTTTCTGTCGAGGTGACCGTGGTTGCCGTACGTCGTGACAGCTCCGATCATGTCGTCCCGCACGCCCGCGGGCCACGAGTTTCCCGAGCCCGGCCCGCGGCTTTCTGTAGGGACCCGACAGTGAGTCCCGTACGCCACTGTCGGTGCCCGATTGTCCGCGGGCCTGCCCGGACCGATAGGTTTTCGAGGAAGCCGCCTGTCATCACCGCCTGTCGTCCAGGCGCCCGGGCGGGGTATCCGACCGCTACCGAAAGGGTGATCCGTTGAGCCGCTCGGTTCTCGTCACCGGAGGCAACCGGGGCATCGGCCTCGCCATCGCCCGCGCTTTCGCCGACGCCGGCGACAAGGTCGCCATCACATACCGCTCGGGTGAGCCGCCGGCCGCCCTGACGGAGCTGGGCTGCCTCGCCGTCCGGTGCGACATCACCGACGCCGAGCAGGTGGAGCAGGCCTACAAGGAGATCGAGGAGGCCCACGGCCCCGTCGAGGTCCTCGTCGCCAACGCCGGTGTCACCAAGGACCAGCTCCTGATGCGGATGTCCGAGGACGACTTCACGTCCGTCCTGGACACCAACCTCACCGGCACCTTCCGCGTCGTCAAGCGTGCCAACCGCGGCATGCTGCGCGCCAAGAAGGGCCGCGTCGTACTGATCTCCTCGGTCGTCGGGCTGCTCGGCTCCGCCGGCCAGGCCAACTACGCCGCCTCCAAGGCCGGCCTCGTCGGCTTCGCGCGCTCCCTCGCCCGTGAGCTGGGCTCGCGCAACATCACCTTCAATGTCGTCGCGCCCGGCTTCGTGGACACCGACATGACCAAGGTGCTCACCGACGAGCAGCGAGAGGGCATCGTGAAGCAGGTGCCGCTCGGCCGGTACGCCCAGCCCGAGGAGATCGCCGCGACGGTGCGGTTCCTCGCCTCGGACGACGCCTCGTACATCACTGGAGCCGTCATCCCCGTTGACGGCGGACTGGGAATGGGTCACTGATCACCATGAGCGGAATTCTCGAGGGCAAGCGCGTCCTGATCACCGGTGTGCTGACGGAGGCCTCCATCGCCTTCCACGCCGCCAAGCTGGCCCAGGAGCAGGGCGCCGAGGTCATCCTCACGGCGTTCCCGCGGCCCACGCTGACCGAGCGCATCGCCAAGAAGCTGCCGAAGCCGACCAAGGTCATCGAGCTCGACGTCACCAACGACGAGCACCTCGGCCGTCTGGCCGACATCGTCGGCGAGGAGCTCGGCGGGCTCGACGGTGTCGTGCACTCCATCGGCTTCGCCCCGCAGGACGCCCTCGGCGGCAACTTCCTGAACACGCCGTTCGAGTCGGTCGCCACGGCCATGCACGTCTCGGCGTACTCCCTGAAGTCGCTCACCATGGCCTGCCTGCCGCTGATGCAGAACGGCGGTTCCGTCGTCGGTCTGACGTTCGACGCGCAGTTCGCCTGGCCGCAGTACGACTGGATGGGCCCGGCCAAGGCCGCCCTGGAGGCCACCAGCCGTTACATGGCCCGCGACCTGGGCAAGCAGAACATCCGCTGCAACCTGGTCTCGGCCGGCCCGCTCGGCTCCATGGCCGCCAAGTCCATCCCGGGCTTCAGCGAGCTGGCCTCCGTGTGGGACGACCGCTCCCCGCTGGAGTGGGACCTGAAGGACCCCGAGCCGGCCGGGCGCGGCGTCGTCGCCCTGCTCAGCGACTGGTTCCCGAAGACCACGGGCGAGATCGTCCACGTGGACGGCGGTCTGCACGCCATCGGAGCCTGATCTCCCGCATCTCCCGGACGCCCCGTTCCCCGCAGTGCGCGGGGAGCGGGGCGTCACTCGTTCGGCTCAGCAGCCCGGGCGGGGGAGGCCGGTGACCGGGCACTCTGGAGTACGCGCTCACCACGCGAGCCCCTCCCCAGCACGGCCGAGGAGGTCCCCTTGTGCGCTTGTCCCGCCGATCGGCCTCAGTGTCCCTCGCCGCCGTCGCGCTCGTCCTGACCCTGGCGTACGAGGCGGTGCCCCACGCGCGCGTGCCCGCCGACCAGCGTGAGACCGCGGACCCCTTCGGCGCGGCCTGCCGGATCCGCGTGACCGACTCCCGGGTGACCGCGTACTGCCACAACCCCTACCCGGAGACCGACCGTGTGAGCCTGCACGTCGAGTGCGCCCGCTGGTGGGACATCGACACCGACAGCGCACCGGTCGAGGCCGCGCCCGCTCAGACGGTGCGGCTGTCCGGCCGGTGCTGGAAAGAGGTCGCCGACGTGTGGATCAGCCACCGCCGGGCGAACTGAGGCGGGGCCGGCGGACGGCTTCGGTCCGGCGGCCGGGCAGCCGGCGCCGTCCGGGCGGTGGCGCCGTCCGGTGTCAGTCGGTGGTGGGGGAGGCGACGCCGTCCGGACGGCACAGGAACGGGTAGCGGGCAGCCTCCGCCGCGGCCGTGTCCGCATCGCCCGCGCGGATGCCCTCCAGCAGCCGTCCGTGGTCCATGTGCGTCTCCGGCGTCAGCTCCTCGCCGACGTCCTCGCGCAGCCAGTCCCGCAGCACCTCGCCGAGGTCCGCGTACATCGCCGTCATCACGTCGTTGTGGGAGGCCGACACGACGGCCAGGTGGAAGGTCGCGTCCGCGGTCACGAACGCCTCCTTGTCGCCCGACCCCCAGGCCTCCTCGCGCCGCAGCAGCAGCGCGTCGAGCTGCTTGAGGTCCCGCTCCGTACGCCGCTCGGCGGCCAGCCGGGCGGCGGCCGACTCCAGGGTGGAGCGCAGCTCGGCGATGTGCCGGGGGTCCGCCCCGGCGAACCGGCGCTGCATGACACCCGCCAGCTCGCTCGTCGCCACGACGTACGTGCCGGAACCCTGGCGGATGTCCAGCAGGCCGTTGTGCGAGAGGGCGCGGACGGCCTCACGGACCGTGTTGCGGGCGACGCCGAGCTGCTCGACCAGTTCCGGCTCGGTCGGGATCCGGGAGCCGACGGGCCACTCACCCGAGGTGATCTGGGCCCGCAGCGCGGCGATGACCTGCTCGGACAGAGCCGAGCGACGGGGATGGCTCAGGGGCATGGCACACCTTCGCACGGCCGGGGCGCCCGGGGGCAACCGGGGAGTGGACAGTCAATCATCCCATGATTCTATGATGGGCCTCATGCCTAGCGAGGAAACCCGGACGACGACGCCCCCGACCGTACGCAGCGCCGCCGCGCACGACGCCGGGAAACGGGAGGGCGCCGGACATCCCCACGACGCCCGGAAACCGGACGGCGCGTCCCCGCGCGCGTGGACGACGCGCCTGCTCGTCCTCGGCATCGTGCTGTCCGCGCTGAACCTCCGCCCCGCCATCACCAGCCTCGGCGCCCTCCTGGAGGAGGTCCGCGACGGGCTCGGCATGAGCGGCAGCGTCGCCGGGCTGCTCACCTCCGTGCCGCCGCTGTGCTTCGCCGTCTTCGGCGTCATGGCCCCGCGGCTCGCCCGCCGCTTCGGGCCCGGCGCCGTGGTGTGCGCCGGCATGGCCGCGATCGCCACGGGCCTGCTGATACGCCCGTACGCGGGCGGCACGGCCGGATTCCTGGCCGGGAGCGCCCTGGCCCTCATGGGCATCGCGGTCAGCAACGTCCTGATGCCGGTCATCGTCAAGCGCTGGTTCCCCGACCGCGTGGGTTCCATGACCGGCCTGTACTCGATGGCCCTGGCCCTCGGCACGGCCCTCGCGGCCGCCGTGACGGTCCCCCTGACCGACACCCTCGGCGGCAGCTGGCAGACGGGCCTGGCCCTGTGGGCGGGGCTCGCCCTGGCGGCGGTCCTGCCGTGGCTGCCCTTCGTCCGCGGACGCGGCACGCAGCCCGGCGAGGGGGAGCGGGCCGCCGAGGAGACGGCACGCAACCGGGCCCCGGCCTTCGCCGAGTACGCGCGCGGGCAGACGCCCCCGCTGCGCATGGCCCGGAGCCGTACCGCCTGGGCCCTGGCCGTGTTCTTCGGGCTCCAGGCCACCGCTGCCTACATCACCATGGGCTGGATGGCGCAGATCTTCCGGGACGCCGGTGTACCCGCCGGCACCGCGGGACTGCTGCTGGCGGTCACCATGGTGATGGGCGTACCTCTCGCCTTCGTCATCCCCCGCCTGGCCACCCGGCTCCCGCAGCAGGGCCCCATCGTGGTCGCCCTGGGCCTGTGCGGCCTCGTCGGCTACGCGGGGCTTTACCTCGCGCCCTCGGCCGGCGCCTGGGTCTGGGCCCTGCTGCTCGGCGTCGCCAACTGCGCCTTCCCGCTCGCGCTGACCATGGTCGGCATGCGCGCCCGGACCGGCCCGGGCGTGGTCCGGCTGTCGGCGTTCGCACAGAGCACCGGCTACCTGATCTCCATCCCCGGACCGCTCCTGGTGGGCGTCCTCTACCAGCACAGCGGCGGCTGGGGCCTGCCGATCGCGCTGATGAGCGCCCTGATGATCCCGCAGATGGTCGTCGGCGTCCTGGCCGGCCGCGACCGCACGGTGGAGGACGAGGCGTCCCGCTGAGCCGGGCGCCGGGGGAGCCCGTGGGAGAGGAGTCACCCCGGGCCCTCCGGCGCGGACGGGGGGTGGGAGACTGGCCCCATGCCAGTGCTCGACCCGAATCCCCAGCACGGTCAGAAGAAGATGCTGCTCGTCTTCGGCGCCTTCTTCGCGATCTTCGTCGTCATCGCCGTCATCGCGACCATCGCCTCGCCTTGACCCGCGCACGCCCGTCCCATGGTGGGGCTAGCCCCCGCGTCCCCTAGGGGGTGAGGGTCAGGGTCAAGTGGGTGGATCACCGGATGGGTTGGCAGTGGTGGAGCCCGTAGCTTCGAGTGTGTGGCCGCCAGACGGTCACCGGCCACTCGAAGAGCGGAGGCACCCATGTCGGCCCCTACGCACATCCGGCCCCATCCGGCGACCCGGGCGGGTGCCGCCGGCCGGCTGCCCTGGTGGGCTCTCGCCCTGCCTGTGCTCGCCTTCGCCGCCCTGCTCACCCTGATCCTCAACCCGTCCGACGCGCACGCGGCCACCGGCGAGCCGGTGATCAGCCACCTCTTCGAGCGCATCCAGCAGCTCACGGCCCGCTGACCACGGCCGAAGCCGGGGGTCAACTCCCTGCGCCAGGTGGCGTGTTTCATGCGAAGCTGGATCTCATGAGCGTCGCAGAATCCCGCAGGATTGTCCTCTTCCGCCATGCGAAAGCCGACTGGCCACAGGTGAACGATCACGAGCGTCCGCTCGCCGACCGGGGCCGAATGGACGCGGCGGAGGCCGGGCGCAGGCTGACCGACACCGGTATCGCCTTCGACCTTGCCCTGTGCTCCACCGCGGTCCGGACCCGGGAGACCTGGAAGCTCGCCGTCCAGGAGTTCCCGCAGCGGCCGAAAACCGTCTACGAGGAGCGGATCTACGAGGCCTCGCCGGGCGAGCTGATCGCCCTGCTCAACGAGACCCCCGACGACGTGCGGAACCTCCTGGTGATCGGGCACAATCCGGGCATCCAGGGCCTCGCCGACGTCCTGGCGGGCTCGGGCGAGGAGACCGCGCGGGAGCGGATGACCCGCCGCGGGTTCCCGGCCGCCGCCTTCGCCGTGCTGTCGTTCGGCGGCCCGTGGAAGAGCCTGGAGCCGGCCGTGGCCTCGCTGCAGGACTACTGGGCACCCGCCGAGTGACGATCTCCGCGTGACACGCCCGACGGAGGGGTCCGGCGCCGGTGCGGCGCCGGGCCCCTCCCATCGGCTCAGCCGATGTCGAGGATGTCCGCCGCCTCGACCTCTTCACGCGTGATACCGAGCAGGTACAGGACCGTGTCCAGGAAGGGGAAGTTCACCGCGGCGTGCGCCGCCTCGCGCACCACCGGCTTGGCGTTGAAGGCCACCCCGAGCCCCGCGGCGTTCAGCATGTCCAGGTCGTTGGCGCCGTCACCGATCGCCACCGTCTGCGACAGCGGCACACCGGCCTCCGCCGCGAACCGGCGCAGCAGCCGGGCCTTGCCCGCACGGTCGACGATCTCGCCGGTGACCTTGCCCGTCAGCCGGCCGTCGACGATCTCCAAGGTGTTGGCGTGGGCGAAGTCCAGCCCGAGGCGCTCCTTCAGATCGTCCGTGACCTGAGTGAATCCGCCCGACACGACGCCGACTTGGTACCCGAGCCGCTTCAGCGTACGGATCAGGGTGCGGGCGCCCGGCGTCAGCCGGACCTCGCTGCGCACCTTGTCCACGACCGAGGCGTCCAGTCCCTCCAGCAGTGCCACGCGCGCGTGCAGGGACTGCTCGAAGTCCAGCTCGCCGCGCATCGCGGCCGCCGTCACCTCGGCGACCTCGTCCTCACAGCCGGCGTGCGCGGCGAACAGCTCGATGACCTCGTCCTGGATGAGCGTCGAGTCGACGTCCATGACGACGAGGCGCTGCGCGCGCCGGTACAGGCCCGCGGCCACGACCGCCACGTCGATGCCGAGCCGCGCGGCGTCGGTCACCAGGGCGGTGCGCAGCGGTTCGGTCTCCACGCCGGAGACGGCGAACTCAACGGCGGTCACCGGGTACTTGGCGAGACGGAAGATACGGTCGATGTTGCCGCCGGTCTTCGTGATCCGCGAGGCGATCGCGGCCGTCGCCTCGGCGGTGAGCGGATGTCCGAGCACGGTGACCAGGGAGCGGCCCAGGCCGCGCGGCCGGTTGTCGCCGAGACCGGAGATGATCTCCGCCTGCATCTTCATCGACTCGGCCCAGCTGTGGACGGTCGACCGCAGATCACCCTCGAGCCCCGGGGGCGGCTCGGTCACGAGCGCGCACAGCACCATCCGGCCACGGGTGACGACCTGCTCGATGTCGACGACGTCGACGGAGTAGGCCGCGAGAGTGTCGAAGAGGCCGGCGGTGATGCCCGGCCGGTCCTTGCCGAAGATCTTCACAAGGAGGGTGGGGACGTCGGCAGGGACGTCGGAAGACGAGGTCTGCGAAGCGCTCATGGTGGTTCCACCGTATCCGGCGCGCGGTGCCTGTCGCCCCTGCGGTCCGTCTGGCGGACAGCGAACACTGCATGTCGCGCCGATGACGTGAACCTTGCGTACCGGTATCTGCGGGCCACCGTGCCGGTACGGCGCCCCGCGCACTCGCCGGTCACCTGCCGCCCGGCGGTTTCCGCGGCGGCGTGGGAGGCGGTGGCGGCGGCCCGTCGTCCGGCCGCGCCGGGGGCCCGTTCCCGTTCCGCGGCCCGGGCGCCTGCCGGGGGCCGCGTGGCGGCGGCCCGACCGGCCGTACGACGGTGGGGGCGCCGTGGACGTCCCCCGGGGCGGGGGGCTCGTCGTCCGACCGCGTGCCGGACTCCGGCGGCCCGGGCGCGGCATCGGTGGCCCGTTCCGCCCCGGGAGGCCGCGCGTCCTCCGGCTCCCGCAGCTCGTCCGGAACCCGGAGGTACGGGTTGGTACCCGGGTTGGGCGGCCGATACGGCGTCCGGGGCGCGTAGGGCCCGGCCCCGGCCTGCCCGGCTGCGCCCTCGTGCGCGCTCTCCTGGGGCCTGCGTCCGGTCTCGGCCTGCCCGGCTCCGGCCTGCCCGGCTCCGGCCTGGTGCGCGCTGTCCTGGGGCCTGCGCCCGGTCTCGGCCTGCCCGGCTGCGCCCTCGTGCGCGCTCTCCTGGGGCCTGCCCCCGGCCTCGGCCTGCCCGGCTCCGGCCTGCCCGGCTCCGGCCTGGTGCGCGCTCTCCTGGGGCCTGCGCCCGGTCTCCGACTGTCCTGCCCCGGGCCCGGCCCAGCGCCCGGTCTCCGGTTGTCCTGTTCCGGGATCGGCCCAGCGCTTGGTCTCCGGCTGTCCTGCCCCTGCCCGCGCGTCGGACCACGTCCCGGTCCCGTACTCGGGCCGGCCCCTGCCCGGGAGGTCCGCCCGTCGGGCGACGCCCCCGGCCTCGTGATCCGCCCACCCCGCGCCCGACCGGCCCTCGGCGTCACCGACGCCGGCCGGTCCGGCCGCCCGGGCCCATGGCGTGGCCCGGCGCCCCGCTGTCCCGCAGCCCCACGCGA
>NZ_JAKEIO010000068.1 GCF_021474405.1 [Streptosporangium] indianense
GCGGCCGGTCAGGGTCATGCGCGGTCCGTCGGCCGGATTGCCGAAGCGGATGACGCTGCCGGGTCCGACGTTCCAGGCGTGGATGCGCCGGCCTTCGGCGTAGGTGCCGTTGGTGCTGTCCTCGTCCTCGATGGTCCAGTGACCGTCCTCGGGCTTCAGCACCGCGTGGTGCCAGGAGACCCGGTCGTCGTCGATGACGATGTCGCTCAACGGGTCGCGCCCCACGTGGTAGTCGCGGCCCGGGATCATCACGGTGGTGCCCGTCTCCGTCTCCAGGACGAGCTCTGGTGCTACCGAGGGTTGCGCCATGGTCAAGATTCTACCGATTTGACCTGGTCTGCGCCTGGGCGCATCTGTGCAGGTCAGCCGACGGAAAGGCCGACGAAGGGGGCGGTGCGCTGCATCCGCAGGGCGTCGACGGACTCGGCGAGCAGTTCGTATTCGGTGGTGTCGTCACTGGTGGCGATGCGCACCAGCCGTCCGGCCGCCAACTCCTCGGCGACCCGCTCCTGCTGGACCGGATCGGCGCACCAGGCGCGCAGCAGCCCGGGCACGTCGGGCACGGTGGGGGCGACCGGCACGAGCGCGCCCGGTGGTAAGTGCTCGGCGTCGGGCCGGGGGTCGAGGCGCTGGGCGATCCAGGAGGCACGGTCGCGCAGCCACCACAGCGCGAGGGCGAGGGTGGGAGCCCGGTAGGTACCGAGGGGCACTCCGATGCGGCGGCCGTCGCAGACCCCGTACGCCGTGACGTGGCACAGGAACTCGTCGTGCACGTGACCCTCCCCCGCTGCCCTGCCCGTCCACCGGCCCGGCCTGGCTTGGCCGGCGGCTCGCGTGCTGTGCGTGAGGGCGCCGTCGCTGGACGTGAAAAGCGCTCTCGCAGGTCAGTATGTTCACTACTGAATCACTGTCACCACGACTTTCCGGCCACTCTCCTGGCATATTCACCCCCCAGAGTTGGCCGAAATCCGGCGAGGGGTCACGATGGCCCATGACTCCGGAGGTAATCGACCCCCCGGGCGGGTGCGGGCAAGGTGGTCGTACCGGGTCCACCGCGAGTGGGATCCGGGCCCTGAGCAGCAGGTACGACTCCGTGGAGGCTGATCGTCCATGTCCGCAACCGCCCACCGTCACGAGGACGCCGTCGCCCGTTACTTCGAGGCCTGGAACGCCGAGGACCCGGGGGCGCGCGCCAAAGCGGTCGCCGCCGCCTGGACCGAGGACGGCGGGTACACGGACCCCCTGGCCGACGTCAGGGGCCACGAGGGGATCGCCGCGGTGATCACGGCGGCCCGGGAGCAGTTCCCGGGGTTCGAGTTCCGCCTCACCGGCCGGGTCGACGGGCATCACGACACCGCCCGCTTCTCGTGGGAGCTGGTGAGCACCACCGACGGCTCGGCGCCGGTCGCCGGGTCGGATGTGATCACACTCGACGGCCAGGACCGGATCAGGGCCGTGTTCGGGTTCCTGGACCGGGTGCCCGCCGGGGCGTGAGGCCGGCACCGCGATGAGTTCTCCGGCGTCCGGCGGTCTGCACGAGGGAGAGACCGCCGACCCACCGGAGGACGTCATGGCCCCTACGGGAGACCTGGACGCGGAATTCACCGCGGTCCTGCGCAAGAGCCCCGCCGAGGGCGGCTGGACCTATCTGGTCTGGCCCCGGTCCGTCGAGTTCTTCGGCACCCGCGGCCTGGTCAAGGTCCGCGGGACGATCGACGGGCACCCGTTCCGCAGCTCCTTCATGGCCCTGGGGGACGGCACGCACAAGCTGCCCGTGAAGGCCGACATCCGCAAGGCCATCGGCAAGGGGGAGGGCGACACGGTGACCGTGCGCCTGGAGGAGCGGATCAGCTCGTGAGCCGATCCGCTCCCCGCCCGGGGGCCCGGGGGTGGCCGCCCCGGGCCGGCGGAACCGCTACTGCTTGACGATGGCGTCGATCCGGGCCAGCTCGTCCGCGTCGAAGTCGAGGTTGCGAATGGCGCCGACGCTGTCCTCGACCTGCCGCGCACTGCTCGCGCCGACCAGCGCGGACGTGACCCGGCCGCCGCGCAGGACCCAGGCCAGGGCCATCTGCGCCAGGGTCTGGCCGCGCGAGGCCGCGATGTCGTTCAGTTCGCGCAGCCGGCCCACCAGGTCCTCGGTGAGCGCGTCCGAGTTCAGGAAGGGGCTGTCGCTCGCGGCCCGGGAACCCTCGGGGATGCCGTCGAGGTAGCGCGCGGAGAGCACGCCCTGCTCCAGCGGGGAGAAGACGATGGAACCGACCTGGAGCTCGTCGAGGGCGTCGAGCAGGCCCTCTTCCTCGGGGCGGCGGTCCAGCATCGAGTAGCGCGGCTGGTGGATGAGGAGTGGGGTGCCCAGCTCGCCCAGGATGCGCGCGGCCTCGCGGGTCTGCTCCGCGGAGTAGTTGGAGACGCCGACGTACAGCGCCTTGCCCTGCTGCACCGCCGAGTGCAGGGCACCCATCGTCTCCTCGAGCGGGGTGTCCGGGTCGGGGCGGTGCGAGTAGAAGATGTCGACGTAGTCCAGGCCCATCCGCTGCAGGCTCTGGTCCAGCGAGGACAGCACGTACTTGCGGGAGCCCCACTCGCCGTACGGGCCGGGCCACATCAGGTAACCGGCCTTGGTGGAGATCACCAGCTCGTCCCGGTACGGCGCGAAGTCCTGCTTCAGGAACTCGCCCAGCGCGGACTCGGCGGCGCCGGGCGGCGGGCCGTAGTTGTTTGCGAGGTCGAAGTGGGTGACGCCCAGGTCGAAGGCGCGGCGCAGGATGGCGCGCTGCGTCTCGACGGGCCGGTCCGGGCCGAAGTTGTGCCACAGGCCGAGCGAGAGCGCGGGGAGCTTCAGACCGCTGCGTCCGGTGCGCCGGTAGGGCATGTCCGCGTAGCGGTCGGGGTGTGCGGTGTACAACGCGACTCCAGAGGGGTTGGCACGGTCGGGGGAAGCCGGTGTCCACTCTGGCGTGACCTGCGCCCATGCGTCCAACAGAAGAATCCGATGGAATTCAGCGGCTACGCTTCTCAGTCATGGAACTGCGCCACTTGCAGCACTTCGTCGCGGTCGCCGAGGACCAGCACTTCACCCGCGCGGCGGAACGCCTCCTGGTGTCCCAGTCGGGCCTGTCGGCCTCCATCCGGGCGCTGGAGCGGGAGCTGCAGACGCCGCTGTTCGTGCGCACGACCCGCCGCGTGACGCTCACCCCGGCCGGGCGGGCGCTGCTCGGTGAGGCGGAGCGGATCCTCGCGCAGGTGCGCTCGGCCCACGAGGCGGTGGCCGCGGTGCAGGGCGTGCTGCGCGGGATGCTCGCGCTCGGGTCGGAGCAGTGCATCGCCGGGGTGCATGTGGCGGGGCTGCTGGCGGCGTTCCGGCGGCGCCACCCGGACGTGGAGATCTGCCTGCGGCAGGCGGGCTCGGGGGCCCTCGCCGAGGAGGTCGCGGCCGGGCGCCTGGATCTGGCGTTCGCGGTGCGCACCGCCCGGGAGGACACCGACCAGCTGCGGGCCGTGCCGCTGACGAGCGAGCCGATGACCGTGCTGTGCCATCCGAGCCACCGGCTCGCCTCGGCCGGGATCGCGGTGACACCGCAGGACCTCGGCGGTGAGGTCTTCGTCGACTTCCATCCGGACTGGGGGCCGCGGCGCACCACCGACGCCGCGTTCGCGGCGGCGGGTGTCCGCCGGAGCGTCGCCCTGGAGGTGAACGACGTGCACAGCCTCCTCGACCTGGTGGACGAGAACCTGGGCATCGCCGTGGTCCCGCGCCACTTCCGGCACAAGCGCGCCTCGCTGACCGCCCTGCCGGTGAAGGGCACCGAGGACGCGGTGTACGAGACGGTGGCGCTGCTGCCGCCCGAGCCGGCGACCAGTCCGGCGGCCCGCGCACTGATGGGCCTGCTGGAAACAGGGAGTCCGGCCCCACCCCAGGAGGGTGTCCACTCCTCCTGACCCGACCCGTCGTGCGCAGCAGACTCGTGACCGTTCCCGGCTCGGGCGGCCCGCCACACGGCGGGCACCCCCCGGTTCGACCACTGGACGATCGACCTGCGGCACGGCCCGGGTGCGGACCAGAACCCTCGACGACCGCTCCAGGAGTTCCCGCGGGTCAACGAGGCGCTGGTGTCCCGCAGGCACCGGTACGGCTACCCGGCCGCGGCCGCGGAGATGTCACTCGCCTACCAGGCGGTCGACGGCACCCCGCCCGACAGCGCCTTCGCCGACGCGCTGATCGAGCACGACCTGCCGCGCGGCACCCCGCAGGTCCACCGGCTGCCCGCGGGCGCAGCGGCGAGCGAGGCCGTGTTCGTGCCGTCCGACCCGTGCGACGGCCGGGCGGCGGAGGACGACGGGTACGCGACCGCGTATGTGCACGACCCCGGCCGCGGGGCGTCGGACCTGGTGATCCTCGCGGCCCGGGTCTTCACCGGGGAGCCGGTGGCCCGGATCCACCTCCCGGTCCGGGTGCCGCTGGGCTGCCACGGGAGCTGGATTCCCGACGCGTGATCGCCCTGCGCATGATGACGGGCGCGCTCCCGGCGCATGATCTGCGGCGATGCGCGATGGTGGACGTATGCATGCGAAGGACATCCTCATCGACGGTTTCAACCGCATCCACGAAGAAGTCCACGCCACCGTCGAGGGACTCGGGCCGGACGAGCTGACCGCCCGCCCCTCCCCCGACACCAACTCGATCGCCTGGCTGGTCTGGCACCTCACCCGCGTCCAGGACGATCACATGGCCGACGCCTTCGGCCTCGAACAGGTGTGGCTGTCCCAGGACTGGGAGAAGCGCTTCGGTCTCGACCTGCCCCGCCGCGACACGGGCTACGGCCACAGCCCCGCCAAGGTCGCCCGGGTCCGGGTGGAGTCCGGCGAGCTGCTGACCGGCTACCACGACGCCGTGCACGAGCAGAGCGTGGGCGCCCTGCGGGGCCTGGCCGCCAAGGACCTGGAGCGCGTCATCGACGAGCGCTGGGACCCGCCGGTCACCCTGGGCGTGCGGCTGGTCAGCGTCCTGTCCGACGATCTCCAGCACATCGGACAGGCCGCCTACCTGCGAGGGCTGCTTCAGAGCGCGGCGGCGTAACCGGGCAGCACCACATCCCGGATGAGGGCGTTGCGCTCGTCGAACGGGATGAACGCGCTCTTCAGGGCGTTGACGGTGACCTTGCGCAGGTCCTCCACGGTCCAGTCCGCCTGCTCGACCAGCAGGGACATCTCGCGGGTCATCGTCGTGCCCGACACCAGGCGGTTGTCGGTGTTGAGGGTGACGCGGAAGCCGAGGTCCTTGAGCGCGGTGATCGGGTGCTCGGCGATCGAGGTGGCGGCGCCCGTCTGGAGGTTGGACGTCGGGCACATCTCCAGGGCGATGCGCCGGTCGCGCACCCAGCCCGCGAGCCGGCCGAGCTTGCCGGCCGCGAGGTCCGGGATGTCGTCGGTGATCCGCACGCCGTGCCCGATGCGCTGGGCACCACAGACCTGGAGGGCCTGGTGGATGCTGGGCAGGCCGTGCGCCTCACCGGCGTGGATGGTGAACGGCACGTTCTCGCGGCGCAGGTGCTCGAACGCCGCGAGGTGGTCGGCGGGCGGGAAGCCGTCCTCGGCGCCGGCGATGTCGAAGCCGACGACACCGGCGTCGCGGAACGCCACGGCCAGGTCGGCCGCCTCACGCACCCGGTCGAACATCCGCATCCCGCACAGCAGGGTGCCGACCCGCACGGGGGTGCCCGCGGCAGCGGCCTTCGCCATGCCCGCCGCGAGGCCCTCCTGGACCGTCTCCACGACCTCGGCCATGCTCAGTTCGCCGTTGGTGTTCAGCTCGGGGGCGTAGCGCACCTCGCCGTACACGACGCCGTCGGCGGCCAGGTCGAGCACGTACTCCTCGGCCGTGCGCAGCAGGCCCTCTCGGGTCTGCATCACGGCGAGGGTGTGCTCGAAGGTGGCGATGTAGCGCACCAGGTCACCGGAGTTGGCGGCCTCGTAGTACCAGGCGGCGAGCTCGTCCGGGTCGGTGGTGGGCAGGGTGTGGCCGACCGCCTCGGCGAGCTCCACCACGGTGGCGGGGCGCAGGCCGCCGTCGAGGTGGTCGTGCAGCACGGCCTTGGGGAGGCGGCGGATCAGATCGGCGTCTACGCGCGTAGCAGTCATGGCGGGTCTTTCCTCGGGCGGGTGGTTCGTGCCGGTGGTGCGAGGCGGCGGGGAAGGGGTCAGGCGGCGGGCTGGAGCAGGTCCCAGCGATTTCCGTACAGGTCCTCGAAGACGGCGACGGTCCCGTACGGCTCGTGCCGCGGGTCCTCCAGGAAGGTCACGCCGGCGGCCGTCATCCGGGCGTGATCGCCGGCGAAGTCCTCGGTGTGCAGGAAGAACCCGACCCGTCCGCCCGCCTGACTCCCGACCCGGGCGGCCTGGGCCTCCCCCTTGGCCCGGGCCAGCAGCAGTCCGGTGCCGACCCCCGGAGTGCCGGGTTCGACGACGACCCAGCGGGATCCGTCGGGCCGGGGGGCGTCCTCGGCGAGCCGGAATCCGAGGGCCTCGGTGTAGAAGCGGATCGCCTCGTCGTAGTCGTCGACGACGAGGGTGACCAGGGCGATACGTCTCATCAGGGCCTCTCGGGGCGGGCGGTTGACCGGTGAGGTTATACGTAAAACGCAGATGATGGCAACTGCTCGGCCGAGTGCAACAAAGCCTCTGTAACTACGAGTATGTACAGCCCCCGCCCCGACGCCCTGGCGGAGATCCCATGCCGTTCGTCCGTATCGACACGCCACGGGCCGGACCCGAGCGCCTCGCCGTACTCGGCCGGGCCGTGCATGGCGCCCTGACCGAGACGATGGGCATCACGCCCGACGACCGGTTCCAGGTCCTGGTGGACCACGACGGCACGAGCGGCACCCTGCGCTGCGATGACTACCTCGGCGTGCACCGCGACGAGGGCATCGTCTACGTCACGACCACCCTGCACTCCGGTCGCACGCCCGCGCAGAAGCGGGCCCTGTACCGCAGGACCGCCTCATTCGCCACGCGTACGCCGGCACCGAGCCGCGCGACGTGTTCATCGTGCTGACCGAGAACGAGTCGTCGTGCTCTTCGATGGCGACGTGCTCACCTACCGGACGCAGGAGGTGCCGGCCGCGGCGGCCGAGGCGTTTCGGGCGAAGACCGGTTGGGATCCGCGCACGGAACCACGCCTCGCACGCGTTCTTCCGGGTGCGGCCGCGCGGCGTTCAGGCGTGGCGTGAGCAGCACGAGCTGCCGCACCGGCATCTCACGAGGGAAGGCGTCTGGGCCGTGCAGCTCATGGGGGCGTCCGGGCCGTCCGGTCGTCCCTCAGCCGGCTGCGCGGCGCGGGGCGTCGAGCAGGTGCAGCTCCTCGTCCGTGAGGCGGATCGCGCCCGCCGCCACGTTCTCCGTCAGGTGATCGGGGTTGCCGGTGCCGGGAATGGCGAGGACGTGGGGACCTTGGTGCAAGGTCCATGCGATGCGGATCTGGGCCGGGCTCACGCCATGGGCCCGTGCCACGGCTCGGACGTCGTCGTCATGGGCCGTGGTGGCGCCCTGCTCACCGGCCTCACCCGCCACGGCGTAGAACGGCACGAAGGCGATGCCCTGTTCACCGCAGAGGCGGAGCACCTCGTCGGCTTCGGGGTCGGGGCGGTCCAGGGCGTACCGGTTCTGGACGCAGACCACCGGGGCGATGGCCTGGGCCTCGGCGAGGTGGCGGGCCGTGACGTTGGAGACGCCGAGGTGGCGTATCAGGCCCGCCTCGCGCAGCTCCGCGAGGGCGCCGAAGTGCTCGGCGACGGAATCCCACGACGGCATCCGGCGCAGGTTGACCACGTCCAGGTGGTCGCGGCCGAGCTGGCGCAGGTTCTCCTCCACGTGGCCGCGCAGGTCCTCGGGGCGGGCGGAGGTGCCCCACGTGCCGTCGTAGGCGCGGTACGGGCCCACCTTCGTGACGATGACCAGGTCGTCGGGGTAGGGCGCGAGCGCGCTGTTGATGAGTTCGTTGGCGGAGCGCAGGGACGAGAAGTAGAAGGCCGCCGTGTCGATGTGGTCGACGCCGAGGTCGATCGCCTTGCGCAGGACGGCGATCGAACGGTCGCGGTCACTCGGGGTGCCGTGGTGGAAGGCGGCGCTGCCCGTCAGCCGCATCGCGCCGAAGCCGACGCGATGGACGGGCAGGTCGCCGAGTTTCCAGGTGCCCGCGGCGGCCGCGGTGATCGTCTGTGTGTTCATCGGCGGAGTCTCACACAGGGCACCCCGGCCGGCGCAGCCGGTTTACGGGTACGTGTACGTGTTGAGTGCGGTGACGGCGGAGGCGGGGTCGCCTCGGTCGTAGTGGTCGACGGCGAGGAAGTTGGGCTTCTTGCGGGCGGCGGGCTGGCAGAACCTCCGGGCGCGGTCGGCCAGTTTGGTGTTGTCGGTCCCGGCGGTCCCGGCGAGCGGGACGTCGCGGAAGTGGTTCATGACGAACAGCGGCCGGAAGCCGGGCTCGGTGCGGGTCAGCGGGATGTTGGTGTCGGGGCCGTACCAGCGGCTGTAGCAGGACCAGTCGGAGGTGCCGAGGCCCGAGCCCATCGACCAGTAGTTCTCGACGGTCCATTCCCGCTGGTACATGACACCGAAGGTGTCCCGGGTCAGACCGGCGGCCTGGTCTGCGGAGCGGCTGTGGTCGGTGAGGATCAGCAGCCGGTGGCCGGCGGCGGCCAGGTCCGTCATCGTCGGCCAGCCGTTCTGCCGCACGCCGGTGAGATCGGGCCGGTAGAGCACGTCCGACAGGCCCTTGACACGGGCGAGTTCGGCGCGCAGGACCCCCGGATCGACGTAGTCCTCAAGGAAGACGGTGACGAACTGGTCGGGGTGGGCCTTGAGGAAGTCGACCATGCGCTGGATGTCGACCCAGAGGGCGACGGGCCTGCTGACGAGGGTGCAGCTGTTGTGGCAGAGGATCGCACCGTCGGGGGTCTGGTGGATGTCGAGCATGAAACCCCGGACGCCGTCGGCGAGTTGGCGTTCGATGCCGCGAGTCTGGTTGGGCACGAGATTGACGAAGGGCGGGGCGAAGCCGCCGTCGACGCCGTTGGCGTAGGCGTTGTGCGTGGTGAGGAACGTGACCTGGTCGAGGGTGCGCCGGTCCTGCGGCGGCATCGGGGAGGTGACCGGGTCGACCGGGGTGAGGTACCAGGTGGCGAGGTCGCCCGCGCCGCCGAGGGCCAGGCGCGCGGGGTAGTCCGCTCCGGAGGGCTTGGGCGCCACGGCGAGGTGGCGTGCGGTGCCGGGGACCTTGAGGGTGTACCGGTCGGCGCCGATCGGGCTGATCTCCCACCCGGCGTCGCCGCTCGCGCAGTCGACGGTCGCGGCCTGGTCGCCACTGCGGCCGAGGCAGCTGCCGGGCGCGACGGAGTTCTCCAGGAGGTAGGAGGACCCGCTCGGCTTCAACTGCCACTGCTGGCGGTCCTCGTTGCCGCGGGGTCTGTGCTGCTCGACCGCGCCGCCGTTGTCGGCCGCGTTGAGGCCGGTGGTGGTGCTCTGGACGTAGTACGCGCCCGGAGCCGGGGCGGCGGCGGCAGCGGGCTGGGGTGCCACGACCGCGGCGGCCAGTGCCGCGGCCGTGGCGAGCAGGGCGTGGGGGGTGCGTGGACGCATGAGGGATGCCCTTCGGTCAACCGTCAGGTTCATGACATCCCGCATGACACCACGCCGCACGGTCCCGCGTCAGCAGTACAGGTTGCCTCCGGTCGATGTCCCGAGGATCTGCGTGAACCGCTGATAGTTGTTCACACGGCTCTGTACCTGCGCCGGGTTCTTGCCGTCGCACTCCAGGGAGCCGTTGATGCTGCGGATCGTCTGGCCGAACCCGGCGCCGTTCACCATGGCGTTGTGCGGGGTCATGCTGCCGGGGCCGGTCTGGGTGTTCCAGTACCACAGAGCCGTCTTCCAGGCGACCGCCGAGTCGTTCTGCACCAGCCACGGGTTGTTCAGCAGGTCGATGCCGAGCGCGTCACCCGCGGCCTTGTAGTTGAAGTTCCAGCTCAGCTGGATCGGGCCGCGCCCGTAGTAGGCCGCCTGTCCGGCGGGACAGCCGTAGGGCTGTCCCCAGTCGCAGTAGTGCGGGTAGTTGGCGGTGTTCTGTTCCACCACGTGCACCAGGCCGCCGGTTTCGTGGCTGACGTTGGCGAGGAAGGCGGCGGCCTCCTGCTTCTTCACCGTGTCGCTGCCGGTGTTGGCGAACCCGGGGTAGGCGCTCAGGGCCGCGGTGAGACCGCTGTAGCTGTAGAACGAATTCCGGTTCGGGAACATCTGGTTGAACTGCGCCTCGCTCACGACGAAGCGCGCGTTGGGCGTGCCCGGACCGTTGTCGCAGGCGTACGGCTCCCAGTACCAGGTACTGATGACCGGGTCGTAACCCGGGTTGGCGTGCTCGGCGATGTACGCCTTGCCGTCGGTGTAGCGGACGATGTCACCGGCGTTGTACGCCTTCCCTGCCGTCCAGTTCGGGTAGCTGGAGCAGGCGGCGGCCGAGGCGTTCGAGGCGGGCAGGAGCACCGGCGCGCTGCCGGCGAGGGCGAGGGTGGCCAGGACTGCGGAGATACGGCGTCTCGACACGGGTTCGACTCCTTCGCGGAGCACGGCCGCACCCTGACAGGGCAGGGTGGAGCAGGCCCTTGACCGCGCGCACCGGTGGTCCGGTCACGGCGTTGGGGCGGCCGTGGTGGGGGGCTGTGGAGGCACACTCAACCGCGTTGGTCTGTACCAGTCAAGGGTGTAGACCAATCAGGCAGAGACCTGTTGACATCCCCGCTGGTTGACGGCCCGTCATCCCCCGCTCGGCGCTCATACGTGCGCCGCGCCCTCCAGCGTCGCCGCCAGCCGGCCCAGCAGGGACCGGAGCAGGTCGTCGCCGTCGCCGAGCGTGGGCCGGCCGGCCCGGACCGCGCGGTCGAGGCGCCGCCAGTACTCCTGTCCCCGTTCGGTGAGATGGGCGAGGACGCGACGCCGGTCGAAGGGATCGACCCTGCGGTGCACGAGGTTCTGGTCGACGAGCTGGTCGAGGTGCGGCGCTGGTTCGTGGTGGGCAACGACTACGTGTGGCCGCGGCACACGGCCCGCTCGGCCCGTCACTACGCGCGGGAGAGCGGCGGACGCGTCGCCGGTGAGGTCTATCTCCCGCTCGGCACCGAGGACTTCGAGCCGGTGCTGCGCCACGTCGAACGCTCGGACGCCACGCGGTGCTGATGCTCCTCGTCGGCAGTGACGCGGTGCGCTTCAACCGGGCGTTCGCGGCGTGCGGCCTGCCTGCGCGCTGCCTGCGGCTGAGCACGCTGATGGACGAGAACATGCTCGTGGCGAGCGGCCCGGCGGCGACCGAGGACCTCTACAGCACGGCCGGGTTCTTGACGGGCCGGGACACCGGACGTCTCGGCGATCGGCGCGGCGGCGGGGGCCGGGTCCGTGTCGTACGAGGGCCCGCGCGGACTGCTGCGCCTGCGGGACGCCCATGTGCGGCAGCGGATCTACCTGGCGCGGGCCGACGGGCTCGACTTCGACGTGCTCACGGAACTGGACGCGCGGCCCCGGGACACAGGTCCTAGGTCATTCTGACAAGTCCTGGCCGCGAGGAGGGCGACGCCTTCATCCGTGCGGCCGAGGAACCTGATCGCGGTGGGCCTTGCGACTGCCGCCGGCGCCGCTCTTGCCGACGCCCTCGACGACACCCCCGACTTCATCAGTTGCCACCAGCGGATCGCCTGCTGACCTCGGTCAGCGTCGGCCCGGTGCTTGGCGGCGGTGCGATGAACCACCGACGACAGTGATGAGCTGCGGCCGCCCGAAGTCGTCTTCCCGGTACGGCACCTCGGCTCCGGCGGCCGGTTCATCGCTGCGGCGTTCTTCCCCCATGACCCGGAGAACCGCAGGCGCGTGTTCATAGACCCGCCTGACGGACTTGACCGCGGCGCCACGTGGCGCCGCGGTCAGCGGGCAGCCGGGGCCCGTCGAACCCAAAGGTACGTCCGTGGGCGATGCGGGCCGGCTGGTGCATGTCCGGGGACGCCCTTCCGTTGATGCGTTGTGCCGACCGGCGGGTCGGGCGGTCAGCGCAGTCCGGCGAAGAGGTCGTCCTCGGGTGTGGCCGCGCCAGTGGCGTCCTGGACCCGTACGAAGGTCTCCACGCCCATCAGTTCACCGAACCTCTCCTTGCCCATCCTGAGGAAGAAGATGTTCTCGCCCTGACTGGCGTGCGCGGCCAGCGCGTCGAACTTCTGGCCGCTGAACGCGGTGGTGTCCACCCATGTGGTGATCTCATCGTCGGGGAGGCCGATCTCGGCCGGCGCGGCGGCCTCGGCGGGATCCGGCTCCGGCATGTCCTCACCGAACTCGCTCATGATCTCACCGAACCGCTGCATCATCGAGCGGGGCATCGTCGTCCAGTACACCTTCGGTGTCAGTGCGGTCATCTCCAGCGCCGCCATCGTGATGCGGTGGGCCTGGATGTGGTCGGGGTGACCGTAGAAGCCGTTCTCGTCGTAGGTGACGACCACGTCAGGTCGGTAGTGGCGCATGAGTTCCGCGAGCCGGGCCGCGCCTTCCTCCACGGGGGTCTGCCAGAACGATCCGGGAGCGTCGTTGCTCGGCCAGCCCATCATCCCGGAGTCGGCATAGTCCAGCATCTCCAGATCGCTGACCTTCAGGACGTCACAACTCGCCTTGAGTTCTTGACGGCGCATCAACGCGACGGCCACGGGATCGTGCCCGGGATCGCCCGGCTTGACACCTCCCGGTCCGTCACCGCAACCGCCGTCGGTACACGTCACGAGAACCGTGCGGATGCCTTCCGCCGCGTACCGCGCGAGGACCCCTCCGGTTCCGGTGGCCTCGTCGTCGGGATGGGCATGCACGGCCATGAGCGTCAAAGGCCGGTCGGTCATGAGACAGTCCTCCTGCAGAAACATGTCGTGATGAAAGTGCTCGACTGGCTACCACACACCTGAGGCCCGGATTCCCGCGGGGCGGGCGACCTCCCGGTCTCCGTGCTTCCCCGCCCGCGCGGCGCCGGTCCCTCGGTCCATGCAACTCCGCCGACCGGTCCGGCTGTTCCCCGCACGGCTGGAGGGGGCCGTATGAAGTGTGGCGGAAGGCGGCGGGCGACTGGCCGCAGCAGCGCCGGCGGGGCCTGCCGACGACACGCCCCCGGATCAGCTCCCCGCGCCGCCCGACCGCGAGAATTCCTCCCATGACCACCACACCCCATGCCCTCGTCACCGGCGCACAGCGACTGGCGCACGATCTCCTCGTCCCGCGGGCCGAACGCGTCGACCAGGAGGGGGTGCCCGCGAGCCATGTGGAGGCGGTGAAGCGGGCCGGGCTGCTCGGCGTGGTGGCACCACGGGAGTACGGCGGGGCGGACGCGCCCGTTTCCGTGGCGCGGGAGACCGCGGAGATCCTGTCCGGGGCGTGCTGCTCCACATGGTTCGTGCAGACACAGCACCACACCCCGGTGAAGCTGCTCGCCACCTACGACTCACCGGCCCGGGAGAAGCTGCTGCGTCCGCTGGCGACCGGTGAGCTGATGGCCGGCATCGCCTTCGCCCATGTCCGCGCCTTCCCCCGGGTGCCGGTGCGGGCCGTTCCCCGGGAGGGCGGCTGGCGGTTCGAGGGGAAGGTGCCCTGGTACACGGGCTGGGGGCTGAACGACGTGATGCTGCTGGCCGGGGTGACGGACACGGCCGAGGTGGTGTTCGTGTGCGTCGAGGCGCGCGAGCAGCCGGGGCTGACGCCGTCGGCGCCGATGCGGCTCGCGGCTCTGAGCGCCGCCCGCACGGTGTCCCTGGAGCTGGACGGCCTGTGGGTGCCGGAGGAGGCCGTCGTACTGCGCGCCCCGCAGGAGGAGTTCGCCCTGATCGACCTCCCCCGGGCCGCCAACGCCAGTCCGGCCGTGTTCGGGGTGGCGTACGCGGCACTGGACCTGGTGGCGCGGAGCCCGGACGGCGAGGAGACGGCGCGCTCGCTGCGGGCCCGGCTCGACCAGGTCCGCCGGGAGGCCTACGCCCTGGCCGACCGGCCTGCCGCGGCGGACTCCGTCCCGGAACGCCTGGCCGTGAAGACCCGTGCCTTCGACCTCCTGCGCGCGGCCACCACCGCGGCGATCGTGGCCGGGGGCGGCCGCTCCATGGCCCTGGACAGCCGGGCGCAGCGGCTTGCGCGCGAGGGGATGTTCCTGCTGGTGCAGGGCCAGACGGCCGAGGCACGCAGGACGCACCTCGGCTCGCTGGCGTCCGGCTAGCCGAGGCCGGGCACGGCGGACGCCCGGTCCTTGCGGGTCGGCACCTTCCCGCAGAACTCCGCTTCGATGACGTCGGTGTAGAGGGAGGAGTCCGCCAGCCAGTCCCCGTTGATGTTGAAGGTGAGCTGGTGCTCGCCGTCCCGGGTGCCGGCCATCGCGGACAGGGAGCCGTTCGTACGGCCGCTCTTGCCCACCACCTTCACCCCGCAGGAGAGCTGCGCGAACTCGACCCCGAGCCCGTACCCGATGCCGTGACCGGCCGGCACCTCGTCGAACATCTCCTTCATCTGCCGCGGGGGAAGCAAGCGGCCCTTCATCAGCGCGCGTTGGAAGCGGTTCAGATCTCCGCTGGTGGCGATGACGTCGCCGGCCGCGCCCAGCCAGGTCATGTTCTGTTCGGTCGCGTCGTGGATCTCGGCGTCGGGGGCGTCCTGGTGAAGCCGGGAGTAGCCGACGGGATGGGGTTTCGGCAGGTGGGGATCCGTGCCGGGGAACGACGTCCCGCGCAGTTTCAGGGGCCGGAGGATGCGGCGGGTGATCTCCTGGGCGTAGCCGCGGCCCATGGCCTTCTCGATGACCATGCCCGCGATGACGAAGTTGGTGTTCGAGTAGGACGGTTCGCGCTCCGGGCCGGGCCGCGGTGCGCGCCGCAGGGCGATCGCCACGAGTTCCTCGGGCGTGTGGGTGTCGTACCGGTGCCGGGGGAAGCCGGGCCCCGCGCTGTCGTGGCTGAGGACGGGGTCGTCGGTGTAGTTGGCGATTCCGCTGGTGTGGTTGAGGAGTTGGCGCAGGGTGACCTCGGTGCCGTCGTAGCCGTTGCCGTGCAGCAGGCCGGGCAGCCATCGCTCGACCGTGTCGTCCAGGTTCAGTCTGCCTTCCGCCTCCAGTTGGAGCAGGACGGTGGCGACGAACGTCTTGGTGATGCTGGCGCCGCGGAAGTGGTCGCCGGCGGACCGCTCACGGCCGGTGCCGGTGTCCGCGTGGCCGGCCCGGCCGAACCAGGTCCCGTCGCTGTCCCGCGCTGTGGCCGCCACTCCGGGGAGCCCGCCCTTCTCGACCAGCGCGCGTAACGCGGTCCGGGTGGCCTCGTGGCCGTGCTGGTGGTCTGCTGCCTGCGCCGGCGGGGCGAGGGCCGCCGTTCCGGCGCACAGCGCCACGGCCAGGGCGATCGGGACGGTGCGTGCGGAGCGCTTCTTCATGCGTCTGTGCCTCCTGGTCACCGAGAGGCGGTGCTGCCTCTCGGTGACCAGGACGCCCGCGCCCGGCTCCAGGGTTGATCTTCGGACCGGCGCGGTGGCGGAGCGTCAGCCCACGACGAGTACTGCGAAGTCGACGGTGGGCGGGGTCAGCCCGCGACGGCCAGCAGCGGGGTGCGGCCGAGCGCCGCGGAGAACTGGTCGACCACCTGACCGAGCGCCTCGGTGGCCGCCGGCGCGACGGTCAGCGAGCCGTCGTCGTGGACGGTGAGGTCCTTGTCGAGGGTGAACCAGCCCTGCACGATGTGGGCCGCGCCCATGGAGGTGAGGACGGGGCGCAGGGCGTAGTCGATGGCCAGAACATGGGCGACGCTGCCGCCGGTGGCGAGCGGCAGCACGGTCTTGCCGGCGAGGGCGTACTGCGGGAGCAGGTCCAGCAGGGCCTTCAGGACACCGGAGTAGGACGCCTTGTAGACGGGAGTGCCGACGACGACGCCGTCGGCCCGGGCGAACAGCCCGGTGGCCTCGACGATGGCGGGGTGGCGGAAGTCCGCGCCGAGCAGGGCCTCCGCGGGGATGGTGCGGACGTCGAGCGGGATCACGTCGTGGCCCTGGGCCGCCAGCCGCTGGTCCAGGTGACGGAGCAGGCGGCTGGTACGGGACGAGGCGGAGGGGCTGCCGGAGACGGACAGGACGGTGGCCATGGGCTCTCATTTCCGGGAAGGCGCGACTGCGTGGGGCACCGCCGCGTCCGGGACGTCGCGTCCCACGGGCGTGCCGGGGACCGGGTTCGGGGTGAGGGGAATGCGCCGCACGGAGTGGGTCGCCGGCACGGAACAGGCCTGCCGACGGCGGATACGGCGGTGAGGAGAAGCGGCGAGCCGGAAGACTCAGGCTGCGGCGCGACAGGAAGCGCTGGAGACGCGTGCGAGGTCGACGTGGCGTCGCCGCGTGAGGTCCAGTCGCATGGTCATGCCATGGATCGTGGCAGTGGGGGTCACGGGCCGTCAAGGAATGCGCGGCTCATCTCGTATCCCGGACCGGCTTTTTCGGAAGGGAACCGCTTGCGGTTCGCGCCCGCCCGGTTCGGCACGATCGGGCGGGCGCGTTCCGTCGCCGGGCGAACGGCGGCGGCCTCAGTCGTCGTCCGCGGGGACGACCACGAGGAAGGCGTCGGACTCCAGGTCCATCACGACGGTGGCCGGTTCACCCTCGGCGCGGCGGCGTGCCGCGTACTCCTCCGCGGGCCACGATCCGCGCGGAGACCCTGCCGGGAACCGCTCCAACACCTTCGCACCGATGGCCGTGGTCACGTCCGCTGCCCTCCTTGCCCCTCGCCGCCCCGCGGGCGACGTCGCCGGTCGTTGTCGTACACATCCGGATGCCCCCGATCCGCCCGGGCATGTACTGCGGGGTAGATTCCGCCCGCCTCGCCAAGCTCTACACATAAAGGGGAAATAAGCGCAGAATGACACGTACGCGGCGATTACCGCATACCCCACCAGAAGCGGTCGCCCTGCACCATGAAGGAGACGAGTCATGGCCAACGTCTCGCCCACCAGAGGTGACATCACCACTCACCCCGATGCTTCCGAGATGCGTGACCGCTACGCGCGCATGCTCGGTGGCCGCGATGTGGCGCTCGTGGACGGACCGGTGTTCCTGCTCGGTCTGTACTGCGCCGCCTCCCCGTGGATAGTCCACTACACGACCAGCCAGCCGGCCCTCGTGACCCACAACCTGATCATGGGCATCGCGATCGGTCTGCTGGCGCTCGGGTTCACTCGCGCTCCCGAGCGCATGTACGGCCTGAGCTGGGCCATGTGCGCCGTGGGCGTATGGATGATCATCTCACCGTGGGTCGTCGGCGAAAGCCCGGACGCCGGTGTCGTGTGGAACAACATCATCATCGGTGCACTGGCCGTGATCCTGGGGCTCGTGTGCGCCGGCACGGCGGCGAAGGCCACGCCCAGGCCGTAGCGGACAGCGGAAGGGAACCGAAGGCCGGTCCACGCCCTGGACCGGCCCGTTCACGTCCGCCCTCCGGCGTCCATGCCACGGTGGCGCAGCGGCGGCCCGCGCATGTGTGACGTGCCTTCCCGTTCCGCCACGGGCCCGTGCGGTCAGGACGTGTACTGGTACGGCGTCGTGGTCGTCAGGGGCAGGAAGCCGAGCCGTTCCAGGATCGGACGGCTCTGGTCGGAGGCGTCGACCTGGAGGTAGGAGTAGCCGCGGGCGGCGGCGGCCCGGGCGCGGTGGGCCACCAGGGAGCGGTAGATGCCCCGGCCGCGCCAGCCCCGTACGGTGCCGCCGCCCCAGAGGCCGGCGAAAGGGGTACCGGGCACGAGTTCCATGCGGGCCGCGCTCACCGGCCGGTCGCCGGCCATCGCCACGACGGCGACGACGGTGTCCGGGGCCGCCGACAGCCGGGCGAGGAGTTGGTGGCGCAGCCAGGAGCTGTCCGCGCCGAACGCGTCCTGGTGGACGTGTGCCACGAGATCGACGCCCGCCGGGTCGGTGACCGGCTCGACGCGCACGCCCTCGGGCGGTTCCACGTCGTGGGCGACCACGGCGACCTCGCCGATCATCAGCGTCTCCGCGGGCTCGGGCGTGAACCCTGCCGCGCGCAGCCGAGGCCCGAGGTCCGCCGGCCGGTCGTGCCCGTAGAGCTTCCACTCGAAGTCGAGACCGAGCCCGGTGTAGTGGTCGATCTGCGCGGCGATCGCGGCGTCCGCCCCGGCCTCGTCGAGGTCGGACCACACGATGCCGTTCCAGCCCTGCGCGGAGGCGACCTGGCGGACGACGCCGCCGGTCCGCTCGACACGGGCGTCGGGACCGTCCGGGCGCGCTCCCGCGCGCAGGTCACGGTCGAACAGCGCGAGCAGCTCCGCATGATCCATGAGCACACCTCAGCAGGCAGCGGACCGGGCGGCAACGGGTTTTGCGGTGCGAACGCCCCTCCCTGTGGGCCCCCGGCACTCCGCCCGGGACCGGGCGGCGAAGGGTTCTGCGGCGCTCCCCCTCCCGGCCCCGCTCCTTTCCCGCCGACGGCCGGCGTCCTAGGGTCCTGTCGATCACACGTCGTCTCGGGAGAGGCCTGCCGCATGGTCGTGAAGGACACGGAACTGCCGCACCTGCGCCGCTGTGTGGAGCTCGCGGCCGAGGCCCTGGAGGCCGGGGACGAGCCGTTCGGATCGGTTCTGGTGGGCGGGGACGGCACCGTCCTCGGCGAGGACCACAACCGGGTGGCCTCGGGCGACCGCACCCGGCACCCCGAGTTCGAGCTGGCCCGCTGGTCGGCGGCGCACCTCACGCCCGCGGAACGGGCGGCCGCCACGGTCTACACCTCCGGCGAGCACTGCCCGATGTGCGCGGCCGCGCACGCCTGGGTCGGCCTCGGCCGGATCGTCTACGTCTCCTCGTCGGAGCAACTGGGCTCCTGGCTCGCGGAGTTGGGGGTCCCCGCCCCACCGGTGCGGCCACTTCCCGTACACGAGGTGGCGCCCGCCGTAGTCGTGGACGGCCCGGTTCCGGACCTCGTCGACCGGGTGAGGGAGTTGCACGTCAGGTTCCACCGCGGGCGCGGTTGAGGCCCGGCCCGGCCCCCTGCCCGAGATGCAGGGCCGCTGGGACGAACCTACGATCGTTTTGAATTGGACCAGGTGTAAGACCAGGCGTACGCGCCGGTCTCCCCGACGGGGGGAGGCACATGTCCTCGTTGCCGGCACGCCGGCTCATGGCCGTCTACGTCGTACTGGTCGCGGCCGTCACCGTCGTGTACATGACCGTGCCGGTGATGGTCCCCGTGATGTGGGCCGTGATGGGGCTGGCCGGGGTCGCCGCGGTCCTGATCGGCACCCGCCTCCACCGGCCCGCCCACCCGTGGCCCTGGTGGGTCCTGGCGGCCGGCCTGCTGGTCTTCGTCGCGGGTGACACGTACTACTTCGTGATGGAGCAGTACCTCGGGGCCTCCAACCCGTTCCCGTCCCCGGCGGACGCCTGCTACCTCGCGATGTACCCGCTCATCGCGCTCGGCCTGTCGGGACTGGTGCGTCACCGGTGGGCCGGCCGCGACCTGCCGAGCCTGCTCGACGCGCTGATCGTCACCGCCGGCCTCGCGCTGCCCGTGTGGGTCTACCTGGTGCAGCCGCTGACCGTCGTCCAGGGCCTGACCTGGCAGCAGCGTGCCATCAGCATCGCCTACCCCCTCGGCGACATCCTCGTGCTGGCCCTGCTGGTCCGGCTGCTCACCCCCAGCCCGGTCAACGGCTCCAATCGCGCCGTGCGCCTGCTGGTCGCCGGCACGGTGACCCTGCTCGTCACCGACATCGGATACGGGATCCTGCAGTTGAACGACGTGTGGGAGACCGGCAGCTTCCTGGACCTCGGCTGGGTCGTCTTCTACACCGCCTGGGGCCTGGCGGCGCTGCATCCGTCCATGGTCGAGCTGACGGCCTCCGTGCCCCAGCGGGAGTCCCTGCTGCCGCCGCGGCGCAGGCTGGTCATGCTCGCCGTGGCCACGCTCATCGCCCCGGGGATCCTGCTCTGGGAGGGGCTGAGCGGCCAGACCCGCGACGCCGCCGCGATCGCGGCCTTCTCGGGCGTGCTGTTCCTCCTGGTCATCCTCCGGCTGGCGGGGATGGTCGTCGCACATCGCCATGCGGTACACAGGGAGCTCGCCCTGCGGACCGCCGCCGCGTCGCTGGTTTCCGCCTTCCGGCAGGAGGAGGTGGACCGGTCCTGCCGGGCGGCGGTCGACCGGCTGATGGGCCCGGACGTACCGCACCGGACCCTGCTGCTGCCGCGGGAGCGCGCGGCGGACCTCGGGGCCCAGGGCACCCGGCTGGTGAGCCCGGCCGCCCTCGATCCCGACCTCTGCACCGGGCTGGACGGCCTGCCGTCCGTCCTGGCCTGCCCCATGACCCAGCCCGACCGCCCCACCGGGGCCGTGCCGGGCGTCCTGCTCGTCGCCGCCCCCGAGCGGCAGCTCATCGAGACCCGGAGCTCCCTGGAGATCCTCGCCTCCCACGCGGGCCTGGCCATGGAGCGTGTCGCGCTGCGGCAGGAAGTAGTCCGGCGCGAGAACGAGGCGTACTTCCGCACCCTCGTCCGCAACACCTCCGATGTGATCCTGATCCTGGAGGACGACGACACCATCCGGTACGCCAGCCCCTCGGCGCGGTCCGTGTTCGGCACCGATGACCTCGTGGGGGTCTCGCTGCCGCAGCTGGTGGATCCCGGCGACCGGGACCGGGCCGCGCGGGGACTGACCGCCGTACGGGCGCGGGGGCCGTGGGCGGGGCACGACCACTGGTGGGTGCAGCGCCGGGAGGGGCGCGTCGAGGTGGAGGTCCGGTTCAGTGACTTCCGCGACGAGCGCACCGTGTCCGGCCTGGTGGTGACCCTGCGGGACGTGACGGAACAGCGGCGGCTCGAGCAGGAGCTGACGCAGCGGGCCTTCCACGACTCGCTGACCGGTCTGCCCAACCGGACCCTGCTGCTGGAGCGGATCGAACGCGCCCTGCTGCGCGGGCGCCGCGAGTCGTCCCTGACCTGTCTGCTCTTCATCGATCTCGACGACTTCAAACTGGTCAACGACACGATGGGGCACCGGGCCGGCGACCACCTGCTGGTCTCGGTCGGCAACCGGCTGTCCCGGACGCTGCGCCGCACCGACACCGCCGCCCGGCTCGGCGGTGACGAGTTCGCCGTACTGATGGAGGACGCCAAGCAGCCCCTGGACGCCGAACTGCTCGCCGCCCAGGTGATCCAGACGCTGAGCCGGCCCTTCGACCTGGCCGACGAGTCGGTGACGGTGTCGGCCAGCGTGGGTGTGGCAACCGCGCGCGACAGCACGGACGCGGAGGAACTGCTCGGCCACGCCGACCTCGCGCTGTACGCGGCGAAGGCGGCGGGCAAACGGCAGTGGCGCCGGTTCAAGCCGCTGCTGCGCAGCCGCATGGTGGAGCGGCACGATCTGCAGTCCCAGCTGGCCCGGGCGGTCGCCGACAAGGCGTTCGTGCTGCGCTACCAGCCCGTCGTGGACATCTCGGCGGGTGAGGTGGTGGGGTTCGAGGCGCTGGTCCGCTGGCCGCACGAGCAGCGGCCGCCCGTCATGCCGGACCAGTTCATCAGGCTGGCCGAGGAGACCGGGCACATCGCCCCGCTCGGCTCATGGGTGCTGGAGAACGCGGTCAGCGACATCGTGAACCTGCAGCGTCTGCCCGGGCCCGCCCGTCCGCCGTACGTCAGCGTGAACGTCTCCGCCCGTCAGTTCCGCGACGCCGGGTTCATCGAGCAGGTCGGGGAGGCGCTGAGCACACCGGGGCTGGAGCCGGGTTCGCTGCAGCTGGAGATGACCGAGACGGTGCTGCTGCACCGCGACGACCGTCTCCAGACGGTGCTGAACACCCTCAAGGAACTCGGGGTGCACATCGCGGTCGACGACTTCGGCACCGGCTTCTCCTCGCTGCGCTACCTGCGGGACTTCCCCATCGACGTACTGAAGATCGACAAGTCGTTCATCGACGACATCACGCGTGACGCCCAGCAGGTCGCCCTGGTCGAGGGCATCGTGCGCATCGCCGACACCCTGGGCCTGCAGGTCATCGCGGAGGGCATCGAGGACGCGGCCCAGCGGGATCTGCTGGCCGGGATGGGATGCCGGTTCGGGCAGGGGTACCTGTTCGCCCGGCCGATGACCGTGGAGCAGAGCGCGCGGATACTACGGGAGCCGAGCGCCCGTCCCTTCGCGTCGCCGCCGGCGCGCCGTCCCCGGGTCGACGCCGCCCGGGGACGCCGGGAGGCACGCTGGGCGGATCTGGAGCATCTGCGCCGCACCAGCCCGATGAGCGACGCGGTCCTGGACGAGGTGCGCGGGCGGCACATCCGCAGCGGCGACCACTGGCTGATCGACTTCGCGTCGTGCAACTACCTGGGCTTCGACTGGGACCCGGAGGTCATGGAGGCCGTCGCTCCCGCCGTACGCCGCTGGGGTACCCATCCCAGCTGGTCGCGCCTGCTGGGCAGTCCGCGGCTGTATCCCGACATCGAGGAGCGGCTCGCCGCGCTGCTGGGCGCGCCGGACACGCTGCTGCTGCCGACGCTGACGCTGGTCCACTCCTCGGTGATCCCCGCCATCGCCGAGGACGGGCACGTGTTCGTGGAGGCGACCGCGCACCGGACGGTCTACGACGGCTGCGTGGTGGCCCGGGCGCAGGGCGCCACCCTGCACCGTTTCCACGCCGAGCGGCTCGACGAACTGCAGGCCCTGCTGGCCGGTGTGCCCCCGGGGACGCCGCGGCTGGTGTGCCTGGACGGCGTCAACAGCATGAGCGGCAACATCCCCGACCTGCCGGCGCTGGCGGCGGTGTGCCGCTCGCAGGGAGCGACACTGTACGTCGACGACGCGCACGGCTTCGGCGTGATCGGGGAGCGCGGGCCGGACGAGATGTGCCCCTACGGCATGCGCGGCAACTGCGTGGTACGGCACACCGGGGAGTCGTACGACGGGATCGTGCTCGTGGCCGGCTTCTCCCAGGCGTACTCGTCCCTGCTGGCGTTCCTCGCGCTGCCGTCGGAACTGAAGAACCGGCTGAAGACCGCGGCGGCGCCCTATCTGTACTCGGGTCCGTCGCCGACGGCGTCGCTGGCCACGGCACTGGCCGGGCTGGACGTCAACGACCGCCGGGGCGACATGATCCGGGCCGATCTGTACCGCAAGACGTCCCGGGTGCTCGACCACCTGGAGGGCATGGGGGTGTATAGCCTGAACTCGGACCGGCTGCCCATCGTGGAGGTGCCGCTGGCCAACCCCGCGGATCTGGACGCGGTCGCCGCGTTCCTGTGGCAGGAGGGCGTCTACGTGACCCTGGCCGCCTACCCGCTGGTCCCGCGGGATCGGGTGGGTTTCCGGGTCCAGCTCACCGCCCTCAACTCCGACGAGGACATCGACCATCTGAACGCGACGATGACCCGGTTGTCGACACGTTTCCCGCTGCGGCTGAAGGGCTAGAGGGCCATGACGACGCACAACGACGACGTGGACTGGGACCTCTGGCCGGTCGCCGACTACCTCGCGGAGAACTACCGCGAGGTGCACGCGTCGGACGCGGCGGTCATCGCGCACCACTCGGCGTTCTACCGGGGTCTTCCTCCCGGCTCGATCGCCCGCTCGGTCGAGTTCGGGGCGGGCCCGAACCTGTATCCGCTGATGCTCGCCTCGGCCGCGTGCCGCAGGATCGACGCCGTGGAGGCCGGGGCGAGCAACGTCGCCTACCTCGAGGACCAGATCTGCCACCGTCTCGACGCGAGCTGGCTGCCGTTCCACGCGCTGTGCCGAAGCCTCAATCCCTCGCTGCCCCCGACGCTGGCCGGGGCGCTGGCCCCGGTGAACGTCGTCCACGCCGATGTCCGGTCCCTGCCGCCGGGCACCTACGGGCTGGCCTCCATGCACTTCGTGGCCGAGAGCGTCACGGAGGACTTCGCCGAGTTCGCCGACTTCTGCCGCACCTTCGTCCGCACGGCACGGCCGGGGGGCCACCTGGTCGCCGCGTTCATGGAGAACATGCCGACCTACCGGATCGGGCCGGCCTCCCGCTGGCCGGGCTGCCCGGTGAGCCCGGCGACCGTCACGGAGGTCTTCGCGCCGCTGACCCGGGATCTGGATGTGACCCACATCGACGTGGACCCGACCCTGCCGGACTACGGCGACTCGGGGATGGTGCTGCTCACGGGGGTGGCGGAGGCGGTGTGACCGCTGCGGTCAGCCGTCCGCACCGGGCCGGAACCTGCGGCGCAGCACCACTCCCCCGGCGACCAGCGCCGCGCTCGCCGCGACGGACTGGAGGGCGTGATCCGTGCCCGTGTGGGCCAGGGCGCCCCTGGCGTGCGGGACGGTCCGCGGGGCCGGTTCGGGGTCGGGGCGGTCGCGGGGCGGCACGATCGGCTCCGGGTCCGGCTTCGCCGGGTGCTGGGGGCGGACCCGGTCATGGTCGCCGGGGCCGTTGGAGGACGCGTTGCCGGTGGCCGGGTCGTGGTCGCCGGGGCCGTTGGAGGACGCGTTGCCGGTGGCCGGGTCGCCGATGCCCACCACGTTCGCCGAGTTGCCCGTGACGTCGACGGGGAGGTCGACCGGCAGCTGCACGCCGTTGCCGGAGACCACGCCGGGGGAATCCTTTCCACTGCCCTCGGCGACCGCACCGCCGGACCCGCCCGGCCGCCCGGCCTGCCCGTCGCCCTTGTTGACGCAGCGGTTGCCGGCCGCGGGGTTGAGGAGCCCCACCACGTTCACGGTGTTCCCGCACCCGTTCACCGGGACGTGCACCGGCAGCTGGAGGGTGTTGCCGGAGACCACCCCAGGCGAACCGGCCGCCGAGCCGTCCGTGCCGGAACCGGCGTACGCGGGGACGGTCACGGCCATCGCGCCCGAGGCGGCGGCGACGGCGATCACTCCGTTTCGGGTAGCCCTTCGCATGGGACCCCTGCCTTCCAGACTTCGTCGGCGGGCACTCACCCGCACCGGGAAGAACGCCGGGCCCCCGGTCCGAGTTGCGGCTTATCCGCCTTTCACTCCATCGAGCGGACAGGTTGTCGAACTAGCGGGCAAGCCGCTCGTACGCGGCCTCGCATCCGGACGCCCTACGGGCGTCACCCGGGCGGACGGCACCGGACGCACGGCCCGCCGCACGGCGCCGTCCGCCCGGAGGCGAGGCGTCCGGAGCGCGCTTATGGTGAGCGAGGGCACCGATCCGGTCCGCTGCGGGAGGTCCCGCGTACCTGGAGGCATCGATGCTGGCCAAGCTGTCCACGCGCCCCTCGATACGGCGCTGCGCGGTCACCGGCACGGCCGGGCTGGCCCTGCTGGGTACGGCACTGCCGGCCGCCGACGACCCTCCGCCCGGCCTGACGCGCTTCTACGACCAGAAGGTCACCTGGTCGAGATGCTCAGGCATGGACATGCCGAAGGACCTCCAGTGCGGGAAGGTCACCGTCCCGCTCGACTACTCCGCACCCGGCAAGGGCACCCTCGACCTCGCCGTGGCCCGTTACCGGGCCACGGGCAAGTCCCGGGGCTCGGTGCTGCTGAACTTCGGCGGCCCCGGCGGCCAGGGCGTGGCCCAACTCGCCATGGGGGCCAAGGACTTCATGGGCCTGACGAACGGCTATGACGTCGTCTCCTTCGACCCGCGCGGGGTGGGCCGCTCCTCGCCGGTGAGCTGCGGGAACGCCTCGACCGCCGCCCTGGATGCCACGGACGGCAACGCAGACGTGGCCGACGCCGGGGCCGTGCTCGAAGAGCTGCGCGCGGCCGCGACCGAGTGCACCGAGCACTCCGGCCCGGTCCTGCCCCACATCGGCACGGTCAACGCCGCCCGCGACCTGGACGTCATGCGGGACGCCCTCGGCGACGACAAGCTCAACTACCTGGGCTTCTCCTACGGCAGCCGGCTCGGCGCGGTGTACGCGGCCCAGTACCCCGAGAAGGTCGGCAGGATGGTGCTGGACGGCGTCGACACCCTGACCGAACCGCTGACCGACCAGGGTGTGGCGAGCGCCCAGGGGCAGCAGACCGCGCTGGAGAGTTTCCTGAACTGGTGCACCGAGGACATCGCCTGCCCGTTCGGACGCGATCCCCGAGAGGCCCGGGAACACGTCGTGGAGGTGGTCGAGTCGCTCGACAAGGACCCGCTGCCGACCGACTTCGGCGAGGCGTTCACCGGTCAGGACTTCGCGGGGGCGCTCGGGCAGGGCCTCTACAGCAGGGAGCTGTGGCCCTCGCTGCAGCGGGCCGCCGGCCAGCTGCTGGAGGACGGTGACACCCGCGGCCTGGAGGCGTTTCTCTCCGGCGGCTTCACTCTGCCGCTGCGGCGCCCCCCGCACGCCGGACTCACCGACCCGGCGGACATCCCCCTCGACAACCTGCCGGCGGCCCTGATGGCGGTCAACTGCGCCGACGATCCCGACCGGCCCTCCGCGGCGCAGGTCACCGAGGACCTCGGCCGGCTCCGCGCCCGCTACGAGCAGGCCTCCCCGGTGTTCGGCCGGTACCGGCTCACCCAGGTCCTGATGTGCTACGGCCGCCCCAAGGGCACCGACTACATCCGCGACGACGTCAAGGACGTCGAGACGCCGCGGATGCTGCTCGTGGGCACCCGGGGCGACCCGGCCACGCCGTACCGCTGGACGGTGGAGACGGCCAGGCGGCTCGGATCGTCGGCGGTGGTGCTCGACAACCGGGGCGAGGGCCACACCGGCTACGGCTCGTCGAAGTGCGTGCACGGCAAGGTCGACGCCTTCCTGCTGTACGGAACCCTGCCGCCGGACGGCAGTTCCTGCGGCTCCGACCGCGACGACGAATGAGCACGTTCGGCCCACATGCCCCTGTGCCGAATTCGCTCTATCGTTCTGTCATGGAGCACGTTCTGACTCCCGCGACCCTGTCAGAGCTGCGGCGCCCGCGCCCCTACCCCGCGGTCTCCGTGCTGACCCCGACACACCGGCGTGATCCCTACAACGCCCAGGATCAGGTCCGGCTGCGCAACGTGGTCGCCGAGGCCAAGCGGCAGCTGGAGGCCGATCCGGCCGTCACCCGCGAGCGACGCACCGAGGTCTCCGGGCACCTCGACCGCGCCCTGGCCGAGGTCGACCTGACCCACGCCGAGGATGGCCTGGCGATCTTCGCCGCCCCCGGTGAGCACCAGGTGTGGTCCCTGGCCCGGCCCGTCCCCGAACGGGTCGTGCTCTCGGACACCTTCCTCACCCGCAATCTCGTCTCCGCCCAGACGGCCGGACAGCCCTTCTGGGTCCTCTCGCTCGCCGCGGACCGCGTCACGCTGTGGGACGGCGGCGTCGACCGGGTCTCCGCGGCGCGCGTCGGCGGCTTCCCGCTGACCCGGCGCGTGGAGAACTTCGACCCGGAACGACGGCAGCGGATCGGCGACACCCCGAGCGCCTTCCAGGAGACGCGCACACGCCAGTTCCTCCGCGAGGCCGACATCGCGATGGCCGCCGTGCTGCGCGACCACCCGAGGAAGCTCTACCTGACGGGTGAGCCCGCCGCCCTCTCCCTGCTGGAGGAGGTCGGCGTCACCACCCGGGACGCGGTGCACGTCCCGCACGGCGGCCTCGCGCACGGGACCCCCGAGACGGTGTGGCAGGCCCTGCGGCCGGTGGTCGAGGAAGAGGCCCGCAGGAGCACGGACGCCGTGGCCCGGGCCCTCGAAACGGCCCGCGGACGGCGGGAGTTCGCGGCCGGTGTCGACGAGCTGTGGCAGAGCGCCCGGGAGGGCCGCGTCCGGCTGCTGGCCGTCGAGGAGAACTACCGGGTGACGGTCCGCGACGCCGGGGACCATCTGATCCCCGCCGAGGCCGACGACCTCGACTCCCGCGAGGACATCGTGGACGAGATCGTCGAGCAGTGCCTGGAGACCGGGGCCGACGTCCGCTTCGTACCGGACGGCACACTCGGCGAGGCGGACGGCATGGCCGGGGTGCTGCGCTACTGACCGACCGGGGACTCGCCCGGCAGCCCCGCCCCGCAGCCCCACCCACAGACTCGAACAGAGAGTCGTCGAACACTCGAATCAGCCTCGCACCGAGGTTCCGACACTCCCTCAAATCCCCTGTGTACGCCGCGACTTGGATCTCCCGGCAGCAGCCTCGGCGCTTACCTCGGAGTAACTCCGCGAGACGGTGACATATGCCAGAAGCACCACCGTATCGTGTGTCGTCGAATCCCTTACAGGGCGTCGCGGGCTGTGCAACAGTCGTAACGGTCCCTCCGTCCGCCTTGGTCGTACCGTCCCCGCATCGGAGTGCGTCATGCCGTCCCACCTCTCCGCGGACCGCCCAGCCGCCCAGCCGCCCCCGCGCGGGTCGGTCGACGCGCTCATCTCGCAGACGCGGCGACTCAAGGGCGACGTGGACGCGGTGCGCCGCGACTCCGAGGGGGAGGGAGCCGATCACCCGCGCGAGCGCTGGCAACGCGCCCTGTACGACCTGGCCCTGCACCAGCTCAACGACCTCGACGAGCACCTGGCCCAGCTGCGGGACGGCCCCCTGCCCACGGCGGCCACCCCGGAACCCGCCGAGGCCGCACCCGGCTCACTGCTCAGCCGGGTCGGCAGCGCCGAGTGGAACCTGCAGACGGACCAGGCCAGTTGGTCCGGAGAGCTCTATCAGATCCTGGGCCGCGACCCGGCCGCTCCCCCGCTCACCCTCGACGAGCTGCCGTCGCTGGTGGTGGAGGAGGACCGGCCGAAGCTGACGGCCATGGTCACCAACTGCCTCGTGGACGCCAGGCCGATCGACGGCGAGTTCCGCATCGCCCGCCGGAGCGACGACGTACGGACCCTGCACATGATGGGCGAACCGGTGCTCGACGCCGACGGCAGCACCGCGTCCATGTGGGCCGTACTGCGCGATGTCAGCGAACTGCGCCGCAGCCAGCGGGTGGTGAGCGAGACCCGTGACTCGCTCCGCCACCGGCAGGAGGCAGCGCGGAGCGAACAGCGGCTCGCGGCCGAGCTGCAGGAGGCCGCGCTGCCACCGTGGCGCGGCTCCCTGCGGCTGCCGCACCGCGGCCCGCGCACCCTCGACCTCGCCGCACGCCACCTGCCGGCCTCCACGGCCACACTCATCGGCGGCGACTGGTACGACGCGCTCGAACTGACCGACGGCGAAACGCTGCTCAGCGTGGGTGATCTCACCGGGCAGGGTGTCGGCGTCACCTCGAACATGACCATGCTGCTCGGTGCCGTCCGCGGCATGGCGATGGCCGGCGCGCAGCCGGGGCAGTTGATGGCCTGGCTGAACCAGTTACTCGACGCCACCGTGCAACCCGCCCTGGGCAGCGCCGTCTGCTGCCGCTACCGGCCGGCCACCCGCACCCTGGTGTGGGCGCAGGCCGGACACCCCGCCCCGCTGCTGTTCCGCGACGGGACGGGGCGGGTGCTCAACACACCGGACGGCGTGCTGCTCGGCGCCACCTCGGGCGCCGTCTACGGGCAGGCCGAAGAGACACTCGAAGTGGGCGACCTGCTGCTCCTGCACACCGACGGACTGGTGCCCGGGCACACGGGGCCGGAGGCCGCAGGGCTGCTCCTCGGTCTGGCACCCCGTCTGGCCGGGAACCGCACCGCGGAGGACTGTCTGGGGACCGTGGTCGAGGAATTCGGCGAGGGCGGGCGCGAGGACAACGCCTGTGTACTGATGGCGAAGGTCACGGCGTAGGAACTCAGGCCGGTGCGTGGTCGCCGCCCCTGCCCTTCGTCTTCGGCAGGGCGTGCTTGATCTCCTCCCGCAGCTCCTGGATCCTCGGGTAGCCGGAGTACTCCGCCGTGAGCCGGTACATCTGGCGCAGCCGGTCCCACGTACGGTGCGAGGAGTTCGATCCCATCGACACCAGGGCCAGACGTGCGTACCGGTCGGCCTGTTCGGGGTCGTCGGCGATGAAACAGGCCGACGCCATCGACAGGTAGTCGAAGATCTTCGACCGCTGCCGGCCGTCGACCCTCAGGGCGAGGGCCTTCTCCGCGTAGTGCTGGGCGTGCGCCGCAGCGCCCGGCTCGAACTCGGCGAGCGTGCGGTACGCCAGGGCCTGCATACCGTACAGGTCCTCCTCCTTGAAGGTCTGCATCCAGTCCGGCGGCGGGACGTCGGCCTTGTCGGAGACGAACAGGTCCTCCGCCCGCCCCAGCGTGCGCCGCATCGCCTGGCCCTTGCCCATCGACGCCTGCGCCCAGGCCTCGATGGTGCAGAGCATCGCCCTGGTGCGGGGCAGCACCTCGTCACCCGAGCCGGAGGTGGCGAGCCTCATCAGCTCCAGGGCGTCGTCCGGCCTGCCCAGGTGCACCATCTGGCGGGCCGCGCGGGACAGGGCCTCGCCCGCCCGGGGCCGGTCCCCGCCCTCTCGGGCCGCGTGCGCGGCGATGAGGAAGTACTTCTGGGCCGTGGGCTCCAGGCCGACGTCGTGCGACATCCAGCCCGCGAGGACGGCGAGGTTGGCGGCGACGCCCCACAGGCGCCGCTGGAGGTGGGGTGGGTGACGGTAGGCGAGCATGCCGCCCACCTCGTTGAGCTGGCCCACCACGGCCTTGCGCTGGAGCCCGCCGCCGCGGGCGGCGTCCCAGGCGCGGAACACCTCGACCGAGCGCTCCAGTTCCTCGATCTCCTGCGACCCGATGGGGGCGGCCTCGTAGCGGTCGAACCCGGCGGGGTCGGCGTGCAGGGGATGGTCGAGGTCGGGGGCGTCGACAGCCAGGGAAGGGTCGGTGTGCAGCCAGTCGTACATGGCGCTGCTGAGTGCGGATCCCGCGGCGAGCGCGGCGCCCGCGCCCACCAAGCCGCGTCGGTTGAGCATGAGGTCCATTCCCGTGAATTCGGTGAGGACCGCAGCCGTCCGCTCGGGCGCCCACGGCACGCCGTCGGGAGCATCGGCGCTCCCGCCGCCCTGCCGTTTCCCCGCACGCCCGTGCCGGACCAGACCGAGGTCCTCGATGGTCACGACACGGCCGAGACGCTCGGTGAACAGAGCCGCCAGCACCCGCGGCACCGGATCGCGCGGGATCTCTCCCGTGTCGATCCACCGCCGCACCCGGGAGGTGTCGGTCGACAGCTGGGGATGGCCCATGGCCGCCGCCTGCCGGTTGACCAGCCTCGCGAGTTCGCCCTTGGACCAGCCGGCCAGGCCGAACAGGTCCGCGAGCCGGGTGTTGGGTTGTCCGCTCACGTCAAGCCCCCAGGTTCTCGGCTGAGTTGACAGTAGCCCGGGGAGACTTGCCGGGCGACTATTCGCCAGGGTTCGCCAGGGTGCGCCAGATGGTGTGCCATGGGCCATCCGGTGTCAGGTAGGAACGCGCCACCCCGCCCCGGTCACCAGGGGCACTCCCCAGGGTCCTCCCGGGTGTCCGGGCCGGGTGGTGCGCTGTCGTCGCAGGCACACGAAGGGATCTGTTTCGCCCATGTACGCAGCATCATCTTCCGTGTCCGCACCGCCCCGGTCGCTGCACCCGCGTCCCACGGACAGCGGCCCCTACCTCGCCCCCGCGCGGCCGGCGGCTCCCGTGCTCGGTGCGGGGCGGGCTCGGCGCGGCGCGGTCCTCGGCACCCAACCGCTCAGCGGGAGACTCGACTTGTCCGGCCCCCAGGGCGCGCAGCTGCGCACGGCGATCGCGTCCGTGCACCGTATCTGTCCGGAGTTCGCCCCGGTGCAGGTGCTGCGCCGCACCGGACGGTCCGTGCTCCTGGTCGGCACGACCGGTCGCAGCACGGCTGTCGCCAAGTGCTTACTGGACCACTCGCCTGCCTGGTCCGAGCGGATCCGCCACGAGATAGCGGCGTACCGCTCGTTCGTCCGGCACCGCCCACCCGTGCGGGCGCCGAGACTGATCGCGGCGGACCCGGACAACTGCACCCTGGTGATCGAGCGGATGCCTGGCCGGGTGGCGGCCCTCCAGCGGCACCCGGCGGAGGCACCGCCCCGGGCGGACATCAGAGCGGCACTCGGCGCGATCTGCCGGCTGAACGCCTGGCGGCCCCCGGCGGGTACGTTCGACGCCCCGCTCGACTACGCGGCGCGGATCTCCCGGTACCACGAGCTGGGCCTGCTCACCGACCGGGACCTGGGCGACCTGCAGAAACTGCTGCACGGGATCGCGCAGGCCTCCGGACGGCAGGGCATGGGCCAGTTCTGCCACGGCGACGCCCTGCTGTCGAACATGCTCCTGTCACCGGCCGGTCCAGTGCTGGTGGACTGGGAGCACGCGGGCTGGTACCTGCCGGGTTACGACCTCGCGACCCTGTGGTCGGTGCTCGGGGACGCACCGGTCGCCCGTCGCCAGATCAGCCAGATCGCGCAGTCGGCTGGGACTGCGTCCAGGGATGCCTTCCTGGTGAACCTGATGCTGGTGCTGACGCGTGAGATCCGCACCTACGAGACGGCCGTGCAGCGTTCGATGCACGATCCGGCCCCGGCGGCACCGGGCACGGCCCACCCGGGTGCTGCGCCGACCGGCGAGGAGCAGAGGCTGCTGCTGCGGCGGTTGCACGACGACTGCCAGTTGGCCCGGCGCGCCGTGCGCGCGGCGGTCGGCACTCGCTGACGGGGACGAAGGGGCCGTTGCCCACCTGGTCAGGTGGGCAACGGCCCCTTCGTGTGCGATCGGCCGGGCTCAGCCCTGCTGGAAGAGTTCCGCGGGGAGCGGCTTGAGAAGGGCGTAGAGGTCGTCCGTGATGGGGCGGTCCCAGGCGGCGATGGTCACCAGGACGTTGTCGCTGCGGTCGAACTGCACGCAGGAGATCCGGCTCTCGGAGAGCTTGACGCGGCGCACGATCAGCAGGTTGTCGCCCTGCATCACCGGGGCGTCCTCGGTGCCGACGACGGTGACCTCCTCGTCGTTCTCCAGTGCCAGCAGCAGCTGGGCCACCTCGAAGGGGACCTCTCCCTCGGGGACCTCACGGGCCGGGGAGCCCTCCGGAAGATTGCCGATGATCATCGCGGGGCCCCGGCCGCCGAACAGGTCGTAGCGCAGGAAGACACCCTGGCAGGTGCCGTCGGGCGCGGGCAGCAGTCCCGCACCCAGGTTGCCGGGCCAGTCACCCGGGTCCATGGCCAGTACGTCGAAGTCGGGCCCGGCGGGAGTGGCGCTGCGGCGGCGGAGGAACGACATGTCGCCCATGGTACGTGCCCCGGCCTGCGAAGCGCGGGCCGAGGAGCCGTGTGGACACCATGCGCCGGGTGTGGTGGCGGGTCACCGGCGCGGCGCCGGTCCGTCCAGGCGGTCGCCTCGTGCCGGGTGGGGTGACGGCCCCCGCGCCGTGCCGGTCCGTCCAGGCGGTCGCCTTGTGCCGCTGGTGGTGGCGGGCCACCCGGGCGCGGTTGCCGCAGGACGGCTTGCACCACTCCTGGCGCGGGTGCTCCTTGAGGAAGTACCGCCCGCAGCGCGGCGCGTCGCAGGCCCGCAGCCGGTCGCGTTCGGAGCTCGGCGGGAACGCGATCACGGCGTGGGCGAGGGCCGCGGTCAGGTCGTCACCGGCACCGACGGGCCGTCGGCGCACGTTCGGTCCGGCGCCCGCGGGCCAGTCCAGGACCGGCACGGTGGGGGTTCGGGCGGCGGCCTCGTTCAGGTGCCGCACCGCTTCCGGCAGGGGCAGGAGCCGGGCCGCGTCCGGGACTCGGCTCGCCGGGGCGCACGGCCCGGGCGAAGAGCGCGCGAACGGCGGCCCGCAGCTCACGCACGGCGGTGAGTTGCCCGGCGTCTGCGGTGAACGCATCCCAGTCACCGTCGGCGGGCCGCCGTGCCGCGCCCCAGTCACCGTCGGCCTGCCGCTGTGCCGCGGCACCGTCGCCGTCGGCCGGCCGCCGTGCCGCGCCCCGTCGTCGGACGGGTTGCCGCCGACGCTCGGCAGGTCGTCGCGGTGGGCCCGGACCCACGCGGTCAGGCCTGCCGCGTCGGTCAGGTCGTCGGCGACGCCGCCGCCTTGCCGTCGTGGCGGATGGTGAGGGCCAGGTCCAGGGCGAGCCGGGCGTCTCCGCTGATCGGTTCCCGCATGCGCCTGATGATAGGCCCGGCCGTATCCATTACCACGGGGTCAGATCTCCGAGGGCGACGGCGGCACGACGGCGACCGGGCTCACGGCGTGCAGCAGGACGGCGTGGGTGACGGAGCCCATCATGCGCACGGGTGACAGCAGACGCCGCTGGTGGCGCCCCACGACGACGAGATCGGCGTCCAGGGAGGCCGCGACGAGGTGACCCGCCGCGTCGCCCGCCGACGGCAGAAGTTCGACCGGGACCTCCGGGTGCCGCTCGCGGTAGGGGGCGAGGAAGCCGTCGGCGAGGACCCGGGTCTCGTCCTCGATGACGTCCTGGTCGACGACCGGTGGAGGCATGTCGCCGGGCATCATCCAGGGCTGCGCGGGCCACGGGTAGGCGGCGACCGCCTGGAGCCGGGCATCGCGCCGGGCGGCCTCGGCGAAGGCGAACCCGAGTGTGGCCTCGTCGGGGCCGTCCGCCTTCAGGCCGACGACCACCCGCGAGCCGGGACCGCCCGGCGCCTCGCCCTGGGCCTCGCGTCCGGGCCGGGGCACCACGACGACGGGGCATTCGGCGTCCCGGGCGGCGGCCATGCTGGTGGAGCCGAGCAGCAGGCTGGCGAAGCCGCCGCGTCCGCGGGAGCCGAGCACCAGCAGTTGCGCGCCGGCTCCCAGTCCGGGCAGGACGGCGGCGGCCGCGCCCTCCACGCCGACGTACTCCGTGTCCGGCTGATCGGCGCGCCCCGCCAGGTGGGCGCGGACCCGGTCGAGAACGGGGTCGTCCTGCGGGTCCGCCTGCAGGAGCACGTCGGACCGTGCCCAGTGGGCGTGCTGGCGGACGTGCACCACCCGCAGGGGTGCCGCGCGCCGGCGGGCGGCGTCGACGGCCCACTCCAGGGCGCGCAGGCTGTCGTCCGAACCGTCGACCGCCGCGAGGACGGGCAGGGTGCTCATGGGTTCCTCACCTCCGGGATCCGACCGTCCCCTCCCGGGGCCAGCCTGACTCAGGCGGCGGCTCCAGGAAGATGCCTCCGGTCGCGTGTCCGGAAACGGGGGCGGAACACCCCCGGATCGGCCGTCGGGTCGCGGCCGTCCGGAACGGTTCGTCCCGTCGTCAGGTGAGGTCGAACTCCCCTTCCCGCGCTCCTGACACGAACGCGCCCCATTCGGCGGGGGTGAAGATCAGCGAAGGGCTCTCCGGGCGGGCGCTGTTGCGCATGGCGATGAAGCCCTCCACGAAGGCGATCTGCACATCCCCCCGCCCCCGGCTGCTGGACTGCCACTGTGCGTCCGTGAGGTCAAGCTCCGGCTTGTCCCAGCCTGCGAGCGGGCGCTGCTGGGTGGTGGTCTCGGCCACGTCGGTGCTCCTCCCGATTCGTCGTCCGCGGCCAGCCTAGCGATCGTGTCCCACGGCCAACAGGGCACGTGAGGGGGACCTTTCAGGACTCCGGGGGACGGTCGCCCACGAGCCACATCGAGAAGAACTGCGATCCGCCGCCGTAGGCGTGTCCGAGAACCCGGCGGGCCCCGTCCACCTGGTGTTCTCCGGCCTGCCCCCGCACCTGGAGCGCCGCCTCCGCGAAGCGGATCATGCCGGAGGCCCCGATGGGGTTGGTGGACAGCACACCGCCCGACATGTTGACGGGCAGGTCCCCGTCCAGTTCGGTCACGCCCGCCTCGGTGAGCTTCCAGCCCTCGCCCTCGCCGGCGAAGCCGAGGTTCTCCAGCCACATGGGTTCGTACCAGGAGAACGGCACGTAGATCTCGGCGGCGTCGATCTCACGGCGGGGGTCGGTGATGCCGGCCTGCCGGTAGACGTCGGCCGCGCAGTCCCGGCCGGCCTGCGGGGAGACGAAGTCCTTGCCGGCGAAGAGGGTCGGTTCGCTGCGCATGGCGCCGCCCAGCATCCAGGCGGGTGGGCGTGGTGCCCGGGCGGCACCGGCGCGGTCGGTGAGGATCATGGCGCAGGCGCCGTCGGAGGAGGGGCAGGTCTCCGAGTAGCGGATCGGGTCCCACAGCATCGGCGAGGACATGACCCTGTCGAGGGTGATGTCGTGTTCGTGCAGGTGGGCGTAGGGGTTCTTGAGGGCGTTGCGGCGGTCCTTGTAAGCGACGAGGGCCCCGATGGTCTCGGGTGCGCCGCTGCGGCGCATGTAGGCGCGGATGTGCGGTGCGAAGAAGCCCCCGGCCCCGGCCAGCAGGGGCTGCTGGAAGGGGATGGGCAGGGACAGGCCCCACATGGCGTTCGACTCGGACTGCTTTTCGAAGGCGAGGGTGAGGACCGTGCCGTGGACGCGGGCGGCGACGAGGTTCGCCGCGACGAGCGCGGTGGATCCGCCGACGGAGCCGGCGGTGTGGACGCGGATCATGGGTTTGCCGACGGCGCCGAGGGCGTCGGCGAGGTAGAGCTCCGGCATCATGACGCCCTCGAAGAAGTCGGGCGCCTTGCCGATCACGACGGCGTCGACGTCGGCCCAGGTCAACTCGGCGTCCCGGAGGGCGCGTCGCGCCGCCTCCCGGACCAGTCCCGCGAGGGAGACGTCCCGGCGTGCCGCGACGTGCCTGGTCTGGCCGATGCCGACGACGGCCACGGGCTCCTTGCTCATCGGGGTTCCCCTTCGAGTACGGCGACCAGGTTCTGCTGGAGGCAAGGGCCGGACGTGGCGTGGGCGAGGGCGCGGTCGGACGCGCCGCGGTGGATGCGGGCGGCGGCCTCGCCGACGCGGATGAGACCGGCGGCCATGATCGGGTGGGCGGCGAGCGCTCCCCCGGAGGGGTTGACGTGCACGTCCTCGCCCAGCCGGAGGGCCTTGCGCAGGACGATCTCCTGCGCGGTGAAGGGCGCGTGCAGTTCCGCGGTGTCGACGGGCCGCTCGAACGCTCCGGCGCGCTCGGCGGCGAGGCGGACGGACGGTGAGTCGGTCAGGTCGCGCACCCCGAGGCCGTGGGCCTCGATGCGGTGGTCGATGCCGCGGATCCAGGCGGGGCGCGCGCACAGTTCCCGGGCCCGGTCCCCCGCCGCGAGGAGCACGGCGGCGGCCCCGTCGCCGATGGGCGGGCAGTCGCCGGTGCGCAGGGGCTGGACGAGGTAGCCGCCCTGCGGCACGGGGCCGCGCAGCTGGGCGTGCGGGTTGGTGGTCGCCGCCGCGCGGTTGCGGGAGGCGATGGCGGCGAGGGCGGGCTCGTCGGCGCTGCCCGCGTCGATGAGGGCCTGCGCCTGGAGGGCGGCGAGGGCCACGGAGTCGGGCCACAGGGGTGCCACGTAGTAGGGGTCGAGCTGGCGGGTGAGGACGTCGCGGACCGAGCCGGGCGAGGACTTGCCGTACGCGTAGACGAGGGCGGTGTCGGCGTCCCCGGTGAGGAGTTTCGTCCAGGCCTCGTACAGGGCCCAGGCGCCGTCCATCTCGACGTGCGACTCGGAGATCGGCGGCCAGGCGCCGACGCCGTCGAGGGCAAGGGTGAAGGAGAAGGCGCGGCCGGCGAGGTAGTCGCTGGAGCCGGAGCAGGTGAAGTCGATGTCGGCGGTCTTCAGACCGGTCCGGTCGAGGACCTCGTGCAGTACCGGCATCAGCATCTCGACCTCGGAGAGGTCGTCGCTGGTGCGCCGGTGGTCGGTCTGGGCGAAGGCGACGACGGCGATCTCGCGTTCCCGCGGTGCGCTCGTCACAGCAGCTCCTTGTAAGTGTCGTAGTCCGCGTCGGGTTCGCCCGTGGGCCGGTAGTGGTCGGGGTAGCGGGCTCCCTCGGTCCACACTGGCTCGACCCGCAGCCCCATGCGGACCTCGTCGTAGGGGATGCCGCCGATCCGGCCGTGCAGGGCGAGGCCGGCGCCGTCGAGGGCGATGTGGGCGTAGACGTAGGGCACCTCGATGTCGAGGTTCTTCGCCTTGATGTTGACGATGCAGAACGTCGTGACGGTGCCGCGCGGGCCCACCTCGACCTGCTCGGACGTGGCCACGCCGCAGGTGGGGCACGCGCCCCTCGGCGGGACGTACACCTTGCGGCAGGACGGGCAGCGCTCACCGACGGTCCGCCGGCCGGAGAGGGCGTTGATGTAGGCGGTCTGGGCGCGGCCGGGCGAGTAGGTGTAGTCGAGGCGCGCCTCGGCGACGATGCCGGTGACGGGGTCCTCGAACTCTGCGGTGAGGCCCGCCGGTTCGGCCCGGGGGCCGTCGTGGGGCTCGAAGCAGGCGATGTCGGTGATGGCGCCGGTGCGTTCGTCCGCCCAGCGGATGCGGACCGGCATGCCGGTGCGGACGGCCGTGGGGCCGGGGGCGTCGAGGGCGTGCAGGAGGGCGGTGTCGGCGCCGTCGAGGCGGACCAGGACCCAGGCGAAGGGGGTGGTGAGGGGCTGGCCGCGGC
>NZ_JAKEIO010000069.1 GCF_021474405.1 [Streptosporangium] indianense
GACGTCCGTCTGATCGGCTACCGGCGGCTGGAACTGTCCACCCGGGCGGTGCACCGCTGGCGGTTCGAGTCGGTGGGGCTCGGCTGACCGGGCCGGTCAGCCGGTCTCCCGGGACACCTCCGTCTCGCACCGCAGCCGCCGGTCACGTCCCAGCACCCTCACGGGCCCGGTGAGGTTCAGGCGGGTCGTGTGGCGTACGTCCGTGCTGGATGCCGCCAGGCGTAGTTCCAGGGTGCCCGGTTCGACGATTCTGCGGCCCGAGCGGTCGGTGAAGGCCGACAGGTCCGTGTGGAAGCGGAACGTGACCCGGGCCGCCTCGCCCGGGGACAGTTCCAGCCGCCGGTAGCCGATCAGACGGACGTCGGGGCGGGTCACCGAGGCCACCGGGTCGTGCAGGTACAGCTGCACGACCTCGGCGCCCGCGCGGTCGCCGGTGTTGCGGACGGTCACCGAGACGTCGTGGGAGCCGTCCGTGTCGATCCCGGCCGGGTCGGCGGGGGTGCCGTCCTCCCAGGTGAACGACGTGTACGAGCCGCCGTGGCCGAAGGCGTACAGCGGGGTCGGGTCGAGGTTGCTGACCTCGCCCGCCAGGCCCAGGGGCGGTTGCAGGTAGGTCCAGGGCTGCCCGCCGGGCACCCGCGGGACGCTGACGGGAAGACGGCCCGAGGGGTTCACACGGCCCGAGAGGACGCCCGCCACCGCCGGGCCGCCCTCCTCGCCCGGGAAGAACGCCTGGACGACCGCACCCAGGCGGCCGTGCCAGCGGCCCAGGGCGTAGGGGCGGCCGGTCAGCAGCACCAGCACCACGGGGACGCCCGTGGCGACCAGCGCGTCCAGCAGCTCCCCCTGGACGCCCGGCAGGCCGAGGTCCGTCGCGTCACAGCCTTCGCCCGAGGTGCCGCGCCCGAACAGCCCCGCCCGGTCGCCCAGCACCGCCACGCACACGTCCGCCTCGGCGGTGCGGGCGATCGCCTCCTCGAAGCCTCCGGTGTCCGGGTCCGTCACGTCGCAGCCCTGCGCGAACGTCACCTTGGCGTCGGGGAGTTCGGTGCGCAGGGCCTCCAGGACGGTCGGGATCTCGATACCGGCCGGCACCCCCGGGTGGTGGGTGAGGACGTGGGAGGGGAACGAGTAGCAGCCCAGCATGGCCAGGGCGTCGGCCGCCCGGGGACCGACCACCGCGATGCGGGTGTCTGGGGCCAGCGGGAGCAGGCCGTCGGGGTTGTCGAGCAGGACCACCGACTCCTCGGCCATGCGGCGCGCGAGGATGCGGTTGCCCGTCGAGTCGAGATCGATCCGGGAGGTCGGCTCCGGGGTCCAGTCCTCGTCCAGCAGGCCCAGTTCACACTTCTGGAGCAGCACGCGGCGGGCCGCGCGGTCCACCAGCTCCTCGGGGATCCCGCCGGAGCGGACCGCCTCCAGCAGCGGCCGGCCGTAGCACTTGAGGGTGGGCAGTTCGACGTCGATGCCGGCGGCGAGGGCCGCGTGGGCCGCCTCGGCGGGGGTGGCGGCGACCCGGTGGAGACTCTGGAGGAAGCCGATGCCGAAGTAGTCGGCGACGACGGTGCCGGTGAAGCCCCACTCCTCGCGCAGGAGATGGGACAGCAGTCCGGGGTCCGCGGAGGCCGGGACGCCGTCCGTCTCGGTGTAGGCGGCCATGACCGAACGGGCGCCGCCCTCGCGCAGGGCCATCTCGAAGGGCGGCAAGGTGACGTCGGCGAACTCGCGGACACCGGCCCGTACCGGGGCGAGATTGCGGGCACCGGCCGAGGAGGCGTACCCGGCGAAGTGCTTGAGCGTCGCGACGACCCCGGCCGACTCCAGACCCCGCACGTACGCGGTGCCGACCGTGCCGACGAGGTACGGGTCCTCGCCGATCGTCTCCTCCACGCGGCCCCAGCGCGGATCGCGTACGACGTCCAGCACGGGGGCGAGGCCCTGGTGGACACCGGCCGAGCGCAGATCGTCGCCGATGCGGCGGGCCATCTCCTCGACCAGCGGCGGATCCCAGGTCGCGCCCCAGGCCAGCGGGACCGGGTAGGCCGTGGCCTGCCAGGCGGTGAAGCCGGCCAGACACTCCTCGTGCGCGATCGCCGGGATGCCGAACCGCCCCGCCGCGGCGATACGGCGCTGGGCGCGCGCCAGGGCCTGCGCGCCGAGCGCCGGGGCCACGGGGGCGGTGCCGAAGGAGCGCGTGAGCTGTCCCAGGCCGTGGGCGATCAGCTCGTCCCAGTCGTAGTCGGCGGTCATGTCGTGCTGGTGCGGGGCGACCCCTTCGCCGTCCGTCGCGGCGCCCACCCACACGCCGTACAGCTGGGCGGTCTTCTCCTCCAGGGTCATCCGGGAGAGCAGGTCGTCGACGCGGGCGGCTGCGGGCAACGCGGGGTCACGCCAGGGCGCGGTGGTCATGAAGCTCCTGTCGGGTGTACGGACGGCCCTCTCACGAACGGATCGGCGAATGTTTCGTTGCAGACTTCGAATGTTCCGGGAACCTATGGTGGTGCGAGGACTTCGTCAAGGGGGCCGGGAGGGTTACGATCGCCGCCATGACATCCCCGGAGCCCGTTGAAAGCCGGACACAGACCCGGACAGAGGGGCGCACCGCGCAGACCGCGACGCTCGCCGAGATCGCCCGTGAGGCGGGCGTCTCCGCGCCGACTGTTTCGAAGGTCCTCAACGGCCGGGCCGACGTCGCCCCGGCCACCCGGTCCCGCGTCGAGGATCTGCTGCGCGCGCACGGCTACCGGCGCCGCCGCGCCGAGGCCACCCGCTCGCCCCTGATCGACCTCGTCTTCCACGAGCTGGAGAGCGCCTGGGCGATGGAGGTCATCCGGGGCGTGGAGAACGTGGCCCGGGACGCCGGGCTCAGCGTCGTGCTGTCCGAGAGCGCGGGGCGGCTCACCCCCGGGCGGACCTGGGCCGACCAGGTCGCCGCGCGCCGGCCGCACGGCGTGATCCTGGTCCTGTCCGGGCTCGACGAGTCGCAGCGGGCGCTGCTGACCAGCCGCTCCATCCCGTTCGTGGTGATGGACCCGGCCGGAGACCCGGGCGCCGACGTGCCGTCGATCGGCGCGACCAACTGGCAGGGCGGGCTCGCCGCCACCCGGCACCTGGTCGAGCTGGGGCACCGCAGGATCGGTGCGATCAGTGGGCCCTCGCAGATGATGTGCAGCAGGGCCCGGATCGACGGCTACCGGGCCGCGCTGGAGACGGCCGGGCTGCCCGTGGACCCCGCTCTGATCGCGAGCGGCGACTTCCACCACGAGGCCGGTTACCGGCTCGGCCTGGACATGCTGCGCCGCCCGGACCGGCCGACCGCGGTCTTCGCCGGGAACGACCTCCAGGCGCTCGGGCTGTACGAGGCCGCGCGCGAGCTGGGGCTGCGCGTCCCCGAGGACCTGAGCGTGGTCGGGTTCGACGATCTGCCGGTGGCGCCCCTGGTCGGGCCGCCGCTGACGACCGTGCGGCAGCCGCTGACCGAGATGGCCGAGGCGGCGGCCAAACTGGTGCTCGACCTCGGGCGTGACGGGGGGACTCCGGCGGCGACCCGGGTGGAGCTGGCGACGAGCCTGGTGGTGCGCAGCAGTACGGCGGCGCCCGCGGAGCGGTAGGGGCCGTGTCGACGGGTGTTTCCGGACATCCCCGCACCGAACCGAAGTCAATCGGCTGCACTAACGAAACTTTCGACCCGCTCGCACCCTGAAATTTGAGAATTTCCGAAGAAGGACGCCCTGAGATCCCTGCCCGTCATAATTCGGACTTATGTTCCTGCCCGTGACGGGACACCACGGGGACGAGGGTCCCGAAGCGGGCGGATCGCGAGGGCTGAAAGCGGCCGGCCTCATCCTGGCGGGGACGCTGGTGCTGGGCGCCGGAGCGGCCGGCTGGGCCTACTGGCATCTCAGCGACAACATCACCGGCGTCGACATCGACGGCGCACTGGGCGACGACCGGCCACCGAAGCCGGTGACCACACCCGCGCCCTCGGCATCGGCGCCGCCGCGCGAGGCCCTCAACATCCTGGTGCTCGGCTCGGATTCGCGCAGCGGCAAGGAGAACCGCAGGCTCGGCGGCGGCGACAGCTCGGGCGCCCGTTCCGACACGGCGATGGTCGTCCACCTGGACGCGGGGCGGACCACCGCGACGGTGGTGAGCATCCCGCGCGACACCCTGGTCACCCGCCCGTCCTGCCCGCGCCCCTCCGGCGGCTCGACGCGCGTCGCCCGCCTCGCGATGTTCAACAGCGCCTACGAGGTGGGCGGGCCGGTCTGCGCGGTGAAGACGGTCGAGGCGATGACGAACGTCCGCATGGACCACTACCTCGAAATCGACTTCTCGGGTTTCGCCCGGCTGGTCGACGCGCTCGGCGGTGTCACCGTCACCACGGAGGAGGACATCACGGACGAGGACAGCCACCTGCGGCTGAAGGCGGGCACCCACCACCTGGACGGCACCCAGGCCCTCGCGTTCGCCCGCACCCGGCACGGCGTAGGCGACGGCAGCGACCTGGGCCGTATAGGCCTCCAGCAGCAGCTGGTGAAGGCCCTGCTGGAGCAGATCGCCGCCCAGGACCTGCTCACGGACCCGGCCGAGCTGTACCGCGTCGCCGACACGGTCACCGCCGGCCTCACCGCCGACACCGGCCTGGACTCCCTCGCCGAACTGACCCGTCTCGGGCAGAGCCTGAAGGGACTCTCGGCGAGCGGGGTGCGGACGGTGATGATGCCGGTGGTGCGGGCCCCGTCGGATCCCAACCGGGTGGTGGCCCAGGAGCCGCAGGCCCGGAAGCTGTGGGAGTCGCTGCGCTGACCTGGGACAACGCGCCCCGGAGGAAAAGTTCGCAGAAAATCCGGCGCGCGTGTCGATCCGGCGGCCTCCCGATCGACGCAAGGGTGAGAGCGGGGAGGAGCCCCGCTGTTCGAAGATCCCGAGGAGTCACCATGCCGCGCTTTCTCACCCTGATCCGCATCGACGAGAAGAACGCCCCCGCCGAGGGGCCGAGCCCCGAGCTCATGGAGCGGATGGGCAAGCTGCTGGAGGAGATCACCAAGGCCGGGGTCATGCTCGACACGGCCGGGCTGACACCGACGTCGGACGGCAGCCGGGTGACCTGGGAGGGCGGACGGCTGTCCGTCACCGACGGGCCGTTCACCGAGTCCAAGGAGGTCATCGGCGGCTACTCGATCAGCCAGTGCAAGGACAAGGCCGAGGCGATCGAGTGGACCAAGCGGTTCCTGTCGCTCCACGAGGACTACTGGACGATCACCGCCGAGGTCCGGCAGATCGCCGAGGACTGACCGGCCCGAGCGGCCGCTTCCGCTTGGCCCGGCGGCACGAGGGGTGTCTGATGGTGGGCTGTGACCCCGCAGCCCACCCCGGCCTCCGAACCGGCCAGGGCCTCGCAGCCCACCCCGGCGTCCGAACCGGCCAGGGCCTCGCAGCCCAGCCCGGCCTCCGAACCGGCCAGGGCCTCGCGGCCCGAGTCGGTGTCCGAACCGGCCTCCGAACCGGCCGAGGTTCCGCTGCCCGAGTCGGTCCAGTCGTCCGTGCCGCGCGCCGATCGTGCCGCCCGGGCCATCGAGACCGTCTTCCGTATGGAGTCGCCGCGGATCATCGCCGGGGTCGCCCGCGTCGTCCGGGACGTCGGGATCGCCGAGGAAATCGCGCAGGACGCACTGGTCGCCGCGCTGGAGCAGTGGCCTCGGGACGGGGTGCCCGACAACCCGGGCGCCTGGCTCATGGCCACCGCCTGCCACCGCGCCGTCGACCTGGTCCGGCGCCGGGAGAACTACGCCCGCAAGCTGGCGGAGATCGGCCGGGACCTGTCGGCCGTGTCGCCCCCGGAGGAGCCCGCCGACCCCGACGGCATCGACGACGACCTGCTGCGCCTGGTCTTCACCGCCTGCCACCCGGTCCTGTCCGCCGAGGCCCGCGCCGCCCTCACCCTGCGCCTGCTGGGCGGTCTGACCACGGCCGAGATCGCCCGCGCCTTCCTCGTCCCCGAGCCGACGATCGCCCAGCGCGTCGTCCGTGCCAAACGCACCCTCGCGACGAAGAACGTCGCCTTCGAGGTGCCCCACGGCCCCGACCGCGACGCCCGGCTGGGTTCGGTCCTCGACATCATCTACCTCATCTTCAACGAGGGGTACGCCGCCACGGCGGGCGACGACTGGCTGCGCCCGTCCCTGTGCGAGGACGCCCTGCGCCTGGCCCGGGTGCTCTCGGCCCTGATGCCGAAGGAGCCCGAGGTGCACGGCCTCACCGCGCTGCTGGAGCTCCAGGCCTCCCGGACGGCGGCCCGGACCGGCCCCTCCGGTGAGCCGGTCCTGCTGAAGGACCAGAACCGCTCCCGCTGGAACCGCATGCTCATCGCCCGCGGCTTCGCCGCGCTGGGCCGGGCCGAGGCCACCTCTTCCGGCGCCCCGGGCCCGTACACCCTGCAAGCGGCCATCGCCGCCTGCCACGCGCACGCGTATACCTACGAGGAGACCGACTGGGCCCGCATCGCCACCCTCTACGGCCTCCTGGCCGCCCGTTCCCCCTCGCCGGTCGTGGAGCTGAACCGCGCGGTGGCGGTCTCGATGTCGGAGGGCCCGGCACCGGCCCTCGCCCTCGTCGACGCCCTGGCCGGTGATCCCGCCCTGCGCGGCTACCACCTGCTGCCCAGCGTCCGCGGCGACCTCCTGGCTCGTCTCGGCCGTACGGAGGAGGCCCGGGCGGAGTTCGAACGGGCGGCGTCGCTCACCCGCAACGAGCGGGAACGGGACCTGCTGCTGCGGAGGGCGGCTGAACCGTCCTGAAGGTCAGGCGGGGTGCCCGATGAGCATCGCCGGGGCTCCCGCGACCCGGGTCAGGAACACCGTCGCCGCGTGCGGGCCCTGCGGCTTGACCTTCCTGCGGAGCTCCTCCGGCTCGACCGCCGACCCGCGCTTCTTCACGGTCAGCGTGCCGACCTGCCGCTCCCGCAGGAGGGCCTTCAGTTTCTTGACGTTGAAGGGCAGGTGATCGGTGATCTCGTAGGCCGTGGCGTACGGGGTCGGGCGCAGGGCGTCGGCCGTGACGTACGCGATGGTCGCGTCGAGCAGGCCGCCGTCGACCTGGTCGGCCACCTCGGCGACCAGGTGGGCCCGGATGACCGCGCCGTCGGGCTCGTAGAGGTAGCGGCCGGGCGGGCGGACGTCCGGGTCGGGCAGGCCGCGGGAGAGCAGGCTGCGGGGGCCGGGCAGGAGGGTCGCCCGGACCGCCCCCGGCTCCGTGCCGAACCACAGCACGGCCTCCTTGACGTCTCCGCCGTCGGAGATCCACTCGGCCTCGGCGTCCTCGGGGACCGCCTCGTGCGGGACGCCGGGGGCGATCTTCAGCGCGGCGTGGGGCGCCCGGCGGGCGGCGGAGACCGCCCAGGACAGGGGCGGCGAGTACGCCTCGGGGTCGAAGATCCGGCCCCGGCCGCCGCGCCGGGCGGGGTCGACGAACACGGCGTCGAATCCGGCCGTGTCCACCTCCGTGACGTCCGCCTCGCGCACCTCGACCAGGCCGGCCAGGCCCAGCGCCTCGGCGTTGGCCCGGGCCGCGGCGGCCGTCTGCGGGTCCCGGTCGACGGCCAGGACCCGGATTCCGGCACGGGCCAGCGCGATCGCGTCACCGCCGATGCCGCAGCACAGGTCGGCGACCGAGGTGATGCCCGACGCGGCCATCCGCCGGGCCCGGTAGGCCGCCACGCTCGCCCGCGTCGACTGCTCGACCCCGTTCGGCGTGAAGAACATCCGGCCCGCGTCCTCCGCCCCGAACTTCGCCACCGCCCGCTGCCGCAGCCGTGCCTGGCCGAGCGCCGCCGACACCAGCTCGGCGGGATGCTCGCGGCGCAGCCGGGTCGCGACGGCCAGCTCCCGCGCCGGGTCGGTGTCCCGCACCTCGTCGAGGAGGGCGCTGCCTTCGGGGGTGAGGAGGAGGTCGAGGTCGTTCACCGGATCATTGTCGGCCACGGCGGAAGAGGGGGTGGGGCCGGTCGGGCGCTGCCCATGCGCAGGGGGCCCGCTCCCGGTGCCCGGTCGGTGTGTGGGCCAGTCGGTGGATGGTCGGGCGTCGGTCGCGGTGTCGGGCGGGATCGCCGGGAGGGGGCTGCGAGGATCCGGCATCATGCGAGCAGTCGTACAAAACGATAAAAGCCGGGCATCTGGGCGGGCGCCCGCCGGCGCACGGATCGCCCTCGCCGTGCTCGTCCTCGCCGCCATCGCCTCCGGCTGCACGCAGGACGGAGGCGACCAGGTCACCCCGGCCGGCGGCCAGCAGCCCCTCGACGCGCCCCCGGCCCGCGCGCTCGACTCCTACGCCACCAGACTGCGCGCCGCGCACGCCGCCCGGGTCGCCGCCGCACACCGCTGGGACCTGCGCAGGGCCCCGTCGGCCGCCCCGCCCGCCCCCGCGACCAAGCCGAGGATCACCACCCGCAAGGGCTTCGAGGTGGAAGGCCACCGGGAGCTGGGCCTGCCGCCCGTCTTCACGAGGATCCCCACCAGCGACAAGGTCGTCTTCCTCACCATCGACGACGGGGCCGAGAAGGACCCCGCGTTCCTGCGGATGATGAGCGACCTCGACGTGCCGTACAGCGCCTTCCTCAGCGGCTACCTGGTCAAGGACGACCCCGGCTACTTCCGGAGGATGCAGTCCGGGGGCGTGGCGCTGCACAACCACACGCTGTACCACCCCAACCTGCGAGGCATGTCGTACCAGGCGCAGAAGCGCGAGATCTGCGGCATGCAGCGCTACATGGAGAGGCGCTTCGGCGCACGCCCCACACTCTTCCGCCCGCCCTACGGCAGCTACGACCGGTCGACCCTGCGCGCCGCCAAGGACTGCGGCATCGCGTACGTGCCGCTGTGGAACGAGGAGGTCTTCGCCGACCACTGGGAGTACCGCGACGGGGGCCGCAGGCTGCGCCCGGGCGACATCGTCCTCACGCACTTCCGCGGGCGCGACCAGTGGAAGGGCACGATGGCCGACATGGTCCGCCGTTTCCTGAACAAGGTCACGGCCCAGGGCTACACGGTCGCGCGGCTGGAGGACTACCTGTGAGGCGGACGGCCGCCGCCGTGCTCTGCGCGGCCCTGCTGACCGGCTGCGCCGGGGGCGCGGGGGAGCGGCCCGGCGCCGCCGACGGCCGGGCGCAGGACCCGCCCCGCGCGGTGGGCGACACCCGCGGGCTGCCGCCCGTCGTGGACCACGTCCCCACCCGCGAGCCCGTCGTCTTCCTCACCTACGACGACGGTGCCGAACGCGACCCCCGCTTCATCGACCTCGTCCGCGAACGGCGGCTCCCGGTCAGCATGTTCCTCACCGACAGCGTCGTGGGGCCCGGCTACGGCCACTTCGCCCGGCTGCGCGCGGTCGGCGCGTCCCTCCAGAACCACACCCTCGACCACGCCGCCCTGCGCGGCCTGCCCTACGCCGGGCAGCGCGCCGAGATCTGCGGCCAGCAGCACAAACTCCGCTCCCGCTTCGGGGTCACCCCCCGGCTCTTCCGTCCGCCCTACGGCACCTACGACACCACGACCCTGCGCGCCGCCGCCGACTGCGGCATCACCGCGGTCGTCCTGTGGCGCGCGTCCCTGGGTGCCGACGGCGAACTGACGTACACCCGGGGCGCGCGCGGTCTGCGGGCCGGTGACATCGTCTCGGTGCCGTCCGGCGATACCGGGTCCCCGACCCTCTCGGAACGGACCGGGCGTCTGCTGCGGGAGATCGGGGAACGGGGGCTGCGGGTGGGGCGGCTGGAGGACCACCTGGAGAGGGCATCTGTCCGACGCGCCGTCGGCAATTAGCAGTCCGCTTGACCGAGTGCTAATCGCAGTCATAGTCTCGGCTCTGGCACTCCCCCTAGGAGAGTGCCAACACAGCGACGGGCAGGTCCGGCACCCGCGACGACGGATCCACCTGGTCGCCACCTCAGACAGTTAACCCCGTGAGATCTCCGAAGGGGGAGGTCGGATCGTGACGACCACCAGCTCCAAGGTTGCCATCAAGCCGCTCGAGGACCGCATCGTGGTCCAGCCGCTCGACGCCGAGCAGACCACCGCCTCTGGCCTGGTCATCCCGGACACCGCCAAGGAGAAGCCCCAGGAGGGCGTCGTCCTGGCCGTGGGCCCGGGCCGCTTCGAGGACGGCAACCGTCTTCCGCTCGACGTCTCCGTCGGCGACGTCGTGCTCTACAGCAAGTACGGCGGCACCGAGGTGAAGTACAACGGCGAGGAGTACCTCGTCCTCTCGGCCCGCGACGTGCTCGCGATCGTCGAGAAGTAATTCACCCCAAGCACCTTGCTTTGAACTGCGCCCCTGGCCCCCGCGATCGCCAATAAGCCGGGCGCCCGGGGCGCAGTGCCGTATATCCCAGATTCCGGAAGAGGGCTCACGCTCCCATGGCGAAGATCCTGAAGTTCGACGAGGACGCCCGTCGCGCCCTCGAGCGCGGCGTCAACAAGCTTGCCGACACGGTCAAGGTGACGATCGGCCCCAAGGGCCGCAACGTCGTCATCGACAAGAAGTTCGGCGCTCCCACCATCACCAACGACGGTGTGACCATCGCCCGTGAGGTCGAGGTCGAGGACCCGTACGAGAACCTCGGTGCCCAGCTGGTCAAGGAGGTGGCGACCAAGACCAACGACATCGCGGGTGACGGTACGACCACCGCGACCGTGCTCGCCCAGGCGCTCGTGCGCGAGGGCCTGAAGAACGTCGCCGCCGGTGCCTCCCCGGCCGCCCTGAAGAAGGGCATCGACGCCGCCGTCGCCGCTGTGTCCGAGGACCTGCTCGCCACGGCCCGCCCGATCGACGAGAAGTCCGACATCGCCGCCGTCGCCGCGCTGTCCGCCCAGGACCAGCAGGTCGGCGAGCTCATCGCCGAGGCGATGGACAAGGTCGGCAAGGACGGTGTCATCACCGTCGAGGAGTCCAACACCTTCGGTCTGGAGCTGGACTTCACCGAGGGCATGGCCTTCGACAAGGGCTACCTGTCGCCGTACTTCGTGACGGACCAGGAGCGCATGGAAGCCGTCCTGGACGACCCGTACATCCTCATCACGCAGGGCAAGATCTCCGCCATCGCGGACCTGCTGCCGCTGCTGGAGAAGGTCATCCAGGCCAACGCCTCCAAGCCGCTGCTGATCATCGCCGAGGACGTCGAGGGCGAGGCCCTGTCGACCCTCGTCGTGAACAAGATCCGCGGCACCTTCAACGCCGTCGCGGTGAAGGCCCCCGGCTTCGGCGACCGCCGCAAGGCGATGCTGCAGGACATGGCCGTCCTCACCGGTGCCACGGTTGTCTCCGAGGAGGTCGGCCTCAAGCTCGACCAGGTCGGCCTGGACGTCCTCGGCTCCGCCCGCCGCGTCACCGTCACCAAGGACGACACCACCATCGTCGACGGCGCCGGCAAGAAGGACGACGTGCACGGCCGCGTCGCCCAGATCAAGGCCGAGATCGAGACCACCGACTCCGACTGGGACCGCGAGAAGCTCCAGGAGCGCCTCGCGAAGCTGGCCGGCGGCGTGTGCGTCATCCGCGTGGGTGCCGCCACCGAGGTCGAGCTCAAGGAGCGCAAGCACCGTCTGGAGGACGCCATCTCCGCGACCCGCGCCGCGGTCGAGGAGGGCATCGTCTCCGGTGGTGGCTCCGCGCTGGTCCACGCCGTCAAGGTCCTCGAGGGCAACCTCGGCAAGACCGGCGACGAGGCCACGGGTGTCGCGGTCGTCCGCCGCGCCGCCGTCGAGCCGCTGCGCTGGATCGCCGAGAACGCCGGCCTCGAGGGCTACGTCATCACCTCGAAGGTCGCCGAGCTCGACAAGGGCCAGGGCTTCAACGCCGCCACCGGCGAGTACGGCGACCTGGTGAAGGCCGGCGTCATCGACCCGGTCAAGGTCACCCGTTCCGCCCTGGAGAACGCCGCCTCCATCGCCTCCCTCCTCCTCACGACCGAGACCCTGGTCGTCGAGAAGAAGGAAGAGGAGGAGCCGGCCGCCGCGGGCCACGGCCACGGCCACGCCCACTGACGACCAAGTCGCCAGAGCCTGAGTGAGGGCCCGGCATCCCGGAAACGGGGTGCCGGGCCCTCACCGTTCCCCTCCACCGGCCCGGGAACCGCGGCGGCGGTCGGCGGTGTCCTGGACACCGGAACAGAAGGGGGTGGCGATGAGCCAGGTGCTCTATCAGGAACGGTCCCGCAACCCGCTGGCGCGTACCGCGGAACTCACCGAGGACCGGCTGCGCAGAGGCGGCCGGACCACACCGCTGGACGAGCTGAACGTCGCCGCCATGGCCGAGGCGTATCAGCGCGGACGCTGGCTCGGCGGCGGCGGCACCGAACGCCCCGTGGAGTCACTGCCCCAGGGCCCGGGCGTCGTCCCGGTCACCCGTGCGACCGGCACCACGACACCCCTGAAGGTGCGCCGGGCCGCCGACTTCGCTCATGCGCTCGGCGACCTCGCCGTGCGCAGGTGCGGGGGGCCCGAGCACGTGGCCGCCCTCGCCGCACGGGCGCAGGTGGAGGGCGTGCCGCTGTGGATCGCCCGGCGCTACGCACCGGGCCCCGTCGGCCGGATCGCCGTCGCCGTGGACCGGCGCCTGGTCCGGGTGGACGTCTGGGGCCCGGGCGCTCCTGCCGTGCGCCTGCGAGCCCCCTACGGGTTCCGCGGTGACTCGACGGTTCCGGGCAGCGGCCTGGTCATGACCGTGGGAGACGTCGGCGCCCGGCTGATCCTGCAGAAGAAGTTCCGCAAGTCCAAGAGCAGCGTGGAGATAGGCCTGCCCGGCCGGCGATGGACCCTGCGCCGTGAGACCGCGGAGAGCTCGTGGCTGCTGCGCGACGGCCGGGGGGTCGCGCTGCTGATCCGCCCCGGGCGGCGGCCCGGACCTCCGCCCGGCTCGGTGCTGCTGCCACTGGCCGACGTGCGCCACGAGAGCCCCGACCCGCTGGACGCCGTCATGGCACACGCGGTCGCCGTGTCCTTCGGCCTCGGCGATACGACGGGCCTGGCCAGGTTCCGTGCCGTGCACTCCTGCCGGAACACGGACGACGACACCTGGGACCGCCCCTGGTTCAGCAACCTCGGCAGCGGCAGCGACGACAACGAACCCGGCGGCGGCGGTGGCGACGGCGGGGGCGGCGACTAGCCGTCCAGCGGCTCCCGCGTCCCGAGCACCTTCGTCCTGGGCCGACGGCTCACCAGGACTTACCGCGGCCGAACTCCGTGACGTTGATCTTCACGTCGGAAGCCTTGAGCTTGGTGGGCGATTCACCCGTGGCCGCCTGCCCCGGTTCGTGGCACGCGCAGGAGTGGGAAGGCATGTCCGGAACGTATGCACCCGCACCACCCCGCGCGTGCCCCATCGGCGCGCCAGCCGGGCGACCGGAGGAACCCCCGGCGTCACAGCTCCAGCGGTTCGAGCACCCCGAGCTGCTGCATCAGCCCCAGGCGGTCGTACTGCCACCAGCCCTCGGCGATCTTTCCGTCCGGAGTGCAGCGGTGGACGGTCGTCCCGGTCATGGTGACCTCCTGACCGGTCGGCGGGATCCCGAGGAACTCGCCGGTGTGCCGCCCGTGGAAGGTCCACCGGGTGCACACCCGGTCGCCCTGCGCCATCTGGTCCTCGATGGTGAACGAGAAGTCGAACCCGCCCCGCCACACCTCCACCTCGCGCCGGAGCGCGTCCAGCCCGATGACGTCCTGCACATTGCCGGGATCGTGGTCGTGGTAGTCCTCGACGAACACGTCGTTGAACGGCGGCGCGTCCCCCTGGCCCGGCGCGAGCTCGAAGAACCTGCGCGCGGTCGCCGCGTACAGCTGCTCGTCCCGCACCACGTCCAGGTCCGTGAAGGTCGGCGTCTCCTCGCACAGCGCCACCATGTCCTGGAAGATCCGGTCGGTCTCCGGCAGCCCGGAGTTGCGCATCGCCTCCTCGTACGACGGGAACTCCACGATCTCCACGATGTGCGAGGCGTCGGCCCGGTCCTTGGCCACCACACTGTGCGACGCGGTCCGCTTCCCCTTGGTCTGTTCGACCCACCGGTCCATCAGCCGGTTCATCTCGTCGAGCCGGCTGGTCCTGCATTCGATGAGCTGTACGAAGGTCATGATCTCGCCTCCGGCCCCCCTGAGTCCGGCTGAAACAGCTTCATTGTCCCAAGGGGACGGCCCCGGTGCCTCCCGGTGCACGAGGGCCGACGCGGAGGGGAGCAGCCGACCGGACCCGGCCGGGCCGCGTGCGGCTACTGCGGCCCGTACTTCCGCCCGGTCCTGGAGGAAACAGCCCCGAGCATCCCCCGCGGCACCAGCTTCGCCGCCCCCAGCAGCACCTTGTAGCGCGGGTCCGGGACGGACAGCGTCTTACCGCGCGCCAGGTCGTGCAGCGCCGCCGCCACCAGCTTGTCCGCGTCGAGCCACATCCAGCCCGGGATGTTGTCGGTGCCCATCCCGGCCCGCTCGTGGAACTCGGTGCGCACGAACCCCGGGCAGAGCGCCATCAGCCGTACGCCGCTGCCGGCCAGGTCGCGGGCCGCGCCCTGCGTGAACTGCACGACCCAGGCCTTGGAGGCGCCGTAGGTGCCCCGGGGGACGAAGGCGGCCACCGACGCGACGTTGACGACGCCGCCGCGGCCGCGCTCGCGCATCGCCGAGGTCGCCGCCGACGTCAGCCGCAGCACCGCCTCGCAGTGCACCTTCAGCATCCGCAGCTCATCGGCCATGGAGACGTCCAGATAGCGGCCCTTGTTGCCGAACCCGGCGTTGTTGACCAGCAGGTCGACGGGGTTCTTGCGGTCGCCGAGGCGTCCGGCCACCGCCTCGATGCCCTCGTCCTCCGCCAGGTCGGCCGTCAGCACCTCCGCCTCGATGCCGTGCCGGTCGTGCAGCTCGGTCGCCTGTTCCCGAAGCCGCTTGGTGTCGCGGGCCACCAGCACCAGGTTGTGCCCGTCCGCCGCCAGTCGCCGCGCGAACGCGGCCCCGATGCCTGCCGTCGATCCCGTAATCAGAGCCGTTGTCATGGCAGAAGGGTAGTGACCCGGACCGCGTGCATCCGCTTCCCCGGGGGGCCGTCCGTGGTGAAGGGTCCGTGGAGACGGGCGTGGTGAGCGGCCGTCAGGCTCCGTACTTGTCCTCGTACTCCCGGGCCGTCCGCAGCACCTCCGGGTGCAGGGCCGCGCCCGCCGCCAGGACCCGAGGCAGCAGCGTCCGCTCGGTCGTCACCGCACGGAACTGGAGGGTAACGGTCACCTCGTGGCCCGGCCGGTGCACGATCTCGACGGCATCGCCCGCGCGGACCTCCCCGGGCACGATCACCCGCAGATACGCCCCCGGCGCCCCGCGCTGCGTGAACCGCTTCACCCAGCCCTTCTCGCCCATGTGGCCCTGGAAGGTACGGCACGGGATCCGCCCGGAGGTGACCTCCAGCACCACCTCGGGCCCGATCCGCCAGCGCTCGCCGATCAGGGCACCGGACACGTCCAGGCCGCGGGTCGTGAGGTTCTCGCCGAACGCGCCGTCGGACAGCGTCCGGCCCAGCTCGCGCTCCCACTCGTCCAGGTCCTCACGGGCCATGGCGTACACCGCCTGGTCGTCGCCGCCGTGGTGTTTCAGCGAGCACACCGTGTCCCCGGCCAGTCCGCTCCCGCCGACGCCCTTGGGACCGGGCGCGGACACCCGTACCGGACCGTCCACCGGCCGCTTGTCGATCCCGGTCACGCCCTCCGGGTGGTCCGTCCAGGGCACGGCCACGGCGTGGCCCAGATTCACTGACAGAAGCTTCATGCCCGCACGGTAGGCGACCGTTCCCCAAAGCGTCGACGCGATATCGGAGGCGACATCAAAGAGTGACTTATCCTCGCTATCCTCGAAGGGTGATCGAAGCTCGTCATCTCCGTGTCCTGCGTGCCGTCGCGACCACCGGATCCTTCTCGGCGGCGGGCCGCGAGCTGGGCTGCACCCAGCCCGCCGTCAGCCAGCAGATGAAGGCCCTGGAGACCTCCGTCGGCACACCGCTGCTGATCCGCACCGGACGCGAGATGCGCCTGACCCAGGCCGGTGAGGCCCTGGTGCGGCACGCCGCCGGGATCCTCTCCGGGCTCACGGCCGCGGAGGAGGAGGTCGCCGCCATCGCCGGGCTGCGCGCGGGCCGGGTCCGCCTCGTCTCCTTCCCCAGCGGCAGCTCCACCCTCGTCCCCGCGGCCCTCGCCGCACTGCGCGAGGCGCACCCCGGCACCCGGGTCTTCCTGGAGGAGGCCGAACCGCCTGCGTCCGTCGGCCTGCTGCGCGAGGGTGACTGCGACGTGGCGCTCGCGTTCCGCTACGAGGGGGCGGCCGGCGCGGAGGAGTGGGACGACCTCGTCGTACGGCCGCTGCTGTCGGACCGGCTCGTCGCGCTCGTGCCGGAGCGCCACCGGCTCGCGGGCGCGGAGTCCGTCGCGATCGGCGAGCTCACCGAGGAGCCGTGGATCGCCGGCTGCCCGCGCTGCCGCGGACAGCTGGTCGAGGTGTGCGCGGCGGCCGGCTTCACCCCGCGCATCGACTTCGCTACCGACGACTACCCGGCGGTCGTCGGCCTCGTCGGCGCCGGCCTGGGCGTGGCCGTGCTGCCCCAGCTGGCCGTCGAGTCGGTCCGGCCCCGGGGCGTGCGCGCCGTGCGGCTCGAGCCGGCGGTGCGGCGGGAGATCGTCGCGCTCACCCTGCCCGACCTCGCACAGGTCCCGGCCGTGGCGGCAACACTCGACCAGCTGGCCCGGGCCGCCCGCCGCCCGTAGCGGCCACCCGCGTCAAAAACCAACGGCACGCGTGCGCGTGCCTTCGCAGAAACGTTCCTTCAGTTGTTCGAGGCGGTGTGTCCGCCCGATGCCGACGCCGACACCAGCCGGTTGCGCGCCCGCCCCATGAGCTCTTCGCGCTCGTCCTCGGTCAGCCCGCCCCACACGCCGTACGGCTCACGCACCGCCAGGGCGTGAGCAGCGCACTCTGCGCGTACCGGGCACCTCATGCAGACCTCTTTGGCCGAGTTCTCACGAGCGCTCCTCGCCGCACCGCGCTCACCCTCCGGGTGGAAGAAGAGCGAGCTGTCCACCCCGCGACAGGCAGCCAGCAGCTGCCAGTCCCACAGGTCCGCGTTCGGTCCGGGAAGGCGGGAGAAATCTGCCATTACGTGACCCCTTGTAGCCGTTATGGGCGGATCCGGTGTCTACGACCGTACAACTACGATCTAAGGAGATGAAAATATGACTCATTGCGAATCTAGCTCCAGACACTGGCAAAGCGGAAGAAATGGGTCTGAATGGGGCATAGCTTGTGATGAAAGTTCGCGGGTCCGCTGTGCGTGTCTCCACCGTGTCCGCCCCCTCACGTAGAGTGCCGAAGAGGGCAGCCGCCCCCGTAACTCTTTCGAGTGACCGTCGTTGAGAGTGCGAGGCGGTTGAAGGAACAAGTGCTCGGGCCCGCGTCCGAGACGGTCGACCGCACAGGTGACGATTTCGTACCAGCCTGGAGGCTCAAGGTGACGCGCATCAGCTGCGGAGGGCGGTCATGACATCCGTCCTCGTCTGCGACGACTCCCCGCTTGCCCGAGAGGCGCTCCGTCGTGCGGTGGCGACCGTGCCCGGCGTAGAGCGCGTGACGACGGCGGCCAACGGCGAGGAAGTCCTCCGCCGCTGGGGGGCCGACCGCTCGGACCTGATTCTGATGGACGTACGCATGCCCGGACTGGGCGGCGTCGAGACGGTCCGCCGGCTGCTGTCGGCCGACCCCGGTGCGCGCATCATCATGCTCACCGTCGCCGAGGACCTGGACGGCGTGGCCCTCGCGGTCGCCGCCGGTGCCCGCGGCTATCTGCACAAGGACGCCTCCCGCGCGGAACTGCGCGCGACGGTGACCCAGGCCCTGGCCGACCCGACCTGGCGGCTCGCCCCGCGGCGGCTGCGCTCGGCGGAGATGGGCGCGGCGCCCACGCTCACCGCGCGTGAGATCCAGGTCCTCGAAGGCATGAGCCACGGCCGCTCGAACGCCGAGATCGGCCGCGAGCTGTTCCTGTCCGAGGACACCGTCAAGACGCACGCCCGGCGCCTGTTCAAGAAGCTCGGCGCCTCGGACCGGGCCCACGCGGTGGCGCTCGGCTTCCGGTGGGGTCTGGTGCGCTAGGACCTGTTGTTCGGATCACGCCTGTCCCTCGGATCATGCCCGTCCCCCGGACCGGGCCGGTTCCGAGGCGGGGGCTCCGGCCTCGGCGGAAGAGCGGGGGCACAGGGATGCCCCCGCGGGAGCCGTACCCGCACGCGTCGACGCCGGCGGCCGACGCCGGCGCCGGGGATCCGGGCCCGCCCGGGCGAGGTCGACAGCCCGGCGGGGTGCGAGCGAGGACCCATGCCCCCGACATGATCCGAACGACAGGTCCCAGCGGTCGTGCCGCGGGCGAGGAAAACCAGGTGGGCGCGGGTGGGCCCGGAGCCCGCAGGGTGCCCGCTGCTCGTTTCGCCGCGGATGCCGCATCCTTGAGGGTGTGGAGTTCCTCGGGGACGAGTCGGTCGAGCGGAAGGGGAGGGCGCAGGGAATGAGTGCCGGCGCACCTGCTCATAACGCTTCAGTGCACAACAACGGGCGCGGTGCCGCGGACCCGGCGGCCGCAAGGCACCATGGACCGATGCGCGACGACGAGGCGGCCCATGCCCAGGGCGCGATCGGTGCGCTCGTCCACCGCGCCGTCGACGGGGACGAGCAGGCCACGCACGACCTGCTCGCCCATGTCCACCCCCTGGCCCTGCGCTACTGCCGTACCCGTCTGTCCCGTCTGCCGGGCGACGCGCGGCACTTCGTGGAGGACCTCGCCCAGGAGGTCTGCGTGGCGGTGCTCCTCGCGCTGCCCCGCTACCGGGACACCGGCCGCCCCTTCGAGGCGTTCGTCTTCGCCATCGCCGCCCACAAGGTCGCCGACCTGCAGCGCGCGGCGATGCGCCACCCCGGCTCGACGGCCGTCCCCTCCGACGAGATGCCCGAGCGTCCGGACGACTCCCTCGGTCCGGAGGAGCGCGCCCTGCTCAGCAGCGACGCGGAATGGGCCAAGAAACTCCTCGCCAACCTCCCCGAGAACCAGCGGGAGCTGCTGCTGCTGCGCATCGCGGTGGGACTCACGGCCGAGGAGACCGGTCAGATGTTGGGAATGTCACCCGGTGCGGTCCGGGTTGCCCAGCACAGGGCGCTGAGCCGACTGCGGGCGCTGGCCGAGCAGTAGGCCCTCAGCGGCCCTTCGTTGAACAGGCGGTGCGCCGCTTCCGTACGAACATACGAAGCCCCGTGCGGGCCGGAACCGTGGAATGGGACAGCCCCGCTTCCCGTTAGCATGGACATCCGCACCGATCAAGGCCATTTGGGGAAGGTGTCATGACTGCCAACGTCGACGGAGTGCCCGGTAAATTCGCGACACTCGGGCTGACCTACGACGACGTGCTGCTGCTGCCGGGTGCATCCGAGGTGCTCCCCAACGCGGTCGACACCTCGTCCCGCATCTCCCGCAACGTCCGGGTCAACATCCCGCTGCTCTCCGCGGCGATGGACAAGGTGACCGAGTCCCGCATGGCGATCGCGATGGCCCGCCAGGGCGGCGTCGGCGTGCTGCACCGCAACCTGTCCATCGAGGACCAGGTGAACCAGGTCGACCTGGTCAAGCGCTCCGAGTCCGGCATGGTCACCGACCCGATCACGGTGCACCCCGACGCCACGCTCGCCGAGGCCGACGCCCTGTGCGCCAAGTTCCGCATCAGCGGCGTCCCCGTCACCGACGGCAACAAGAAGCTGCTCGGCATCGTCACCAACCGCGACATGGCCTTCGAGTCGGACCGCACGCGTCAGGTGCGCGAGGTCATGACCCCGATGCCGCTGGTCACCGGCAAGGTCGGCATCTCCGGCGCGGACGCCATGGAGCTGCTGCGCCGCCACAAGATCGAGAAGCTTCCGCTGGTCGACGACGCGGGTGTCCTCAAGGGCCTCATCACGGTCAAGGACTTCGTCAAGGCCGAGCAGTACCCCAACGCGGCGAAGGACGCCGAGGGCCGGCTGCTCGTCGGCGCGGCCGTGGGCGCCAGCCCCGAGGCCCTGGAGCGCGCCCAGGCGCTCGCCGGTGCGGGTGTGGACTTCCTGGTGGTCGACACCTCCCACGGCCACAACAGCAACGCCCTCAGCTGGATGGCGAAGATCAAGTCGAGCGTGGGCGTCGACGTGATCGGCGGCAACGTCGCCACGCGCGATGGCGCCCAGGCTCTGATCGACGCCGGCGTCGACGGCATCAAGGTGGGTGTGGGCCCCGGCTCGATCTGTACCACCCGCGTGGTCGCCGGCATCGGCGTCCCGCAGGTCACCGCCATCTACGAGGCGTCCCTCGCGGCCCGTCCGGCCGGCATCCCGCTGATCGGCGACGGGGGCCTGCAGTACTCCGGCGACATCGGCAAGGCCCTGGCCGCCGGTGCCGACACCGTCATGCTGGGCAGCCTCCTCGCCGGCTGTGAGGAGTCCCCCGGCGAGCTGCAGTTCATCAACGGCAAGCAGTTCAAGTCGTACCGCGGCATGGGCTCGCTCGGCGCGATGCAGTCCCGCGGCCAGGCCAAGTCGTACTCCAAGGACCGCTACTTCCAGGCCGAGGTCGGCTCCGACGACAAGCTCGTGCCCGAGGGCATCGAGGGCCAGGTGCCCTACCGCGGTCCGCTGGCCAACGTGCTGCACCAGCTCGTCGGCGGTCTGCGCCAGACGATGGGCTACGTGGGCGCCGCCTCCATCGAGGAGATGGAGACCAAGGGCCGCTTCGTCCGGATCACCTCCGCGGGCCTCAAGGAGAGCCACCCGCACGACATCCAGATGACGGTCGAGGCGCCGAACTACAGCCGCAAATAGCGGCCCGGCCTTCCGAGGGCGGCTCCGGAGCATCCGGGGCCGCCCTCGTCGTGCCCGTCGGCGATACTGGAAGACGCTGCAACGCAACAGGGAAAGGCCACAGACGTGACTGAGATCGAGATCGGGCGCGGCAAGCGCGGCCGCCGGGCGTACGCCTTCGACGACATCGCCGTCGTCCCCAGCCGCCGTACCCGGGACCCGAAGGAGGTCTCGATCGCCTGGCAGATCGACGCCTACCGCTTCGAGCTGCCGTTCCTGGCCGCCCCCATGGACTCGGTCGTCTCCCCGGCCACCGCGATCCGCATCGGCGAGCTGGGCGGCCTCGGCGTGCTGAACCTCGAGGGCCTGTGGACGCGCTACGAGGACCCGCAGCCGCTGCTCGACGAGATCACCGGTCTCGACGCGGAGACCGCGACCCGCCGTCTGCAGGAGATCTACGCGGCTCCCATCAAGGAGGAGCTGATCGGGCAGCGCATCAAGGAGGTGCGCGACTCCGGCGTCGTCACCGCCGCCGCGCTCTCCCCGCAGCGCACCGCCCAGTTCTCCAAGGCGGTCGTGGACGCGGGTGTGGACATCTTCGTCATCCGCGGCACGACGGTCTCCGCGGAGCACGTCTCCGGTGCGCACGAGCCGCTGAACCTGAAGCAGTTCATCTACGAGCTGGACGTGCCGGTGATCGTCGGCGGCTGCGCCACGTACACCGCGGCCCTGCACCTGATGCGCACCGGTGCGGCGGGTGTCCTCGTCGGCTTCGGGGGCGGCGCGGCGCACACCACACGCAACGTGCTCGGCATCCAGGTCCCCATGGCGACGGCGGTCGCCGACGTGGCCGCGGCGCGCCGCGACTACATGGACGAGTCCGGCGGCCGGTACGTGCACGTGATCGCCGACGGCGGTGTCGGCTGGTCCGGCGACCTGCCCAAGGCGATCGCCTGCGGCGCGGACTCGGTGATGATGGGCTCCCCGCTGGCCCGGGCCACCGACGCGCCGGGCAAGGGCCACCACTGGGGCATGGAGGCGGTGAACGAGGAGCTGCCGCGCGGCAAGAAGGTCGCCCTCGGCACGGTCGGCACCCTGGAGGAGATCCTCACGGGCCCGTCCCACACCCCCGACGGCTCGATGAACCTCTTCGGCGCCCTGCGCCGCGCCATGTCCACGACCGGCTACAGCGAGCTCAAGGAGTTCCAGCGCGTCGAGGTGACGGTGGCGGACTCACAGCACCGGCGGTAGTCCGTCCCGGCACTGAGTAGGGCCTGGTCACTCTGGAGTGGCCGGGCCCTTCTGCGTGCCCAAGTGGGTGTGACGGGGCGCGTGTTGCCGGTGTGGGGGCGCACGGGTGCCTTCGGGCCGTTCTGACCCGGGGAGGGCGGTTTCGAGGCGCTAGTGTCCTTGATCGGCGCCCAGGTTCTTCTGGGTGCCCCCTTCCAAGGACACGGTCCGGACCCCGCCCTCGGGGCCCGGCCCGATTCCGACGTGCCGTCCCACCGGGTCAATGGGCGGCGTCGTGGAAGGGGGCGCCCATGGGACGTCACCGCAAGCCCACCCGCTGGGACCGACTTCGTCTTCGGACGGTGCAGTGCCGGAGGAGGTGGATCTTGCGGATTTTCGGATGGTGAGCGGCCGCCCCCACGAGAACTAGGGGCGGACACTCCGTGATCCATCCAGGAGCCTGCCGCAGTAGCCCCTGCGGTGGGCTCCACCTGTGTCCGTAAGGTACCCGCGCGGCGTGCCTCATGCCACCAGTCGCCTGGGCTCACACACCCCGCGCGCCCCCTGTCACAACCGGTGCGCCGCCCCCGTGGGTGCTGCCCCGCGTGTGTCCAGCAGGAGCTGGGCCTTCACCGACAGGCCCTGGAGGTCGTACGTGCGGTGCTGCTGGAGGAGGATGGTCAGGTCCGCGTCGGCCGCGGCCTCGTAGAGGGAGTCCGCGCGGGGGACCGGGTGGTCGTGGACGCTCCAGGACGGGACGTAGGGGTCGTGGTAGCTGACCGCCGCGCCCAGTTCCCGCAGGCGCAGGGCGATCTCGCGGGCCGGGGTGCCCTGGAGGTCGGCGAGGTCGGGCTTGTAGGTGACGCCGAGGAGGAGCACGCGGGCGCCCCGGGCCGACTTGCCGTGTTCGTTGAGGAGCGTGGCGGCGCGCTGGACGACGTAGCCCGGCATGCGGTTGTTGACCTCCCGGGCCAGTTCCACCATGCGCAGCCCGCGGCCGCCGCCGGCGGTCAGGTCCTGGGGGACGGAGTGGCCGCCGACGCCGGGGCCCGGGCGGAAGGCCTGGAAGCCGTACGGCTTGGTCTCCGCGCAGCGGACGACGTCCCAGAGGTCGACGCCCAGGTCGTTGCAGAGGACGGCCATCTCGTTCACGAGGGCGATGTTCACGTGCCGGTAGTTGGTCTCCAGCAGCTGCACGGTCTCCGCCTCGCGCAGGCCACGCGCGCGGACCACCTTGTCGGTCAGCCGCCCGTAGAACGCGGCGGCCGACTCGGTGCAGGCCGGGGTGAGGCCTCCGATGACCTTGGGCGTGGTGGCCGGCGTGACGTCGCGGTTGCCCGGTGCGACACGGCTGGGCGAGTAGGCGAGGTGGAAGTCGCGGCCCGCCCGCAGTCCGGAGCCCTCTTCGAGGAGCGGCCGCAGGATTCCCTCCGTCGTCCCCGGGTACACCGGTGACTCCAGGATCACCGTGGTGTGCGGGCGCAGGTGCCCCGCGAGGGTGCGGGCGGCCGCTTCCAGCTGGTTCAGGTCGAGCCCGCCGTCCGCTCCGGGCGGAGTCGGCGCGCAGAGGACCGCGGTGCGCACCCGGCCGAGCTCGGCGGGGTCGGTGGTCGGCCGGAAGCCCCCCGAGAGCATCCGGCGCAGTTCGGCGGGACTGAGCGAGCCCGCCTCGGGGCCGGTCCGGTAGCCGAGCGTGGGGATGCCGGCGGCGACGGCGGCCTGGGCCAGGGGCAGGCCGTACGGGCCGAGTCCGATGACGGCGAGATCTGCGGGCATGGCGTGGCCGTCCTTCCCGATAGCCGAAGTGGGACAGAGGCGCAAGCCCTGTGGACAGGACGGGCGAGCGCAATGTCAGACTAGGAGTAAATATGACCGATATGTGGGATTGCCCGGCCGAGTTTCGGTGAGTGTTCCGTGAGCGTTGTCCACAGGCTGCGGGCCCGTGGTGGCTGAAGTCGGGCAACCCGGTCAGAATCTGGGCAGGGGGATACGGACGGGGTCGCACCCGACGGGTGCGGCCGGCGCGACCGACGAGCGGGAGGCAGCGGTGAGGACAGCGATACTCGGACCGGCGCAGCGCGTCGAGTCACTCGCATCCATGGCCGAGCGCGAGCTGGACGTCCTGGTGGTGGGTGCAGGCGTGGTGGGTGCGGGCACCGCGCTCGATGCGGTGACCCGGGGCCTGTCCACAGGTCTGGTCGAGGCGCGTGACTGGGCGTCCGGCACCTCCAGCCGGTCCAGCAAGCTCATCCACGGCGGCCTGCGCTATCTGGAGATGCTCGACTTCGCGCTCGTCCGCGAGGCCCTGAAGGAACGCGGACTGCTGCTGGAGCGGCTCGCCCCGCACCTGGTGAAGCCGGTGCCGTTCCTGTACCCCTTGCAGCACAAGGGCTGGGAGCGGCTGTACGCCGGCGCGGGCGTCGCCATGTACGACGCGATGTCCATGGCCAAGGGGCACGGCCGCGGACTCCCGCTGCACCGCCACCTGACGCGCTCTCACGCCCTGCGCGTGGCCCCCTGCTTGAAGAAGGACGCGCTGGTCGGGGCGCTGCAGTACTACGACGCCCAGATGGACGACGCCCGGTACGTGACGAACCTCGTGCGCACGGCGGTGGCGTACGGCGCCAAGGCCGCGAACCGCGCGCGGGTGACGGGCTTCCTGCGCGAGGGCGAGCGGGTCGTCGGCGCGAAGGTGCAGGACGTCGAAGGGGGCGGCGAGTACGAGATCCGCGCCAAGCAGGTCGTCAACGCCACCGGCGTGTGGACGGACGACACCCAGGCGATGGTCGGGGAGCGCGGTCAGTTCCACGTCCGGGCGTCCAAGGGCATCCATCTGGTCGTGCCTCGCGACCGGATCCACTCCACGACCGGGCTGATCCTGCGCACGGAGAAGTCCGTGCTGTTCGTCATCCCCTGGGGCCGGCACTGGATCCTCGGCACCACGGACACCGACTGGGACCTCGACAAGGCCCACCCGGCGGCGTCCAGCGCGGACATCGACTACCTGCTGGACCATGTGAACTCGGTGCTGGCGGTACCCCTCAGCAGGGACGACGTCGAGGGCGTGTACGCGGGCCTGCGGCCGCTGCTCGCGGGCGAGTCGGACGCGACCAGCAAGCTGTCCCGTGAGCACACCGTGGCGCACCCGGTGCCCGGGCTGGTCGTCGTGGCGGGCGGGAAGTACACGACGTACCGGGTCATGGCCAAGGACGCGGTGGACGAGGCGGTGCACGGGCTCGACATGCGCGTCGCCGAGTGCGTCACCGAGGACGTGCCGCTGCTGGGTGCCGAGGGGTATCGGGCGTTGTGGAACGCGCGGGCGCGGATCGCCGCCCGGACCGGGCTCCACGTGGTGCGGGTCGAGCACCTGCTGAACCGCTACGGCACGATGACCGAGGAACTGCTCCAACTCATCGCCGACGACCCGTCGCTGGGTGAGCCCCTGGTCGCGGCCGACGACTATCTGCGTGCCGAGATCGTGTACGCGGCCTCCCACGAGGGGGCGCGGCACCTGGACGACGTGCTGACCCGGCGGACACGCATCTCGATCGAGACCTTCGACCGGGGCACGCGCAGCGCGCGGGACGCCGCCGAGCTGATGGCGCCGGTGCTCGGCTGGGACAAGGACCAGATCGAGCGCGAGGTCGAGCACTACCAGAAGCGGGTGGAGGCCGAGCGGGAGTCGCAGCGGCAGCCCGACGACCTGACGGCGGACGCGGCGCGGCTGGGGGCGCCGGACATCGTGCCGTTGTAGATCGTGCCGTTGCGGAGCCTGCGCATCGTGTCGTCCCAGACCGTGCCGTTGCAGACCGACGGCAAAGTTCCTGCGGATGTCACTCGAACGAGTGGCGGGAGGTGGGATCTTCGTTCGGGGGCGGGTCGTTCTACGAGGTGCGGGGGCAGAACTCGGCCGCGAGCACCGCGGGTTCAAGGCCGGGGTCGGCTATCGCGTCCGTGTTCACGCGGAAGGTGAGGACTCGCCGGCCGTCGACGGTGGCTGCGGTGCGCACGTAGCTGCCGGATATGTGCCCGTTGTGCCCCCACACCGTCGTGCCGCACGGAAGTTTCTCGGGGAACAGCCCCATGCCGTACGCGCCGTGTGCGGCACGGGTGTCGAGCATCTCGCGCAGCCAGTGCGGGGGCAGCAGCCGGCCGCCGAGCAGGGCCCCGTAGAAGCGGTCGAGGTCGGCGAGCGTGGTCACCAACTCGCCTGCGGCTCCGGCCACTCGCGGGTCGAGTTCGGTGACGTCGGTCCCGTCGGCCGTGTAGGCCCGGCCGTGGGGGGAGGGCAGCGTGGAGCGCGAGCCGGGGAAGGAGGTGCCCGTCAGACGCAGGGGGGTGAGGATGCGCCGTTCGGCCTCGGTGGCGTACGGGTGGCCGGTCACCTGCTGCACGACCAGGCCGAGCAGCACGTAGTTGGTGTTCGAGTAGGAGAAGCGGCCGCGTTCGGCCGGAGGGTGGGTGAGAGCCAGGTTCAACGCCTGACGGGGGGTGACGGGCGCGGCCCCGTCGGTGTCCGTGGTGAAGTCGTGCAGGCCGCTGGTGTGGGTGAGCAGGGAGCGCAGGGTCAGCGCGCGGCCGTCGTTGCCGGCGCCCCGCACCAGGCCGGGCAGGTGCTGCTCGACCGTGTCGGTCAGGGACAGCCGGTGCTCGGCGGCCAGTTGCAGTACGACCGTCGCGAGGAAGGTCTTCGTGAGGCTGCCGGCGCGGAAGTGGTCCGAGCGGGCCATGCCCGGCCCGGCCGCGGCGTAGCGGGTGGTGGCTCCCTCCCGGGCCAGCAGGGCGGCGGCCGGGGCTCCGCCCTGCGTCACCAGCAGGGGCAGCACCGCGTCCGTGGGCGGCATCGACAGAGCCGACGAGTCGGCCGGCGGCAGGCCGAACAGGGCGGCGGCCACCGGCAGGGCCAGCAATGTCCGGATCGGCGGCATACGGGCTCCTCCCTGGTCAGGGCCCATCATGCAAGGCGGCGCCGGGCGTGTCGCACCCGGGTTCCGGGAGGGTGTGGCCGCGGCTGCCCGGGAGGGGGCCCCTGGGCGCCGGGCACTTGTCGGGTGAGAGACAATGGAGGCTCTGTCAGGGCGGGTTGTATGAGGGGACGCATGTCGGAGGCGGAGCGGGCGGGCACATCTCGTCAGGACACTCGTCAGGACAACAGGGAGCGTCTCCTCGCGGGGCGCTACCGGCTGGGCAAGGTGCTCGGCCGGGGCGGCATGGGCACGGTGTGGCGGGCCGAGGACGAGACCCTCGGCCGGACGGTCGCCGTGAAGGAGCTGCGCTTCCCGTCGAACATCGACGAGGAGGAGAAGCGGCGGCTGATCACGCGGACGCTGCGCGAGGCCAAGGCCATCGCGCGGATCCGCAACAACAGCGCCGTGACGGTCTTCGACGTGGTCCAGGAGGACGACCGGCCCTGGATCGTGATGGAGCTCGTCGAGGGCAAGTCGCTCGCCGAGGTCATCCGGGAGGACGGCCTCCTGGAGCCGAAGCGTGCGGCGGAGGTCGGGCTCGCGGTCCTCGACGTGCTGCGCTCGGCCCACCGCGAGGGCATCCTGCACCGTGACGTGAAGCCGTCGAACGTGCTGATCGCCGAGGACGGCCGGGTCGTGCTCACCGACTTCGGCATCGCCCAGGTCGAGGGTGACCCGTCCATCACCTCGACGGGCATGCTCGTCGGCGCGCCCTCCTACATCTCCCCGGAGCGGGCGCGCGGGCACAAGCCGGGTCCGGCGGCCGACCTGTGGTCGCTCGGAGGGTTGCTGTACGCGGCGGTGGAGGGCGCGCCGCCGTACGACAAGGGGTCGGCCATAGCGACTCTCACGGCCGTGATGACCGAGCCGCTGGAGGAGCCGAAGAACGCGGGCCCGCTCAGGGACGTCATCCACGGGCTGCTCACCAAGGACCCCGCGCAGCGGCTCGACGTCGCGGGCGCCCGGGCGATGCTGAACTCGGTGCTGCACGCGCCCGAGAAGCCCGAGTCCGAGCCGATGGACGCGACGAAGGTCGTGCCGTTGCCCGCGCAGCCGGACAGGTCCTCGCGTAAGGGCGGTTCGGCGGGCAAGCGCGGCGAGGAGGCCGGGGAGCGGTTGCGCGGCGCGCTGCGGTCCGTGCGCAAGGCGGCGGGATCCGCCGCCGCCGGATCGACGGCCGCTGCCGCCACGTCCGCGTCCGCCGACTCCGCTTCGGCCCGGTCCGCATCCGCCGGGACCGACGCCGACGAGGCGGCCGCCGGATCGGCGGGCACCGCTTCCTCCGCTTCGGGCGGTGGCGCGGGCCGGGCCGGGGCCACGGGCGCGTCCGTGGCGCAGTCGGGTCCGGGGGTGTCAGCCCGCGCAGGCGAGCGCGCTGCGCCGGAGACGAAGACGGCCTCCGGGGGCCGCAGTTCCGGATGGCCCGTGGTGCCGCCGCCGGACCTGCCGCCGCGCCCGGTGCCCCGGGCGCCGCTCACCGACGTGGTGCCCCGGCGCACCCTGATGATCATCGCGGTGGTCGTGGTGCTCGCCGTGATCGGCACGGTGCTCGCCATCGCGCTCAGCGGGGACGACAAGGGCTCGAAGGGCGCCTCCGGCGAGCGCGGCGGGAAGACCGTCGCCTCGGCGTCGAGCAGCGCCGACACCAAGGGCGACAAGAGCGACACCGCGCGCCCGGGCGACGCGGGCAAGCAGCCGGCACCTTCCGGGCCGTCCACGGACGGCGCACCGGGCGGTTCCTCGGACGAGGGTGGCTCCGGCGGCAAGGAGAGCGCTGCGGAGTCGACCCACCAGGGCGACCAGGGGTACTCGATCGGTCTGCCGAAGGGCTGGAAGTACCAGTCCACGGGAGCGGCGGGCGACCGCTTCACCGGGCCCGACGGGCAGAAGCTGCTCATCGCCTGGACGTCCACGCCCAAGGGCGACCCCGTGGCGGACTGGAAGAACCAGGAACGCTTCATGGTGCGCGCCCAGTACAAGAAGATCCGCATCGAGCGGGTGGACTACCGCGACTGGAACACGGCCGACTGGGAGTTCACCTACACCGACGGCGGTACCAAGTACCGGACGATCGACCGGGGTTTCGTGGTCGACGATCGGCAGGGGTACGCGCTGATGTACACGGCGAAGGCGTCCACGTGGGACGACGCGGTACGCAAGGAGACGTGGCGGACCCTCACGAAGACCTTCGAACCCAAGTCCTGAGCATGAGGCCCCCAGGGTTTGGGGAGGGAGATCTCGCATCCCCGCATGCGGGTTGCCTGCGGCACGTATCGTGAATGTTTGCGGACCGTGCGCAGCCGAAACGGACCGTGGGGCGAACGGATGTGACCGACCGGGCTGCCGGGGGAGGCAACGTGGACGACTACGCGGGTCGGGTGCTGGCCGACCGCTACCGCCTGCCGCTGCCGCCCTCCGACGAGTACGAACTCACCGAGACCCGGGCCTTCGACACCTACAGCGGACAGGAAGTCCTGGTCCGGCAGGTCCCGTTGCCCGAGGTGGTCGAGGCCGAGGTGCTCGACGCGGAGGGGCTGCCCGACGGTTTCACGGCACGTGACGGCGGAGGGCGGCGGCCCGGCGGCGCGCGGGGAGGCGTCCGGCGGCCCGCGGACCCGGTGGTGCGACGCGCGGTGGAGGCGGCGCAGGCCGCTGCGGCCCTTCCCGACCACCCCCGGCTCGACCAGGTCTTCGACGTGTTCGCCGAGGGCGGTTCCCTGTGGATCGTCAGCGAACTGGTGGCCGCGCGCCCGCTGGCGGCACTGCTCGCCGAGAAGCCGCTGACGCCCTACCGGGCGGCCGAGGTGGCCTCCGACGTCCTGATGGCCCTGCGGGTGCTGCACGCGCACGGCTGGGTCCACCGGAACATCACCGCGCGGACGGTGCTCGTCTGCGACGACGGCCGGGTGATGCTGACCGGTCTGGCGGTGGGTGCGGCGGAGGAGGCCCTGTGCGGCTACGACCCCGTTCCTGAAGCGGCGTTCGAGGAGCCCGGGCCGGGACCGGAAAGCGCCTCGCCGGTCCACGGCGTCGGCGCGCCGGGAGCCCCCGGGCCGACCGGTGGCACGAGTGACCCCGAGGCCGCGCGGCGCGCTGCCATAGAGGCCCGGGAGGCCGGAGGACTGCCCTCGGCAGGGACCGAGAGCACGGGCGGTGGCCGTGTCGTGCCGGCGCGCGGGCCGGCGGAGGGCGGCCGGGACCCGCGGGCGGCGCGGGCCGGGGCCATCGCGGCCTACCGCGCGGGCGCCCGGGCAGCCGCACGGGTGCAGGAGGTGCAGAGCGGGCGGGCGGCCTTGCCCGGAGCCCGCCCCGCACCGGACGGCGGCGTCACGCCCTACGGCGACGGACCGGCGCGGTCGCCGTACATCCCCGGACAGGGCACGGCCCCCGGGGCCGTACCACCCGGGCGGATCGCGGACCCCTACGGGGTGGGCGGCGGCCCGCGGTCGACCGCTTGGCACGGCGCCACCCCCCGCGGCCCGGCCGGCGGCGCACCGGCGCCGCGGGGCGGGGAGCGGGCCGCGCTCCCGCCCACCCCGGACAGCGCGCCCCAGGGCGAGCCCACCCGGTGGGACGACCTGGTCGCGGACACCCCCGCGCCCCGGCGCGGCCCGGCCACGGCGCTGGCCGCCGAGCGGGCGCGGCAGACGCGGATGGCCGTCGTCGGGCCGGTGACCGAGCGCTGGGCGCCGGAGCAGGCCGGACCCGTCCACGAGAACTGGCAGTTGGCGGCGCCCATCGGTCCCGCCACCGACCTGTGGGCGCTCGGCGCGCTGCTCTTCAGGGCCGTCCAGGGGCACGCGCCCTACCCGGAGGAGTCGACGGCCGAGCTGGTGCAGATGGTGTGCGCGGAACCGCCCGCCTACGCCGAGGAGTGCGGTCCGCTGCGGCCGGTCGTGGAGTCGTTGCTGCGTCAGGACCCCACCGAGCGGCTCGACTTCGAGGAAGTGCGCGGCTGGCTGCGCTCGCTGGTGCGCTCGGCACCCGAGCCGGAGGCCGGGGTGCACGTCGTCCCGGCGCCGCCCGTGGACGCCAGCCGGCTGCCCGTCGTACGGCGCCGGGGTGAGCTGGTGCGCCGGCGGAAGGCGGGGCTGCCCGCGCACCACGGGCGGCACAAGCGGGCCAAGAAGGAGTCGGATTCGCCGCGCCGCCTCGGCCGCACCCTCCTGGTGCTGGTGCTGCTCGCGATGGCCGCGGCGATCGCCTACGCGATGCTCTTCATGCCCAAGTCGGACGACGAGGGCACGGGCGGGGCGGACCGTACGGGCGCCGCGGGCGAGGTGAGCCGGGCGCCCGAGCCGGACGCCAGCAGCGAGCCACGGCCCGAGCAGACCTCACCCGAGCCGGAGAAGGACCCGTCGTCGTCGGCCGGCACCACCGAGACCCAGACCACCGGCCCCGACGTCGCCGACGGTTTCACCCTGCGCAAGGACGCGGCGGGCTTCCAGGTCGCCGTCGCCAAGGGCTGGGACCGCACCACGCGCGGCGGCGGCCAGGTCGTCTACGCCAAGGGCGACTTCGAGCTCATCGTCGTCGCGGGGCGGGACAGCGCCTCGGAGTACGGCCGTGATCCGATGGCCTACCAGCGGGAGAGGGAGCGCGAGCTCCAGCCGTACCGTGACTCCAGCTGGGCCACCTCCACCGGTCTGAAGACGATCGAGGTGGGCGGACGGACCATGGCGGAGGGGCAGTTCACCTGGACCGGCGGTGACGGGGGCGAGCTGTACGTCCGCAACCTGGCGATGCTGGTCGAGGGGCGCTACCACGTGGTCCAGGTGCGCGGCCCGGAGTCGGACCGGGACGAGGTGACCCGGCTGTACGAGCAGGCCGCGGCGACGTACAGGACGACCAAGTGAGCCGACCGGCGCGCCGCCTGTACGCCGCAGTTCACACTCTGGTTGCCTCACGTCCCGGCAGGCGACAACCGTCACAGTGCGGTCACCGTGGTACCCCGCTTGTTCCCTGGGTGAGGGCGGGTCCTTACGCTGACCCTGTCAAGACCATTGCGGGGCAACGTGAATCAGATGCAGGGCCTGCTCGTCGCGGGCCGCTACCGGCTGTCCGAATCCATCGGCAGTGGCGGTATGGGCCGGGTCTGGCGTGCGCATGACGAGGTGCTGCACCGGTCGGTCGCCATCAAGGAGTTGACCGCCGCCCTCTACGTATCCGAGAGCGAGCAGGCGATCCTGCTGGCGCGCACCCGGGCAGAGGCCAGGGCGGCCGCGCGGATCAACCACTCCGCGGTCGTCACCGTGCACGACGTACTGGAGCACGACGGCCGCCCGTGGATCGTGATGGAGCTGGTCGAGGGCCGTTCCCTGGCCGACGCGGTCAAGGAGGAGGGGCGCGTCGAGCCGCGCGAGGCGGCACGCATCGGCCTGTGGGTGCTGCGGGCCCTGCGCGCCGCGCACACCGCCGGTGTCCTGCACCGCGACATCAAGCCCGGCAACGTCCTGCTCGGCAGTGACGGGCGCGTGCTGCTCACGGACTTCGGCATCGCGCAGATCGAGGGCGACACGACCATCACACGCACCGGAGAGGTCGTCGGCTCGGTCGACTACCTGGCGCCCGAGCGCGTGCGGGGCCACGACCCGGGCCCGTCCTCCGACCTGTGGGCGCTCGGCGCGACGCTCTACACGGCGGTGGAGGGCCGGTCGCCGTTCCGCCGCACCACCCCGCTGACCACCATGCAGGCCGTGGTCGAGGAGGAGGCCGCCGAGCTCCGGCACGCCGGGCCGCTCGAACCCGTCATCACCGCCCTGCTGCGCAAGGACCCGGCCGCCCGGCCCGACGCGTCCGAGGCCGAGCACATGCTCGCCGAGGCGGCGGAGGGCCGACGGCCCAACGGGGCGCAGGCGTACGTGCCGACGCAGCAGTACGGGGGGACGACGCCGTACCGGGACCAGCACAGCGGAACGGGAACCGGGCCGGGCCCAGCCGGTCATACCGGCACCGGCACCGGCACCGGTACGACCGGCTCCGGCCCGTTCGGCGGCAACTCGGGTTCGCACACCGGGACACCGCTCCCGCCGCCGGCCGGCACCGCGGCCGGCGGAACGTCCGCGGCCGGCACCCAGCCGTACGGTCCCACCGGGGCCGGACAGGGCGCGACGGGCCCGCAGCGGAGCGGCTCCGGTCGGCGCCGCCGACTGCGCACCCTCGCCCTGGTCGTCGCGCTCGCGGCCATCATCGGCGGCGGCACGGCCGTCGTGCTCCAGCAGGGGAACGGGACGTCGCAGGGTGACGGCTCCGGCTCCACGACGTCCACCAGCACGCAGGCGGCCGGAGGATCGGTTCCGGACAGCTGGGTCCGCTACGAGGACCCCGTCGGGTTCAGCCTCTACCTGCCCAAGGGCTGGAAGCGAAAGCCCTTCGGTCCGCGGGGCGAGCTCCAGCAGATCGACTACTCGCCGGACGGCGGCCTGCACTTCGTCCGCATCGCCATCGACACCTCGCCCGACTTCGCCGACGCCAGGTCCCACCAGGAGGATCTGGAGCAGCAGGTCCAGCGGCTGGTCGACTACAAGCGGGTGACCATGGAGGAGAACACCTACCGGGACCGCAAGGGCTCGCTGTGGGAGTACACCTGGACGGCGCTGGCCAAGGACCCGCCCTACGTCGCTGGGCCGCGCCACGCCATGGAGGAGACGTACTTCTCGCGGGACGGCGTCGAGTACGCGATCTACATCTCCTCGCCGGAGAAGGACTGGGCGAAGACGAGCAAGCAGTTCAAATGGGTACTCCAGGGCTGGCAACAGCCGCGGCAGATCGGTTAGCCGGCGCGCGCCCTTCTTCCGCCGGGTCCACGGTGACCTGCCCCAGGATCACATCAGCCTGAAGCACTGCTGAGCGGCGCGTCACCCGGGCTGTGCCGGGCGGGCGACCGGATTTCGTGGTCGTTGACGCCGTCTGCGGCATGATGGGGCTCATGGGGACCGAGGGAGCGAACTTCCGTGTGGTCGCGGGGCGTTACCGCTTGGAGGAGAGGCTCGGTCGTGGCGGCATGGGAGTGGTCTGGCGGGCGACCGACCAGCTCCTCGGCCGGAGCGTGGCCGTCAAGGAACTCCCCTACGACGAGACGCTCTCCGCGGCGCAGGCCCGCCGGCAGCGGGACCGCACCCTGCGCGAGGCCCGGGCCGTCGCCCAGCTGAGCCACCCGCACATCATCGTCGTCCACGACGTCGTCGAGGACGGCGAACGCCCCTACATCGTCATGGAGTTGGTCCAGGGCGGCTCGCTCGCCGACCGGCTCGCCCACCAAGGGCCGGTCGACGCCCCCGAAGCGGCCCGCATCGGCATCGCCCTGCTCGGCGCACTGGGCGCCGCGCACCGGGCCGGGGTGCTGCACCGCGACCTCAAGCCGGACAACGTGCTGCTGGAGACCGGCACCGACCGGGTCGTCCTCACCGACTTCGGCATCGCCCAGGTCGCGGGCACCCCCACGCTCACCGAGAACGGAGCGTTCGTCGGCTCGCCGGAGTACACCGCGCCCGAGCGGATGTCCGGGGTCAGGACCGGGCCCGAGTCCGACCTGTGGTCACTGGGCGCGCTGCTGTGCGCGGCCCTCAGCGGCGAGTCGCCGTTCCACCGCGACTCGCTGGGCGGCGTCCTGCACGCGGTCGTCGTGGGTGACATCCAGCCGCCCGCACAGGCCGGGCCTCTCCTGCCCGTCGTACGCGGCCTGCTGGAGCGTGATCCGGACCGGCGGCTGGACGCGGACCGGGCGGAGCGCATGCTCCGGGCCTACCGCGACACGGGCCGTACGCCGCCGATGCCGCCGCCCGCCTACGCGCCCACGGTGGGTGCCGTGTCGCGCCGACGGCCGTCGGTGCCCGCCCTGCGGCAACCGCCCCCGCCGCAGGTGGACGCGCGCGGTGCGCACCGGCCGGAGGAACCCTTCCTCGGGCAGCCCGCGCGGCGCGCCCTCATCGCGGCGCTGCTGGTCGTGGCGATGGCCGGAGCCGGGGTGTCCGCGGCGGCGCTGCTCAGGGACGGCGGCAAGGGGGACGGCGGCCCCACCCCGAGGAGTTCCGCATCGACGACACCGAAGACCCCGCCGACCCGGCAGGCTTCGCCGAGCGGGTCGGCGTCAGGCCGGTGACCGGCGCGCGCGTCGCGAGGACGCCTCGCCCGGCCCGTGACCGGCGCATGCGTCCGGTACCCGGCTCTTGGCGGCCTGCCGTACCGTCACATAGGCGGAGAAGAGCCGTACATCGACGTCACGGGTCTGTGACCGGCTCGCGTCCTTTGTGGATCCGCGGGCGGTTGGCGCGGTATGGATGAGCCCATGAGCAACAGCGGGGGAGCCCGGTCCGGGGCCGACGAGCCGACGAGTTTTGTCCTGCAACCACCGAACCGGCAGGGGCCGGTGCCGGGCAATCCCTACGCCGTGTCGCCCCCGTCGCCCACCCGGGCCGTGCCGCCCGGGTCGGCCCAGGCGCCCGAGGGCCCCGGTGCCGGGCGGCTCATCGCCGGGCGCTACCGGCTGCTGGCCAAACTCGGGCACGGCGGCATGGGCACGGTGTGGCGGGCCGAGGACGAGACGGTCGGCCGGGAGGTCGCCGTCAAGGAGCCCCGCGTCCCGGACCACCTTCCCGAACGCGAACGCGCCAACGCCTTCGAGCGGATGCGCCGCGAGGCACGGGCCGCGGCCCGGCTCGACCACCCGGCCGTCGTGAACGTCCACGACGTCGCGGTCGTGGACGACCAGCCCTGGATCGTGATGGAGCTGGTGCGGGGCCGCTCGCTGGGTGACGCGCTCCAGGAGGGAACGCTGTCCGCGCGCGAGGCCGCCCGGATCGGCCTGGAGGTGCTCGGCGCGCTGGAGGCCGCCCACGCGGCGGGCATCCTGCACCGCGACGTCAAGCCGGACAATGTGCTGCTCGGCCGCTACGACCGGGTCGTCCTCACCGACTTCGGTATCGCCCAGATCGAGGGCGAGACCAGCCTGACCGACACCGGGGGCTTCGTCGGCTCACCCGAGTACATCGCGCCCGAGCGCGTGCTGGGGCAGCGCCCCGGCCCGGCGAGCGACCTGTGGTCCCTCGGGGTGGTGCTGTACGCGGCGACCGAGGGCGTCTCGCCGTTCCGCCGCAGCAACACCCCCGCCACGCTCCAGTCCGTCCTCAACGCCACGCCCGCGCCTCCCGCCTCCGCCCCGGGCCCGCTCGCCGAGGCCATCCGCGGCCTGCTGGACAAGGACCCGGCCCGCCGCCCGGACGCCGCACGGGTGCGGGCCCTGCTGGAGGCGGCCGCGCACCCGCCCGCGGCGCAGCCCACCCAGGTCGCGCGGATCCCGGGCCAGGGCACCGGCGGCCGGCGTCTCCGGTTCGGTCGCACGGCCTGGATCGGACTGGGCGCAGCGGTCGTCGCGGCGGCGGTGACGGCGTACCTGGTGATCGCGGATCCGTTCGCCGGGCCGCTGCCCGGGGGTTGGGAGGTCAAGCAGGAGAAGGACTTCGCCGCGTCGCTCGCCGTCCCCGCCGCGTACCAGCGGACCGTGCCCGACCGGAAGTCCGACCAGACCCACTGGGTCAGGTACACCGACTGGAGCGGCAGTATCTGGATCGCCCTGTCCCTGGAGAAGAAGGCCGAGGACACCGGCGGCACCATCGCGGGCTCCGCGGCCGCCGAGATGTACGACGACGACACCCGGTTCAAGGAGAGCGGCAGCTACGAGCTCGACATGGACGAGGGGCCGAAGAAGTCGGATCCCCAGGAGACCACCTACCGGGACAGGAAGGCCGCCCGGAACACCGTCCCGTTCACGACCGACGACAGCGAGAACCCCCGCCCCCGGGAGGTCCAGATCTTCTACTACCGGACCCCCGGCGGAGACATGTACAAGCTCACCGTCAGCTACCCGGACAAGAGCGACTTCACCGCCCGCGGACGCGAGGTGGCGAGCACGGCGATCGCGAACCTGGACATCGACGGGACCTGATCCCGGCGGCCCAACACCGTTGAAAACGGCCCGCGTCGACAATGTGCCGCCCGTCGGGGTACTGATGGGGCATGAGCAACGACGGGGGCGGGACGGACGCCGCGCTGGGCCGGCTGGTCGGTGGGCGCTACCGGCTGGTCGAACGCATCGGTGCCGGCGGCACGGGCACCGTCTGGCGGGCCCTCGACGAACACGCGCGGCGTGAGGTCGCCGTCAGACAGCCCCGGTTGCCGGGCGACCCGGACACCGAGAGCCACCGAAGGGCGGCTCACCGGATGCACCGCGAGGCCCGTGCCGCGGCCCGCGTCGACCATCCCGCCGCCGTCACCATCCACGACGTGGTCGTCGAGGCGGAGCAGCGGGACGAACGACCGGGCCCCATAGGCCCCGACGAGCTCGACGCGGCCGAGGCACTGGACGGACTCCCCTGGATCGTCATGGAGTTGGTGCCCGGCGAGTCCCTGCGGGAGAGGCTCCGCCGGGGCCCGGTGGCCGTGCCCGAAGCCGCGCGGATCGGACTCGCCGTCCTCGGTGCCCTGCGCGCCGCGCACTCCGTCGGCATCGTGCACCGCGACGTGAAACCCGCCAACGTGCTGCTCGGTCCGCACGGGCGCGTCGTCGTCACCGACTTCGGCATCGCCCAGGTGCAGGGGGACGACCCGCTCACGGTGAACGGTGAGTCCGCAGCCGACCCGGCCGAGCCCCCAGGGGGCCGCCCAGAGTCCGCCGCAGTGCCGTCGGAGCCCGCCGTCCCGTCGGAGCCCGTCGCCCCATCCGGGCCCGCTGCTCCGTCAGAGTCCGCTGCGGCACCGGAGTTCGTGGCCCCCGAGCGGATCTTCGGCCGGACCGCCGGGCCCGCCTCCGACCTGTGGTCCCTGGGCGCCCTGCTGCACGCGGCCGTCGAAGGCTCGTCGCCGTTCCTGCGGACCACACCGGAGGCCACGCTCGCCGCGGTCCTCGCCGCCGAGCCGCCCGAACCGACGCGGGCCGGGCCCCTCGGACCACTGATAGCCCGGCTGCTGGTCCCGGACCCGGACCGAAGGCCGGACGCGGACGAGGTCGCGAAGGAACTCGAGGCGGTGGCGGGGCCCTTGCGGGTCGAGGACCCGCGGGCGGCCGAACATCCGGGGAGCTCCGCCGACCGGGCCGCATCACCAACCGACCCGGTGTCCGCCGCCCCGGCCGCACAGCCTGATGCCGTCCCCGACGCCCTGCCCGCTCCCGTGCTCACCGGTGCCCTCGCGCAACAGGACCCCCCTCCGACCGAGCACAACCACCCCGACCC
>NZ_JAKEIO010000070.1 GCF_021474405.1 [Streptosporangium] indianense
GGACGGGGGCGACGGGGGCTGCGGGAGCCACCAGTCCGGCGGCGGCCAGGCGGCGGAGTTCGACGAGGGTGTGGAAGGTGCGGCAGGCCAGGGCCGTGGCGATCTGGGCGGCGGTGCGGACGCCGTCGACCTGGGCGAGGGTCCGGCCGCGGCGGGCCGGTAGATCGGCTGCGCCCGAGCCGGGCACGCGGGCGAGGGGCGCGCGGTCGACGGCGGGTTCGGGCCATATGCGGTGCAGCAGTTCGCGGCGGCGTCTGGACTCACGCAGGACGGTGTCCACCGGGACGGAACGGACCGCACCGAGCCAGTGCGAGGCTCCGGGCCGGAACCGGAGCGCCGGTCCGTCCTGGGCGAGGACGAAGTACGCCGCGTCGAAGAGGGCGCCCAGGTGGCACAGCTCCAGGGCGCCGGCGGCGAGGTGACCGCCGTCCACCAGCTGCCGCCCGACGCGGCAGCGGCGCCCGGCCTGGTCGATCGCCTGCCACCAGCCGTCCGGGGCGAGCGCACCGCTGTGGGTGAGCAGGTCGCCCAGGTCGGGGGTGACGGCGGACTCCACGTGGACGACGCGTCCTGCCGCGAGGTAGACGATCCCCGACTCGGTGGAGAGGGCACCGGTCGCCCCCTGCGCGGCGAGGGTGCTCAGCTGGGCCGAGGCGGGTTCGTCCGTGCGCGGGGCCCGGGTCGGTGTGGTCATCCGAGCACCAGCCGGTCCGTCATCTCGGCCAGCCGGATGCGGGCCAGGGCCAGGTTCCCCTCGCTGCGGTCGAGCCATAGGTGCACGAACACGGTGCTGTCGAAGGTCGTCGTCACGAACCTGAGCAGGTGGTAAGAGTCGGCGTTCGTGATGATCAGGTCCTCTACGGGGGGCTCCTTGCCGGACGGCCCGTCCGCACCCCCGGCGTCACCGCCGAACGACCCGGCGGCCTCGTCCCCGGGCAGTCCGCCCGGGGCCTGGCCCGTCAGGGCGAGGGCACCGCTCTCGGTGGCGAGACGGGCGAGTTCGGCGGTTTCCGCCGCCGTCGCCTCGGCATCACCACCGGGTGCGTCACCCACCGCGCCCAGCGCAAGACCACTGATCCAATCGACCACCGACGCCCCTCGAGCACCTGGCAAGCGCATGGCTTCCAGCAGACTCTCGTCGATTCCGGGCACGCCGACTCCCCTCCCCCTGCACGGCAGTTCCCGCGAACGTGAGCACGACACTACGGAATGTGCTCGGCGCAGATGAACGCTTTGGCATTTTCCAAGTGAATGTGCAGTGGACCGGGCAAGGGCGCGATGAGATCGATCCGAAGTGGGCAGGACCTGTCGTCTTTGGGCGGCAACGGATCAATGCGAACAGTCGTCGGCACAGGTCACCCTCTCCGCCTCACCCGTACCGCGCCGGCCCGACCGACGGCCTTCGTCAGTAAGGGGGTTGAGCCCGTACCCCCCATCAACTCAGTGCGGTCTTAGAGACGCCCCGCCCGTCCAGGTGGAGGACCCGCCGCCGCGTCACGGCAGCGCCTGCTCCGCCCAGATGACCTTGCCGTCACCGGTGTGCCGGGCGCCCCAGCTCCGGCACGTCTGAGCCACGAGGAGCAGGCCGCGGCCTCCTTCGTCGTAGGTGCGGGCCCGCCGCATGTGCGGGGCGGTGGTACTGCCGTCCGACACCTCGCAGATGAGGGAACGGTCGTAGATCAGCCTCAGTTCGATGGGGGGTTCGGCGTGCCGGATGGCGTTGGTGACCAGCTCGCTGACCACCAGCTCGGTGACGAACGCGCACGCGTCGAGGTCCCATTCGGCCAGTTGCCGGCACGCTTTCTTACGTGCCACGGCGACCTCCGCCGTATCGGGGGGCACGTCCCAGGACGCCACGTGGAAGGTGTCCAGGGCACGGGTGCGGGCCACGAGCAGGGCCACGTCGTCGGCCGGCCGCTCCGTGAGCATGGTGCGCAGCACCACGTCGCAGGTGCCCTCCAGTGAGGTGGCGGAGCTGGGCAGCGTGCGGAGCAGGGTGTCCATGCCGTCGTCGATGTCACGGGATCCCGCCTCGACGAGGCCGTCGGTGTACAGCGCCAGCACGCTCCCCTCGGGCAGCTCCCGTTCGACGGACTCGAACGGCAGGCCGCCGAGCCCCAGGGGAAGTCCCGCGGGGACGTCGAGGAACTCCGCCTGCCCGTCCGGGGTGAGGAGCGCCGGGACGGGGTGGCCCGCGCGTGCCAGGGAGCAGCGGCGCGAGACCGGGTCGTACACGGCGTACAGGCAGGTGGCCCCGATGTCGCCGGTGTCGTCGGCTCCCGCGGCCAGGTGACCGACCAGGTCGTCCAGGTGCGTGAGCAGTTCGTCGGGCGGAAGGTCGACGTCGGCCAGGGTCCGCACGGCGGTGCGCAGCCGCCCCATGGTGGCGGAGGCCTGGATGCCGTGGCCGACGACGTCGCCGACGACCAGTGCGACGCGGGCGCCGGACAGCGGGATCACGTCGAACCAGTCGCCGCCCACTCCGGCCCGGGTGGTGGCGGGCAGGTAGCGGGAGGCGATCTCGAGGGCGGACTGCTCGGGCAGCCGCTGGGGCAGGAGGCTGCTCTGCAGGGTGAGCGAGGTGGCGCGTTCCCGCGTGAACCGGCGGGCGTTGTCGATGCAGAGGCCGGCCCGGTCGGTGATCTCCCGGCCGAGCAGCAGGTCGTCCTGCTCGAAGGGCTCCGGGTTCCGGTGACGGGAGAAGGTGGCCACCCCCAGGGTGAGGCCGCGCGCCCGCATGGGTACGGCCAGCACCGAGTGGAAGCCGAAGCGCCGCATCCGTTCCCCCCGCTCCGGGGTCTGGCGCAGCACCTGCTCCATGGCCTCGCCCGTGACGTGCTGGATGAGCGGCCGGCCGAGGGCCAGGCACTCGGCCGCCGTCGACCCGTCCGGGTAGACGGCCACGGTCCCGTTCGGCACCACGGCCTCGGGACAGCCTTGGAGAACCGACTGGTGGGCCACGCGGCGCAGCCGCACGGGGCCCTTGGGAGAACCCGTGGGCGGGTCGTCGCCGTCGTCGATGGACGGCAAGAGGTCGACGGTGACGAAGTCGGCGAGCCCCGGCACCGCCACGTCGGCGAGTTCCTGGGCGGTGCGGACCAGGTCGAGGGTGCTGCCGATGCGCAGGCTCGCCTCGTTGACCAGCGCCAGCCGTTGCCGCGCGAGGTGCTGTTCGGTCATGTCGTGCGCGGAGAGCAGCACCCCCTGCGTCCGGCCGTCGTCCGCCCGGACCGGGGCGAGGGAGACGGTCCACACGCTCGGGCGCTCATGGCCCGCGAGTTGCAGGGAGACCTGGAGGTCCTGCCGCTCGCCGGTGTCCAGCGCGCGCCGCATGGCCTGCTCGGTGCGGTCGGCCTGCGGGTGGTGGACGATCTCCGAGACGCGCAGTCCGCGCATCGCCTCCTCGGGGAGGCCGATCACCCTTTGCATGTCGGCGTTGGCCCGGACCAGTCGCAGGCCGGTGTCGTACAGGGCGGTCGTGCAGGCGGACTGGGTGAAGCTCCTCCTGAGGAAGGCGTCGTCCTCGGGGCTCGTCCCGAGGCGGCCGGCCGCCGTGAGCAGCAGCCACTCACTGCCGGCGCCGTCGTTCTGCCGGAGGTGGGCCAGGAGGTTCACGGTGAGGGAGTGCCCCTCGCGGTGCCGGAGCGTCGCCGCTCCGCTCCACCTGGGGAGCGTGAGCAGGGAATCCAGGAGACCGGGCGGGACCCCGTCGGCGAGCAGCACGGCCCCGGGCCGGCCGACCACCTCGGAGGGCGGGTAGCCCAGCAGTCTGTGTGCTCCCTCGCTCCACTCCGTGACGACGCCGCGCGCGTCCACGACGGCCTTCGCGGTGGCGGCCTCGTCGACGAGGTCATGGGGCGGTGCCCCGCTGTCCTCGTCCGGGACGGACGCAGATCTCGCCATGGAGCCTCAACCCGCCTCACCCGCTGGGCATCCTTACTACTTCGTGCTGATATGCACCAAGAATGACAGATAACTCCGGCGGCGGGTTGAATGGCCGGAGACGCTGGTGAGCAGTGCGCGCATCACCCCGACCAGGGGCGGAGGTCGTGATCATGCCTCTCGACGACGAGCGGATCTGGCCGGACGCGGCCGAGTGGACCGGGAAGATCTACAGCGGGGGCTGGCGGACCGCCGGGGGCGGCACCCGCCGGGTCGTCGAACCGGCCACCGGTCAGCGGCTGGCGGAGGTGGGGCTGGCCTGCGCGGCGGATGTCGAACGGGCGGGGGCCCTGGCCGCGCGGGCCGCACCGGAATGGGCGGCGACCCCGCCGTCCGACCGCGCCGATGTGCTGCTGCGCGCCGCTCGCGCCCTGGATGAACGCAGCGCAGCGGTCCGTGCGTGGATCGTCCGGGAGACGGGGGGCGTCCCGGCCAAGGGCGACTACGAGATCACGGCCGGGCTCGCCCAGCTGCGGCACGCGGTCGGGCTCGCCTCACAGCCCCCGGGCGAAGTCCTCGTGCCGCAGGATCCGGGCGGAACGAGCCTGGCGTGGCGGGTCCCGCTCGGGGTGGTGGGGGTCATCACCCCGTGGAACGCGCCGCTGCTGTTCGCGATGCGGGCCCTGGCGCCGGCGCTGGCCCTGGGCAACACCGCGCTGCTCAAGCCCGATCCCCTCACCCCCGTGTCGGGCGGCGTCCTGGTGGCGCAGCTGTTCGAGGAGGCCGGGCTGCCCGCGGGTGTACTGCACGTCCTTGCGGGCGACGCGGCGGCCGGACGTGCGGTCGCCGCCGACCCGCAGGTCGCGATGGTCTCGTTCACCGGCTCCACCGAGGCGGGGCGGGAGGTGGCCCGGATCGCCGGCGAAGGGCTGAAGCGGGTCTCCCTGGAGCTGGGCGGCAAGAACTCGATCGTCGTCCTGGAGGACGCGGACGTGGAGGCGGCCGCCACGGCCGGGGCCATCAGTTCGTTCGGCTACCAGGGCCAGGCCTGTGTCGCCGCCGGACGCCATGTCGTCCACGCGGACCTCGTCGAGGAGTACACCGAGGCGCTCGTCCGGCAGGCGAAGGCGCTGCCGGTCGGCGATCCACGGGACGAGGGCGTGGCGCTCGGCCCGGTCATCAGCGAGCGGCAGGCGGCCCGGATCGAACGGATCGTGGACGCGAGCGTCGCCGCCGGCGCCCGCGTCCTGGCCGGAGGCACCCGCGCCGGGCTGTTCTACCCGCCCACCGTGCTGGACCGCGTCGAACGGTCCATGCCGGCCTACCGCGAGGAGATCTTCGGGCCGGTCGCCCCCGTCATTCCGTTCCGCGGCGAGGACGAGGCCGTGGAGATCGCCAACGACACGGCGTACGGACTGAGCGCCGCCGTCCACTCCCGGTCCGTGCCCCGGGCGACGGCTTTCGCACAGCGGTTGCGCACGGGCATGGTCCACGTCAACGACGTGTCCGCGAAGGACGCCGCGAACGCGCCCTTCGGCGGCATGGGGGTCTCGGGCAACGGCTCCCGCATCGGCGGCACCGCGAGTCTGGAGCAGTTCACGCAGTGGCGCTGGATGACGGCACCGGGGCCGGTGTGACCCCGACCGGGGCGGGGCTTCCCGGTTCGTCCTCGCCGCGCGGCATCACGAGCCGCCGCGCCGGGTGTCCCGGCCCTGCCTCCAGTGCTGCGAACCGTCGCCGCGCCTCCGCCCGACCTGTTCAGCAGCGTCATGCCGCCCGCCTGGCCAACGACGAGATCGCCGAACGCCTCTTCGTCACCCCGTCACCGTCAAGACCCACGCCGACCGGGCCATGGCCGAACTCGGCGCCCGTGACCGGGCTCAACTGGTCCTCATCGCCTACGAGACGGGATTGGTGCGCTCGGGAGAGCGACAGGGCTGAGGGCGGACCCCGGCCTCGCGAGCCCGGCCCCGGCCCTCCCGATGGAACAATCGGCCCAGTCAGTCCGAGCCGAGGAAGGCCGGTCGGTACACCGTGGAACGATCAGACGTCCCCTTTCCTCCTTCTCCGTGGCACCTCACCGGCGACATGATCGTCTCGCTGTGGCGCGTCCCCGTCGGCGAATTGCCGTCCTGGCCGCTGCCGCCCGGGATCCGCCCGTGGGTGGTGCGACGCCGCGCCACCCTGGCGACGTTCTGGGTCGACTACCGGCCCGGCGGCGACCTCGCCTACCGTGAGTTCCTCGTCGCCCTGGCCGTGCGTCAGGGACACCGCCTCACCGCCGGCTGCGTGGCCGCATGGGTCGACGACGAACGCTCCCTCGCCGGGGGACGCGCCCTGTGGGGCATTCCGAAAGAGCTGGGCACGATCACGGTCCGGACGGACAGCCGGGGCGCCCTGGGCGAGCTGACCGCTCCCGGGGTTCCGGCGGTCCGCCTCACGTACCGCGACGTGCTGCGGCTGCCCTTCCGGCTGCCCGCCCGCGGCCACCTGGTCCAGCAGTTGTCCGACGGTTCTCGGTGCCGTGTCCCCCTGCGGATCACGGGACGCCCGGCCCTCGGCCGCGGCCGCGTCACGCCCGGGCCCGGCGCTCCTCTGTCCGTCCTCGGCCGGCACCGGCCGCTCCTCTCCGCCGCACTGCGCGACTTCCGCGGCGTCGTGGGCGGCCCGGCCGATTCCGGCCATGCATGACACTGATCGGCCTGTGGGTGCTGAACGAGGCGCCGTCCCAGCCGGGGGTGCTCTCCTCGGGTCTTCCCGGACATCCGGGACGGCACAGGGTGGGCCCGGGGCCGACGACGGCCCTGCCGCACCCGGGCGGTGGGACAGTGTGATCACCCGCAGGACGCGTCGGAAGGGAACCTCGGCATGGCCGTCATCCATCACACCACCCTCAAGCCGACCAAGCTGGAGCTCGTGACCTCCTGGCTGCCGTCCCGCCCGTGGTACCGCGGAGGGGCGGCCGGACCGGTGTTGGTGAAGGCGGGCGGATTCCGGCTCGACGATCCGAGCGGCGAGGTGGGCATCGAGTTCATGGTGGTCACCGACACCTCCGGCGACCGGCCGACGACGTACCTGGTGCCCCTCACCTATCGGGGTGCCCCGCTCGAAGGGGCGGAGCACGCGCTCGTCGGCACGATGGAACACGGCGTGCTGGGACGGCGCTGGACCTACGACGGCTGCCGGGACGCCGTGCTCGTCGCCGCGTTGACCGCACTGATCGAGGGACGGGCACAGGCCCAGGACCAGGACGTCAGCGACGCACCCGCGCAGGGGGTCGTCGTCTCCGGCACCGGCGGAGACACCCCCTTCACGGACTTCACCGTCACCGACGACCGTGAGGGCACCGCGCTGGCCACGCCGCAGGGCGCGACGCTCCGCCTGCACCGCGTCCTGGAGCCCGCCCCGGACGGCCCGCCTTCCCCTCCGCATGGCCCGATCGGCCACGTCACCGGCTCCTGGGCGACGGCGGACGGCACCCGCACCCGGGCAGTCTTCGCCGTGCTGCACGGCTCCGGACCGGCGTAGGCGTCCGAGACACGCCGCCCCGTGGCCCTCCGTGCTGCCGCGTCCGACACGTCGCCCACGGGGCCGGTCCACTCATGGGGCCGGTCCGCTCACGGGGTGCGGAACCCGCGGAACGTCACCTTCTTGCGGGTCTCGAAGCCGAGCCGTTCGTACAGCGCGCGTGCCCCGCTGTTCGCTTCGGCCACGTGCAGAAAGGGACGTTCGCCGCGGGCGACGACGCGTGCGAGGTGCGCGCGCAGCAGGCGGACGGCGTGGCCCCGGCCCCGGGCCTCGGGTGCGGTGCAGACGGCGCTGATCTCGGTCCACCCGGGAGGCCTCAGCCGCTCCCCCACCATCGCCACCAGCGTGCCGCCGTCGCGGATGCCGAGGTAGGGGCCGAGCTCGTGCGTGCGGGGCTGGAAGGGTCCCGGCCGGGTCCGCTCGACGAGGTCGAGCATCTCGGGCACGTCCTCGGCCCCGAGTCGGATCACGCCGGCCCCGGCCTCGTCAGGTGAGGGGTCGGGGACGCTGTCACCGGCCCAGACCATCTGGCGGCCCTCGAGGACGAAGACAGGTTCCCAGTCCGGCGGCGGTATCGCCGGGCAGCTGAACATGTCCGCGAACTCGCCCGGTCCGAGCAACTTGGCCAGGTCCTGCCAGGCCGCCGCGTCCGGCTCGGCGGGCACCGCGGAGAACGTCGCGACTTCGGGTATGTAGGTGGCGGCACCGCCGAGCCGGCGGGCGAGGTGCGCGTGGTGCGCGCGGAGCGACTCGCCCACCGGGTCGTCGAGTGCGGCGGCGTCGCTGAGGCCCGTCATCGTGCTGCGCCCTTCCGTGTTCTGCCGGAGCCCGTCGGCCGGTCGGCTGTCAGGCCGACACGGCCGTCGGTTGTCGGCAGCCATGCTAAGCAGCGCGTCGTAGCCGCATCCGGGCGCTAGCGGAGATAGGCGGAAAGCCGTGGTTCGGCCTGCGGACGTCACCGGCGACGAGTCCGGCGATCGGCTGCGCGCCGCACGTCTCGAAGTGGGTAGGTCGTTGCAGAAGAACGCGCCGCCCGGGTTCAGGTCAGGTCGTGGTCGCCATGCGCGAGAGGTGCGATGACCGACTGACCCCCGACGCCCGGGACCGTCCCCCCGGAACGGCCCGGGCGCCGCGCCGTGCTCACCTGGTCACCCCCGTCAGCGCCAGGAACTCGCCGCGGGAGCGGGCGTCGGAGCGCAGGAGGCCGAGGAGGGTGGAGGTCAGGGTGTCGGAGCCGGTGGCCTGGACGCCGCGCAGCGTCATGCAGGAGTGCTCGGCCTCGATGACCACGCCGACGCCCTTGGGCTCCAGATGGGTCTGCAGCCAGTCGGCGACCTGCTTGGTCAGGCGCTCCTGCACCTGGGGGCGGCAGGCGAAGTGCTCGACGACGCGCGCCAGCTTGGACAGACCCAGGATGCGGGCGCCGGGCAGGTAGCCGACGTGTGCCGTGCCGACCACCGGAAGGAGGTGGTGCTCGCAGACGGTGCGGACCGGAATGCGCCGGGCCAGGACGAGCTCGTCGTAGCCCTCGTCGTTGGGGAACGTGGTCAGGTCGAAGGGGCGGGGGCTGAAGAGTTCGGCGTAGGCGCGGGCCATCCGGCCGGGCGTGCCCCGCAGGCTCTCCGACGCCGTGGAGATGCCGAGGGCCTCCAGGAAGCGGCCCGCGGCGACCTCGGCGGCCGCCAGGTCGATCCCGTCGGATTCGTGGACCACCCGCAGAACGGGCCGTTCGAGTGCCGTCGCTTCGCCGTGCGGTGAGAGCGGGACCATGGTGACCTCCCTGAGTTTCGCCAACAAGTTTTTCCTTTATTCCGTTCCGGCGTCAAGGTCTGCAGGCCACGCGGACCGAATCACTCTCGCTCCCATACATGTGGGAGTTACCGTGGACTCGTGGCTTCCGACCCGCCTGAGCAGACCGACCCGGCAGTCAGCGCCCTCGACTCCGCCGGCGCCATCGATTCCGTCAGCGTCCTGAGCGAGGACTCGCGCCGGCGCATGTTCGCCTTCATCCGGCGGGCCCGGCGCCCCGTCACCCGCGACGAGGCCGCCGGCAGCGTCGGCATCTCCCGCAAGCTCGCCGCCTTCCACCTCGACAAGCTGGTCGACGCCGGTCTGCTGCGCGCCCGCTACGCGTCGCCGGAGGGGACCCGCAAGGTCGGCAGGCAGCCCAAGGTGTACGAGCCCACCGACGCCCAGATCACCGTGAACATCCCCGACCGACGGCACGAGCTGCTGGCCGACCTGCTCCTGGACGCCGTCCTGACCGAGCGGGCCGACGAGACCGCCGTGCAGGCCGCGATGCGTGCCGCCCGGCAGCGCGGGCTGGAGGTGGGCGAGGCCGCACGGCACGAGACCCGTCCGGGGCGGCTGGGCCCCGAGCGGGGCCTGACCACCTGCGAGGGCCTGCTGGAGCAGTACGGCTACGAGCCCGTCCGGGAGACCCCGACGCGGATCCGGCTGCGCAACTGCCCGTTCCATCCGCTGGCGGCGAAGGCACCGGAGCTGGTGTGCGGCATGAACCAGGCGTTCCTCAGCGGCTACCTCGACGGCCTGGAGGTCGGCGGCGTCCGCGCGGTCCTGGCGCCCGAACCCGGGGAGTGCTGCGTACGGCTCGGTTCCGGCGGCTGCGAGTCCGCGGCGGAGACACCCACGGGGCACTGACGAGAACGGGGGCGAGCCAGCCGGCAGAGGGAGGTCCTGCGGTTGCCGCGGCGCACGCCACGGGTTACCACGTGATTACCGCGTGTCACCCGCGACCGCAGCGACCTCAGGGAGAAATCACATGGCACTCGAGATCAAGCCGCTGGTGAAACCCTCCAGGCTCAGACGTCGCGCAGGCCTGGCCGGCGAGTGTCTGGCGGAGTTCCTCGGGACGTTCGTCCTCATCTCCTTCGGCTGCGGCGTGGTGGCGATGACGGTCGCCGCGCTGCCCGGCTCGGGCCGTACCGAGGGGCCCACCATCTTCTTCCTCAGCGCCGGGGACTGGCTCCTGATCACCTGGGGCTGGTGCATGGCCGTGATCCTGGGCATCTACGTGGCCGGCGGTGTCAGCGGGGCGCACATCAACCCGGCCGTCACCTTGGCCTTCGCGGTCCGCCGCAGGTTCCCCTGGGTCAAGGTCGTGCCCTACTGGGCGTCCCAGGTGCTCGGCGCCCTCGCCGGAGCCGCCCTGGTCTACGCCGTGTACCACGACGCCATCAACGCCTTCGACGACGCCTTCAGGGGACCGAAGACGAACGGGAAGACCCTCGCCTCGTTCTCCATCTTCGCGACGTTCCCCGCGCCGTACTTCGGCGGTGGCATCTGGGGTCCGCTGATCGACCAGGTCGTCGGCACGGCCTTCCTGGTCATGCTGGTCGTGGCGATCATCGACCTGCGCAACACGGCCGTGAAGGCGAACCTCGGCCCGCTGGTGATCGGCTTCGTCGTGGCGGCCATCGGCATGTCGTACGGGGCGAACGCGGGCTACGCGATCAACCCGGCCCGTGACTTCGGCCCGCGCCTGTTCACCTGGATGGCGGGATGGGACGGACTGGCCTTTCCCGGCAGCCTGGCCGGGGCGTTCAGCGACTACTGGTGGATCCCGATCGTCGGGCCGCTCGTCGGCGGCGTGATCGGCGTGCTGGTGTACGACCTGTTCATCGGCGACGTACTGCACGCCCGCGCGCAGGCGGGCGAGGGGCCGGAGCCCGGAAGGACGCGTCCCACCACGTCCGACGAGGAGTGAGCGGCATCGGCCGCCGGCCGGGCCGGCGGCCGATGCTAGATTCCTCCGGGCGTCCGCCAGGAGGGGTGCGGATCGCCGGCCGGGCAGGTCAACCGGCCCAGGCAAGGCCCGTATCGGATGGTGGCACGATCCATGACTGACCCGGAGGAGCTCCCCGGCGCGGCCGGCGCTCCGGTTCCGCGGATCCTCGGCAACACCGGCGCGCTCGCCGCGACCGACCCGGAGGCGACCGGTGCCCTGTGGCGGCTGGCCGAGCCCGGCAGGCAACTGGACGCCAACCTCATCCGCGTACCGCCGCGGGGATCCATCGACGCGCACGCCGAACCCGACCTCGACGTCCTGCTGCTCGTCGTCTCCGGAGACGGCATGCTCGGCTCCACGGCCGGGCCGCACCCGGTGGAGCCCGGCAGCCTCGTCTGGCTGCCGCACGGCAGCGTCCGCAGCGTGACCGCGGGCCCGGACGGCCTGTCGTACGTGACCGTGCACCGCCGCCGCCCCGGTATGCAGATCCGGAGCGGGCCCCGGGCCCGACAGCCGTAGCCCAAGCGCGAGGCGCGGCCGGGTCGGCGGACGTCACCGGCGTCGAGAGGGTTGGGGCAGGACTCCCGCGGAACACTGCGCAGAGGAAACAGATCCGAGGGAGGAACCGTGAGCCGGATTCTGGTGACCGGGTCCGCGGACGGGCTGGGAAGGGCCACGGCCGAGGCGTTGCTGGACGCCGGGCACGACGTGGTGGTGCACGCCCGGAGTGCCGAACGGGCCAAGGTGCTGGGCGACTTGGCCGACCGTGGAGCGGACGTCGTGGTGGGGGACTTCGCCGAGCGTGACGCCGTACGGCGGGTCGCCGACGAGCTGGACGCGTCCCGGCCGCTCGACGCCGTCGTCCACAACGCCGGGGTGTGGAGCGGCCCTGCCGTCATGCCGGTCAACATCGTCGCGCCCTATCTACTCACGGCCCTGCTGCGCGGGCCGCGCCGGCTGGTGTACCTGAGCAGCGGCTCGCATCTCGGCGGACGCCCGTCGGCGCTGGAGGGGACCGACTGGCGGGGCGCGAGCGCGGGGTCGTACGCCGACAGCAAGCTGTTCGTGACGGCGCTGGCGGCCGCGGTGGCCCGGCTGCGTCCCGGGGTGGCGAGCAACGCCGTGGACCCCGGCTGGGTTCCGACCAGGATGGGCGGGCCCCACGCACCGGACGACCTCGAGCTCGGCCACCGGACGCAGGAGTGGCTGGCCTCGAGCGACGACCCGGAGGCCCTGTCCACCGGCGGCTACTGGTACCACGGCAAGCGCACGCAGTCGCACCGCGCCGTCCACGACGAGGCGTTCCAGGACCGTCTCGTGCGGGCCCTGGCGGAGGAGACCGGCACGGCGCTGTGAGCGGAGTCCCCTCCATCCCCGCGCCCGCTCCGGGCGAGCCCACCCCACCGGGCGTCGGCCGGCGCAGGGGGACATCAGGCCGTAGGAGTCGGACGGCAGCCGGCAGAAGGCCCGGCATCCCACATGAGCGGGACCGGACGGGGCACCCGTGTGCCCGTTCGACCAGCGACGGGAGCCGGTCCCGAAGGGCCCGCGCCGTACGCTCGGTGCCGACCGTGCGAGCCGACGGGGAGTCGAGTGATGAGCGCCGAAGACGCGGGCAAGCTGCTGGACGGGCTGACCGTGGACACCAGCCGCCAGGAGCAGCCGATCGTGCTGGACGGTGACGGGCGCCCCATCAGGACCTGGCGGGAGAACTATCCGTACGACCGCAAGGTGGGCCGCAAGGAGTACGAGCGGACCAAGCGCATCCTGCAGATAGAGCTGCTCAAGCTCCAGCGCTGGGTCAAGGACACCGGCGCACGCCTGGTCGTCGTGTGCGAGGGGCGGGACGCGGCGGGCAAGGGCGGCACGATCCAGCGCCTCACCGAGCGGCTCAACCCGCGCGGCGCACGCGTGGTCGCCCTGGACAAGCCCACCGAACGTGAAGCGGGTCAGTGGTACTTCCAGCGGTACATCGCGCACCTGCCGACGGCCGGGGAGATCGTCTTCCTCGACCGCTCCTGGTACAACCGGGCCGGGGTGGAACGGGTGATGGGCTACTGCTCCAAGGACGAGTACGAGCTGTTCCTCGAGCAGTGCCCGGCCTTCGAGCGGATGCTGGTGGACGACGGGATCCTGCTGGTGAAGTTCTGGTTCTCGGTGTCGCGCTCCGAGCAGCGCACGCGGTTCGCGATCCGGCAGGTCGACCCGGTGCGCCAGTGGAAGCTCTCCCCCACCGACCTGGCCTCGCTGGACCTCTGGGACGACTACACCGAGGCGAAGGTGGACATGTTCCGCGCCACGGACACCGCGCACGCGCCCTGGACCGTCGTCAAGAGCAACGACAAGCGGCGCGCACGGCTGGAGACCATGCGCAGCCTGCTGTCGCGCGTCGACTACGCGAGCAAGGACCGCGAGGCGGTAGGCACGCCCGACCCCCTCATCGTGGGCGCCGCCGACACCCTCCTGGAGCCGGGTGAGGAGGACACCAAGCTGTCACCCACTCCCCTGTTTCCCGGCGCCGAGGGACCCGGTAAGCACCCGGCGTCCGGCTGACGTGCCCGGGCCCCTCACTCCTCCCGGGAGGAGTGAGGGGCCCGGGCCCGGACACGTCAGCCTCGTGCCGGGGTGCGCGTCTGTGTGCGGTGGTCGTAGTACGCCCAGACGACCACGGTCACCACGGCCGTGAACCCGACCGTCAAGACCCGCACCGCGCCACTGGTCAGGTAGGCGGCACACCCCGTGAGCCCCGCTCCGCACAGCATGATCACGCGGCTGACCAGGCGGTTCTCGGTCGGCTGGGGGTCCTCACGGTCCTTGAGATCGTGCAGGGCGTCCTGCGCCGGATGGGCGGAACCGCGCCGTGCGCGGGCGCGGTAGGTCAGCCCGTAGCTGATCAGTGCGTACAGCGCGAGAGCGCCCAGGACCCAGAGCCAGACATAGGGGTCGTCATCACTCGATCCTCGTGCCAGGTACACGACACTTCTCCTTCGGAAGCGGGACGCGACGGTGAACAGCGCTCAACTGCCGTCGCCGTCCTGCCGGTCGGCGCCGGCCTCGGGGTCGGCCGGACGGAAACACGCGGTCACCGTCTTGCCGTGCCGCTGGCACCTCATGCCCCACTCGTCGGCCAGCTTGCTCACGATCGCCACTCCGCGGCCGGAGACCTCACCCGGCTCAGGGTCGCGCTGACGCGGCAGCGAAGGGTCCTCGTCGTGGACGCTCACATGGAGGCAGTCGCCGTCCCACGTGAGGACCAGGTGCGCGTCGCTGTGCGCATGGACGTGCGCGTTGGTGATCAGCTCGGACACCGCCAGAACGACGGCGTCCACCGTGTCCGGCTCCGCAGCGGCCCACGGCAGGGAGTCGAGACGCTCGCGCGTCCACTCCCTGCCCGCGCGCACTCCTTCGGACATCCGGAACGAGTGCGCCCAGCCCATCGCCTTTACCGCCACTGCCCCCGGTCCCCTCTTCTCGGTCCACACCGGCTCGTGCGAGACCGTGTACCCGGTCCGTGACCAGGCAGGCATGGGGACACCTCAACCCGGCATCGTTCCGCGACATGGCGGAACCCCCGGCGTTCCAGGGCCTGGTGCAGCATGGCCACGTGGGCGCTCTCGGCGGCAAGGCCGATCGAGGTGCCCGCGCGGTCGAGGTGGGGACGCACCGCGCTGCCGCCGTTGATGAACAGCAGGATGCCGTGGACCAGTTGACCCATCCTCGAACCCGGCTCCCACGACTTCGTCGATGACGGGGACAGCGACGCCCGGATCACCGTCGCGCTCCTGCGCGCCGAGGCGGGCCGAGGCGGGCCGAGGCGGGCCGATACCCCAACGCCCGGGGGCTGCGCCAACTCGTGGGCGATTCTCCATGGTGTGACCCGTTGTGACGCGTTCCGCACCCGCTGGGCGGCCCACACGTGCGGATCCACCACGGCGGGCCCCAGCGGTTCCCTCACCCCGAGGCCGGCTTCCCGGAACTGACCTACCAGCCCCTGGACCTGATGGATCGCTGAGCGACGCTCCCGGTCTCCCGAAGCGAGCAGGACCCGCCCCGATGCGGATGGTGGGCGGGCCCTGCTCGTGTGCACCATTGTCGGGACCTCGGGGCGCGCGGGCCACGCGTGAGATCGTCCGATGTGCGCGCGCCGCGCACACCCGGCGCGCGCGGCGCACATCCCGTGCAACCGGCGTCAACCGTGGCGGGCGCCACCCCGTGCCGCATCGCACCGTCCGGTCGTCGCACGGCGCCACGCTCGTGTCACATGGTGCAGCCCGGCGTGGGTAGGCGGTGCGCATGACCGAGGGTGAGACGGACGGAGAGCCGGGCGTGCGCGCGACCGGGCACATCGGCCCCTGGCAGGCCGCAGCGGACGCGGGGCCCGGAATGCCGGGCGGGCTCCGCGGCGCGTCCCGGCCCGACCGGGGAGGTGAACGGTGGTAGACACGTATGCCACCGGCACCCGCCACGTGCGACCCCGGGTAGCACCCGTCTGCCTGCGGCGACGATACTGGCAGGCACCCCCACCCCCGCTCACAGATGGACCCATGCAGACCTCCCTCACCGTCCGCCCCATGACTCCCGACACGGTGTGGCTGGCACGCGGCCGCCACGCCCCGGGCCCCGCGGAAGACGTTCTCCGGCGCACGCTGCAGCAGCGCAAGGACAGCCAGGCGATCGACGACTTTCTGGAGTTGCCCGACGACGGGACCGCCGCGGCGGAGCGCGTGTTCGAGGCCCGCTGGCGGGCCGGCGACGACGTGACCGTGCGGGCCCGGCTGAGCGTGCGGCCCGCCGCGGACGACGGGCACGGGCAGGAGTGGACGCTCGTCGCGGAGGCCGAGCAGCCGTGGAACGACGCATGGCCCTCCCCCGCGGGCCTCTTCTGGCCGGAGGAGCCGGACACCGCCTGGAACCAGGACGCCGCCACGCGGCTGGCCCTGGGGGAAATCAACGCGCTGCCCCAGGACGACAAGGAGATCCGCCGCCTGCTGAAGAACGCCGTGCGCGGCGGATGGCACATCCACGTGGTCGTCCACGAGGCGATGACCACCGACGACCGCGGGCGTGCGCCGGTGGCGCGATGGCTGCCGCCGGGCCTGCGCCAGCGGGTGGTGGAGCACCACGCCGCGCCGCAGCAGCTGCGCGGCCTGAACTGGGCCCTGCGGGACTCCGGCGTCCAGGTGCCGCGCGGTGGCGCGGTGGTACTGCCGGGCGTCCCGGCACCGGAGGGCTACGAGGACCAGGACTTCTCGGTCCGCGCGGTCTTCCTCGACGGCTCCGAGCCGGTCGACCTCGTCGACGCGGTGACCCGGTTCGCGGCGCTGCCCAGGCCCCTGCCCGATGGCGCGGCCGACGCGCTCACCGCGCTGCGGGAGGACTGGCACCTGCTGACCCTCCAGGAGGAGCTGGAGCGCCAGCGCGGCCTGGTGGCCATGTACGCGGAGGCGCTGGAGGCCATGACGAAGTCCCGTGACCTGTACCGGGAGGCGGCCGAGAGCGCCCACGAGGCCCTGGCCGCCTACCAGCAGTCCGCCGCGAACGCTCCCGCCGTGCCCCGGCCGTCCGGCCCGCCCGCGGCGTCCCCGCTCCAGCAGCTGACACGGACGTTCGAACGGTTCAAGGTCAAGCGCCCGGCGACCGCGGCCGGTGACGAGCGCAGCCGCGAGGAGGACCGCGAAAGGAGCCCCGCCGCCCGGCACGCGGCGTCGGAGGGGTGACGGCTTCCTGACGCGGCACGTGGCGTCGTGTGGGGGTGACGGCTTCCTCGGACGGCGCACGTGTCAGTCCTCGCCTCCTGGATACGCGGTCCGTACGGCATCACGGCCCGCCCCGGAAGGTCCCCGACATGGGCAATCACCAGCACCACTCGCGGACCACGCTCCGCGTCAACGGCAAACCCCACACGCTCACCGTCGACCACCGGCGGGTCCTGCTGGACCTCCTGCGCGAGGATCTCGGGCTCACGGGCGCCAAGAAGGGCTGCGACCACGGCCAGTGCGGCGCCTGCACGGTTCTGGTGGACGGGCGGCGTGTCAACAGCTGTCTGCTGTTCGCGGTCGCCCTGGACGGCTGCGACGTGACCACGGTCGAAGGTCTCTCCGGCGACGGTGAGGAACCGCATCCGCTCCAGACCGCCTTCCTGGAGCGCGACGCCTTCCAGTGCGGCTACTGCACCCCGGGCCAGATCTGCTCCGCGGTCGGTGTCCTCGCCGAGGCGGCGGCCGGTCACCCCTCGCACGTCACCGATACGGCGGCGCCCTCGGGCGAACCGGTGGAGCTGGACCGTGCGGAGATCAAGGAGCGGCTGAGCGGCAATCTGTGCCGGTGCGGTGCCTATCCGCGGATCGCCGAGGCCGTCGAGGACGTGATCCCGTGAAGGAGTTCGCCTACGTCCGCGCCGGCAGCGTCGAGGAGGCGACTTCCGCGTTCGCCTCGCATCCCGGCTCCCGCTATCTCGGCGGCGGCACGAACCTGGTCGACCTGATGAAGCTCGGCGTCGAGACGCCCGCCACGCTCATCGACGTCACCCGGCTGCCCCTGGACACGATCGACGAACTGCCCGACGGCGCCCTGCGCGTCGGGGCGACGGTCCGCAACAGCGACCTCGCCGCCCACCCCCTGGTCCGCGACCGGTATCCCGCCTTGTCCCAGGCACTGCTCGCGGGAGCCTCGGGGCAGTTGCGCAACGCGGCGACGACCGGCGGGAACCTGCTCCAGCGCACCCGTTGCCCGTACTTCCAGGACCTGTCGAAGCCGTGCAACAAGCGCGAGCCGGGCAGCGGATGCGGCGCGCGGGACGGTGTTCACCGTGATCACGCGGTGCTCGGGCACTCCGCGCACTGCATCGCCACCAACCCCTCGGACATGGCGGTGGCACTCGCCGCCCTCGACGGGCGTGTCGAGCTGGACGGGCCCGAGGGAGCCCGGAGTGTCGAGGCGGTGGACTTCCACCGGCTGCCCGGGGACCGGCCCGAGCAGGACACCGAGATCCGTCCCGGCGAGCTGATCACCGGTGTGGTGCTGCCGGCCGCCACGGCCGGGCTTCCGTCGGCGTACCGCAAGGCCCGCGACCGGGCCTCGTACTCCTTCGCGCTCGCGTCCGTCGCGGTCGTGCTGCGCCTGGAGGGCGGGGTCGTCGGCCATGCCGGGCTCGCCTTCGGGGCGCTGGCGCACCGGCCCTGGCGGGCCCGGCGCGCGGAGGAGGCACTGCTGGGTGCCGCCCCCACCCGCGCGGCGTTCGAGCACGCCGTCGAACTCGAACTGTCCGAAGCGCAGCCCCTGCGGGACAACGCCTACAAGGTGCCGCTGGCCCGCAATCTCGCCGTGGACGTGCTGACGCGGCTCACGGACACCGCGCTCACCGGGAGGGCCTCATGACCGGCAGTGTGGGCGCTCCCGCGGAGCGCCGGGAGGGACGCGAGAAGGTCGGGGGCACCGCCCGCTACGCCGCCGAGTTCCACGACCCCGGCCGCGCGCAGGCCTGGCCCGTGTCGGCGCGTGTGGCCCGGGGTCGGGTGACCGGCGTCGACACGGCGGACGCCCTGGCGGTGCCAGGTGTCCTCGCCGTCCTCAGCCACGAGAACGCGCCGCGTCTCGCGGAGCCGGACGATCCCACGCTCGCCGTGCTGCAGAATCCCCGGGTCCCGCACCGCGGCTGGTTCGTGGCCCTGGTGGTGGCCGAGACCCTGGAGGCCGCCCGGGCCGGTGCCGCCGCGGTTCGAGTCACCTACGACGCCGAGGCGCACGATGTGGTCCTCACCGCCTCGCACCCGGGCGTGTACGTGCCGGAGGAGGCGAGCGGAGGTCAGCCGGCCGTCCGTGAGCAGGGCGATCCGGACGGTGCGTTCGGATCCTCGGCCGCCCGGGTCGACGTCGCCTACCGGGTGCCCCCTCTGCACAACCACCCCATGGAGCCGCACACCAGCACCGCCCGCTGGGAGGACGGCCGGCTCCTCGTGCACACCTCCAGCCAGGGCACCGGTGCCGTGCGGGTCGTGCTCGCCAAGCTGTTCGACCTGCCCGAGGAGCGGATCGTCGTCACCGCCGAGCACGTGGGCGGCGGTTTCGGGTCCAAGGGCACGCCACGGCCCGACGTGGTGCTCGCCGCGATGGCGGCACGGGAGACCGGACGGCCGGTGACAGTCGCTCTGCCGCGCCGCTGTCTGCCGGCCGTCGCGGGGCACCGCGCCCCGACTCTCCACCGGCTGCGACTCGGAGCCGACGAGGACGGCCGTCTCACGGCCCTCGTGCACGAGGTCACCACGCACACCTCCCGCATCAAGGAGTACGTGGAGCACGCGGCGGTGCCCGCGCGGGTCATGTACGCCGCTCCCCACCGTCGTACGGTGCACCGGGTCGCGGCGCTCGACGTGCCGTCGCCGTCGTGGATGCGGGCGCCGGGCCAGGCTCCGGGGATGTACGCGCTGGAGTCCGCCATGGACGAACTCGCCGGCGAACTCGGCATGGACCCGATCGAGCTGCGCGTGCGCAACGAGCCCGACGTCGAGCCCGACAGCGGCAAGCCGTTCAGCAGCAGGCACCTGATCGATTGCCTGCGCGAAGGCTCCCGGCGCTTCGGGTGGGACGGGCGCGATCCCCGCCCGGGCACGCGCCGGGACGGCCCCCTGCTGCTGGGGACCGGCGTGGCGGCGGCGACCTACCCGGTCATGGTGAGCCCCTCCACTGCGGCGGCCCGCGCGCTGCGCGACGGGACGTTCCTGGTGCGGACCAACGCCACGGACATCGGGACGGGCGCCCGGACCGTGCTCGCACAGGTCGGCGCGGACGCCCTCGGGGTGCCGCTGGAACGGGTACGGATCGAGGTCGGCAGCACGGAACTCCCGTCAGCGCCGCTCGCCGGCGACTCCTCCGGCACCGCCTCTTGGGGCTGGGCGGTGCACGACGCGTGTGACCGGCTGGCCCGGCGGCTCGCCGAGCACACCGGGCCGCTGCCGGAGGAGGGCCTCGACGCCCGGGCCGACACGAAGGGCGTCGCGGACGCCGAGAGCGACTTCGCGCGGCACGCCTTCGGGGCGCACTTCGCCGAGGTCGCCGTGGACACGGTCACCGGCGAGGTGCGGGTCGGCCGGCTGCTCGGGGTGTACGCGGCGGGCCGCATCCTCAACGCCCGTACGGCGCGTTCCCAGTTCGTCGGCGGCATGACGATGGGCCTGGGCATGGCGCTGACCGAGGGCAGCACCATGGACGCCGCGTTCGGTGACTTCACCGAGTCGGACCTGGCGTCGTACCACGTGCCCGTGCACGCCGACATCGCCGAGATCGAGGCGCACTGGCTCGACGAGGAGGACTCCCGGCTCAACCCCATGGGCAGCAAGGGCATCGGGGAGATCGGCATCGTCGGAACGCCCGCGGCGATCGGCAACGCGGTGCACCACGCCACGGGAGTCCGCCTGCGCGAACTCCCGCTCACACCGGACCGCGTGCTGTCCGGGCTTCTGGACCGCCGGGCGTAGTGGGGGGGAGACGGCGGCCCGGACCAGGGCTCGGCGACCTCGCCCCTGTCCTCGGGGGCGGACCGGGCGGGCACCTGTGAGTAATCCCACTCGTCCGGCGCAGGAGCCGCGGGCCGCGCCTCGGCGGGATCCAGCCAGTCGTCGGCAAGGAGAGCCGGCTACGCGGCGACCCGCTCCGGTTCGAGGGCCGGGGGCTGTGTTTCGAGCCGGGTGAGGAAGAGCAGGTGGTCATGCTCGCCCCCACGGGAAGGGTGCGGCTGCTCCTGCACCCCCGTCGTGTGACGAGCGACGTTACGCTGACCATGACCAGACACCCCTGTCACCCCGTGCCACTCGGGTGAGTCACGGGCTGAGCCGCGCGCACGGGAAAATGCGCCGACTCGCCGACATGTCGGGCTCCGGCCGCAATACAGCCGCCGGAAAAGGGAATCCAGCTAGGGACATCCCGTGTCGCGGCATGCCAAGAGGAGGGCAACCCGTGGATACGACCACCAAGGTGATCATCCTGGCCGCGGTTCTCGCGGCCGTCGTCCTCGTCTTCGCCCTGGCCGTCCTCGTACGGCTGGTCCGGACCAGGCGCGATCTGCGGCGCGCGGGACTGCCCACGGGCCCCCGGTGGGTCTTCTGGGGCGCGGTGCTCTACCTGGTGCTGCCCACCGATCTGGTGCCGGACCCGGTGTACCTGGACGACATCGGAGTCCTGCTGCTCGCTCTGCGCACCGTCCGCGGCTCCCTCGGCGCACGGGAGCGCAGTTCGGCACACCGGCCGGACCGGCAACTGGCCGATGACTACGGAAAGTAAGGAAACCAACCACCCGTTCGATTCGTATAAGTCTCTGGAAGCCGAAACAGACCGGCGGGCCGGGGGGATTCGCGCCTGGACCGACACCTGATCGGCGCAGTACCGACGAGGGAGAGACGATGCAACCGTTCGCGCTCAACTATGCGCGCCCAGCCGTGGAGTTGGAAGCTGCCATTCCGTACGTGTACGACGCGGGACTGCAGTTGAACGTGCTCCACGACGGCCGCGTCGCGGCCTGTGACTTCGCTCTGCTGAGGGAGTTCGGCACCACGACGTCCACCGCCGGCTCCAAGACGCACTTCGACGACTGACCGCGGGCCGCCGACGATGACCGTACTGATCCTCACCTGCGAGGAGGACGTGACCGCGGACATGGTGGTCGTGCACCTGAACGCAACGGGCGTACCGGTGGTCCGGGTCGATCCCGCGGACCTGACCGGTGGTGTCGCGCTGTCGGGGGAATACGTGCACGGCCGGTTCCGTGGTCATCTGTCCGCCGGGGGGCGGCTGGTGAGCATCGGGGGACTCCGGTCCGTCTGGGTGCGCCGTCCCGGCGTCCCGGCCGCACGGGCGGCCCAGCCGTCCGACTGGCTGACCGAGGAGGCTGCCCAGGCGCTCTACGGCATGCTGCGGGGCTCGGACGCGCGCTGGATGAACCATCCCGACGCCGCACGCAGGGCCCGCCACAAGCCATGGCAGCTGCGCATCGCCCAGAGATGCGGCCTGCCCGTGCCCGCGACGCTGATCACGACGTTTCCGCGTGCCGCCCGCGAGTTCGCCGAGCGCTATCCGGAGCTGGTGGTCAAACCGGTGTCGGGCGCACACCCCCAGGACCCGCCGCGGGCCGTGCCGACCAGCCGGGTCGCGCCGGACACGGACTTCTCCGCCGTGGCGTTCGGGCCGACGCTGCTTCAGCGGCGGATCACCAAACGGGCCGACATCCGGCTCACCGTCGTGGGTCAGCGGATGCTGGCCGCCCGCAAGGCGACCGCTGCGGACGCGGACCCGGACGACGTCGACGTGCGGTTCGCCACGCCCGGCTCGCCGTGGCTCCCCGTCGATGTGCCGTCCTGCATCGCGCCGGGTGTCCTGGCGTATCTGCGCGAGGCCGAACTGGCATACGGGGCTTTTGACTTCGTGGAGGACTCCGACGGGACCTGGTGGTTCCTGGAGTGCAACCAGTCGGGGCAGTTCGGGTTCGTCGAGGTGGAGACGGGTCAGCCGATCGCCCGCACCATCGCCGAGTGGCTGGCCCGGCCCGTCCCGGTCCAGCCGCCGCACGTCAACGGCGCGCGGTTGAAAGCCCGTTGACACACCCGGGGGTCCGGCCCGGGCCGGGCCCGGGCCGTGGTCCGGTGCGCGGGCCTCGCCCGGGCCGTGGCCCGGTTCACTGCGGGCGCGGGCCCGGGAGCATGCCCGTGCGCTGCCAGCCCGCGCCCGGGGAGTGCGGTCGGTCGTAGCCGAGGGACTGTGAGGGCCGCATGACCAGCTCCAGTTCCCTGCTCACACGTTCGGCCTCGCGGCGCACCTGTGCCGGTACGTCACCGCGCTCCGCGATGAGTCGGTCGTAGATGGGGGAATCCTGGAACACCCGTCAACGCGCCTTTCTGCTCGTCGGCCCCGTGCGGGGGCGAGACTGCGAGTGTAGGCGGCAGGGTGTCCCGGAGTGTGAATTCCTTGGGATGACTTGACGCAGACCGGACATCCATGACAGGCGGATTCCTGCTTGCTCACGCTCCCGTGGTGGAACCGGGCCGGACGACCATCAGGACGGTGACCGTCGCCCACAGCAGGTTGAAGGCGCCGGTGAACAGGGCGAGTTGTACGGTGGCGCGGTGGTCGGGCGCCCGCTCGCCCCTGAGTTGGTCCAGGATCTCCTCCTGCCGGGGCAGGACGAACGCGGCCAGGACACCCGCGGCCGCGGCGGTCAGGGCGATGGAGGTGACGAGCCATCCGCTGCCGAGGACGCCCATCGCGGCCGCGGTGGCGAACCCCAGCAGGGGGACGGCCAGCCCGACGCCGGCGTAGACGCGGCAGATGCGGTGCAGGAGCGCGGCCGTGCCGGCGCTCGTGAGGGCCGCGCGGCGTACGGCGGGCGGGAACATGCTGGCCGCGACGGTCACGGGACCGACGGCGACGATGGCGGCCAGGACATGGAGGGACAGCAGGATCTTGGTCACGGGGCTCTTTCCGTATGCGCGGTCGACGGCGCCCACGCTAGGACGCTCCCGGATGAGGGCACAGGGGCGGGAACGACAGCTTCCAACGGGTTCTCGCCACCTCGCCGGCCTGCGCCGCACGGCCGAAGCCGTCACCGCCCCCAGGCCACAGGTCCGGCGGGAAGACACCTAGGGTGGCGGTCATGCACACCGTGGCGATCCTGGTTCTCGATCATGTGGTGCCGTTCGACATGGCGGCACCCCAGCAGACGTTCGCCTGGACCCACCTGCCGGACGGGCGGCCCGCCTACCGGGTCCGGTTGTGCGCCGAGACACCCGAGGTGCGCGCGGACGGCGGCTTCACCCTGCGGATCGACCGGGGTCTTGAGGCGCTGGCGGAGGCCGACACCATCATCGTTCCGGGCTGCTCCCCCGACGCCGCGCCGCCCTCCGCACGGGTGCTGGCGGCCCTGCGCGAGGCGGCCCGGTCAGGTACCCGGATCGCGTCGGTGTGCGTCGGTGCCTTCGTGCTGGCGGAGGCCGGGCTGCTGGACGGGCTGCGCGCCACCACGCACTGGGTGGCCGCCGGCGAACTGGCCCGCCGCTTCCCACGGGTCGAGGTGGAGCCGGACGTCCTGTACGTGGACAACGGCCAGATTCTCACCTCGGCCGGTGCGGCCGCGGCGCTGGATCTTTGTCTGCACATGATCCGGCGGGACCTGGGGTCGGCCGTCGCCGCGAACATCGCCCGGATGTCGGTCATGCCACTGGAACGCGAGGGCGGCCAGGCCCAGTTCATCGTGCACCGGCATCCGCCCGTGCCCCGGGGGTCGGCGCTGGAACCGGTCCTGGAGTGGATCGAGGACAACCTCGGGCGTGAGGTGACGCTGGGGGCGCTGGCGGAGCGGGCGGGCATGAGTGAGCGGACCTTCAGCCGCCGCTTCCGGGAGCAGACGGGCACCACACCGTTGCAGTGGCTGTTGCGGGCGCGGGTGCGGCGCGCCCAGTACCTGCTGGAGAACTCCGACCACTCCGTCGAACGGATCGCGAACCAGGCGGGATTCGGCTCGCCGACCGCGTTCCGGGAGCGGTTCCGCAAGGTGGTCGGCACCACGCCGTACGCCTACCGCGCGGCGTTCCACGGACGGACGAACGCCTCGGCGGCCCCTTCCTAGGCCGTATCCGCACGGTCCCGTCGTCCGCCCGGAGGGCGGGCCCCGCGGCGTCCGGTGCGATGGCTGTGCGGATACGACTCAGGGGCCGCCGAGGCGCGCTGCCCGGTCCGTCCGGGCCTGCGTGGACTGTCAGCCGACCAGGGTCAGGCCGTTCTCCCCGTCCGCGTCCGCCGCGTCCGTCCGCCCCTCGGTGAGCAGCAGGACATCCGCCTTGGCAATGGCGTCACTGATGTCGGACGTCCCCATCATCACGCACAGCGTGTAACTGACGTCCTCCAGTTCGCGTGCCGCCGTCGGCACGTGCCTCTCCGACTGAGCGATCCTCAGCGACGCGTACCGCGTCAGCAGCTCCCTGACGATCTTCCGGTCCGGTACAAGCACGTAGCGCCCCTCTCTGTGTTTTCGCTGCGTATGCCCGAACCACGCGGAAACATTCACAGGTTTTTCTCACCTGGGGCGGATTTGACGAGAACTGATCGGATGCAACCGGTCTTGGGTGAGCTGGCCGCTGTGCAGAGCCGTGTACGCCCCGGACGGACCAGGGTCTCGGAGCGGGTGTCGGGCGCCGAGGTGGCGTCGACGGCGGCGTGCTGGTCGGCGGAGGCCATGTTGTCTCGGTGCGCGCCCCGTCGGCCCGTGCGTCCGGAGCGGCGGCCGCGAGTGTGCCGGCGGCCGGCAGTACCGCCAACGCGGCGCCGCGCCCTTTCCCTCTGTTCCAGCGATTCATGTCCATGCCACGGATGCCAGGGCGGTGGCCCCGCCGTCTTCCGGCAGTGCTGATGAGACCTCAGCTTCCGCATCGCGTCCTGTCAAGGGTGCACAGCCGGTCCCGGGAAGGGGTCGGAGAGACGGTGTCGTACTGCTTCTGGGCCCACCGAGCTGCGAACCGGCCGTTTCGGGAGCATGGTGTTGCTATGGACGGTCAACCCCCTGTGGTCGTACAGCCGCCCGCGACGGACGGCGGACGGCTGGTGACCATCCACGGCGAGCGCATGGGCGTCGCCTACAGCCTCTTCGACGTACTGGACCTGCTGCACCGCGAGGGCCTGCCCACCACCGACACGGCCGTCGACGACACCGAGCTGATCGAGTGGCAGGGCGGCGGCCCGTACGACTGGAGCAGTGGATCGTCCGACGAGGCGTGAGCCCGCGTACCCCCGGCGCGACCCCTACCGACGCACGGTCGAGCAGTCAGGCATCGATCAGGGTGACGCCCGGCCCCGCCGGCGCGGAGCCTCGACGGCATGAGCCGCGGTGTCTCCTCCCGCTCAAGCGGTAAGGCACACAGGGAAGTTGGCCACGGGACCGGCAGCGGCGGCGCTCGACCCCGCCCGGGGCGTGGCGGGTTCGACGCGACGTCGTCCGTGCCTGGCGCTACGCTGCGCGAAAACGACCTTTCGCCCCTTTCTGGGAGGTTTTCATGGCCTCGCGTCTCAACCCGTACCTCACCTTCAACGGTGACGCCCGGCAGGCGATGGAGTTCTACAAGGAGGTCTTCGGCGGCACCCTGGACCTCAACAGCTACGGTCAGTTCGGGCAGCCGGACGCCCCGAACGCCGACAAGATCATGCACGGCATGCTGGAGACGCCCAGCGGCTTCACCCTGATGGGCGCCGACAATCCGCCGGGCACGGAGTCCGCACAGGGCAGTCCCTTCTCCGTGAGTCTGAGCGGCGACGACGATGCCGAGCTGCGCGGCTACTGGGAGAAGCTGTCCGAGGGCGGTTCGGTGTCGGTGCCGCTGGAGAAGCAGATGTGGGGCGACGTGTTCGGCATGTGCACCGACCGCTTCGGGGTCCCCTGGATGGTCAACATCAGCACGGAGAGCTGAGCGGGCCGGTCCCGGAGGAAACAGGGGCTCCTCAGGATCACCAGCTCCCGTGTCGCCCGGGTCGTCGCCACGTAGTGGTCGACGGGCGCCCTCGACGCCGTCGCCGAAGGACTCCGGGTCGACGAGCACGACCAGGTCGGACTCCAGACCCTTCGACAGTTCCGGCGTCAGTGACCGGACGCGGGGCGAGTCGGGCCGGAAGGCGGGATCGCCGATCACACAGGCGATCCCGTCGGCGTGCTCGGACAGCCACCCGTCGAGGACGGACGTCAGCTCCGCGGCGGACCCGTGACGGACGGGGACGCCGCCGCTGCGGATCGACGTCGGCACGTTGGCGTCCTTTGATGCTCAGGGACGCCCTCTCGATCCGGTCCAGACCGACCCGCTCCAGGCGTTCCCGCCACGACTCCGTGAACCCGTGCCGAGCCTGGGTCCGGTCCCCGACGACGGTGAAGCTGCGGGACGGACAGCGCCGCAGCAGCATCTGCCGTTCCGCGTCCGTCAGTTCCTGCGCCTCGTCCACCACGATGTGCACGAACGGCCCGGCGAGCCGGTCCGGGTCGGCGGTGGGCAGGGCGCTGTCGTCGACCAGCGAATTGCGCATGTCCTGGCCGTGCAGCATCACCAGCACGCCTTCGCCGTCGTCGTAGCTGTGCGCCTCCAGCAGGTTGTCGACGACACCGGCCATGCCCTCCCGCTGGGCGGCGTGCCTGCCGTTGCCGCCGGGGGCCCCGGCGCGCGGCCTCCAGCCGGTCGGACAGGTCGGCGATCGACTGCTCCAGGCAGTCGGCGATGGCCGCGAAGTGCCGTGTGTCCGCGGCGATCGACGCCGGGTCGGCCTTGTGCGCGAGGCGGTCGGGAAGGTCGAACGCGCTCGTGGTCGCAGGGGTCACGTCATGCTCCCGTTTCCGCAGGTCCTGGGCTCAGGCCGGACATTTTGCGGCAGCCGGGGAGCCTTGCCGCAAGGCCCCCCGTGGGCTATGGCTTGAGACAGGCGAGGAGAGGGCTCCTCGCCACTTGTTGCCCGCCCCTGGTGCCCGTCGGCCGTTCCCGTGTGGCACGCTCGTCGTCCCGGCAGCGTGGAGAGGCGGCAGGCATGCGCATAGGACTGCTCGGTACCGGACCCTGGGCCCGGATGGCCCACGCCCCCGCGTTGAGCGGGCACCGGGAGCTGGACTTCGCCGGTGTGTGGGGCCGGCGTCCGGAGGCCGCGAAGGAACTGGCCGAGCGGTACGGCGTTCCGGCCTACGACGACGTCGACGCGCTGTTCGCGGACGTGGACGCCGTCGCCGTGGCACTGCCGCCGCAGGTGCAGGCCGCACTCGCCGCGCGTGCGGCGCGGGCCGGGTGTCATCTGCTGCTCGACAAGCCGCTCGCCCCGACGGTCGAGGAGGGACGGGCCGTGGTCGAGGCGGTCCGGGAGTCCGGTGTCGCCTCTGTCGTGTTCTTCACGACCCGCTTCCAGCCCGGACCGGCGGCGTGGATCGCCGAGCAGGCGGCGGTGCCGGGCTGGTTCACGGCGCGGGCTGAGTGGCTCGGGGCGGTGTTCACCAGCGAGAGCCCCTTCGCGACGCCGTGGCGGCGCGAGAAGGGCGCCCTGTGGGACGTCGGCCCGCACGCCCTGTCCGTGCTGCTGCCGGTCCTCGGCGACGTGCGGCACGTGACGGCGGCGGCGTACGGGCCCGGGGACACGGCGCATGTCGTCCTCGATCACGCGGGCGGCGCGTCGAGCACCCTCACCCTGAGCCTGACGGCACCGCCCGCCGCAGCCGGTGCCGCCGTGGAGCTGCGGGGGGAGGCCGGGGTGGCCGCGCTGCCGGACGGCTCCGACGGAGCGGTGCCCGCGCTGAAGCGGGCCGCGGACGCGCTGCTCGGCGCCGCCCGGACCGGTCGCCCGCACGCCTGCGACGCGGCGTTCGGCCTGCGGGTGACGGAGATCCTCGCCGCAGTGCAGGAGCAGCTGGACCAGTGAGTCCGCGGGGCGGCCCGGCGCTATGCCGGGGCGAAGTTGAGCCGCTCCTTCACCACCGGGTAGCCGGCCTTGGCGAAGTTCACCGCCATGGGGACGTTGCCCTGGTCCGTGGCGGCGGCGACGAAGTCCGCGCCCTGCTCGACCAGGAAGTGGGTGCACTCCGCCAGGAGGTCGAAGGCGTAGCCGCGGCCGCGGTGTTCCGGGAGGACGCCGATGAAGCCGACGCAGGGACCCGAGGGGTTGTGGGCCGGGATGTGGATGCCGGCCAGGGTCGCCCTGCGGGGTGCGCGCGACCTGCCACCACTCGCGTGGTGAGGGGCACCAGTGGAAGAAGTCGAGTTCCTCCTGGGCCGCCCGGTCGGGTCCGCCCTGCTCGATGGCCTTGAGGGCGTGTGCGTCGAGGGTGGCGGAGTGGATGCGGCGCAGCGCGTCGAAGAACACGGCGTCGTCGGGTTCGGCGCGGAACTCGAGGCGTGCGGGCCGCTCGGGCAGGCCGTGGTCGGGAGTCCAGCGGTACAGGAGGCGTTCGGCCAGGAGGTGGTAGCCCGCCTTGCGGGCGGCGGTGCCGCGGGTCTCGGCGGCGGCACGCAGGGCGGGGTCGTCGCGCCAGCCGGCGGGCAGGTTCAGTTCCAGTTCGACCTGCCAGGGAGCGGAGCGCAGCAGTGCGGCGCCCGCCTCCTCCTCGCCTTCGGCCACGTCGAACCAGTTGATGTTGACGGGCTCGGTGTCGTCGGGGCCGCCCCACCAGGCGCCGCGGGCGACGACGCGGCCGTCGCGCAGGGCCACGCGCTTCCAGTCGGCGCGGTGCCGGGTCAGGCGGTGGCCCTCACGGGCGCCCAGCGGGTCGGGCAGGGTGTCGAAGAGAGCGGCGTCGCTCGAGTCGAGCGCGCGGATGACCACATCGGTCATGGGATGTCCTCCGGGACGCAAGCTGCTCGGAGCGCTCCCGGTCGGTCAGTCGAGGCACGCCCGGGGCAGGGAGAGGGAGCGCGGGAACGGTGTGAACTGCACGGCTCTGCCCTCCTGTTGCCGGTGTCGGGGCGTGGCGCGGCACACGCTACGGGATCTTCGGCGGGCCGTCCATCGGTTTCCGCCCGGGCCGGCGGGCCCTTGGCGAGGCGGGTCGGGCGACGCCTGTCGTTCCCGCCCGGGTGGCGCACTCACCGTGCTCGGCGGCGCGGGCCCGGGTGCGGCGGCGGGTGGGCCGTAGCAGCGTGGTGGTGTGAGCAGTGTGCACGTCCGGCCGGCGCGCCGGGACCCGGAGCTGCGTGGCTGGCTGCGCGGCGCACCGCCGCCCGTCTGGGCCCGGGTGCTGCCGTCCGCGCTGCTGGCGGGCGTCTGTCTGGCGGAGCTGATCAGTCCGGAGCCGCTCGACATCGGATTCCTGCTGGGCGCCATCCCGCCGCTGGCCGTGCTCGCGCACGGCCCGGTGGTGACGGCCGTGCTCGGCGCGCTGGTGGTGGTCGTGCTGACCGTACCCGTCTTCAACCTCAACGATCCCGGCAGCACCGACCTGCTGACGGTGTGCTTCGTCTCGGTGCTGAGCGTGCTGCTGTCGTACGTCCGCTCCCGGCGGGACGCGCAGCTGGTCACCGAGCGGGCCGTCGCCGAGGCCGCGCAGCGGGCCGTGGTGCCGCCACTGCCGGACCGGGTCGGACCGGTGCGGTGCGCGGGGCTGTACCGGGCCGCGCAGAGCGGGACGCTGGTCGGCGGCGACTTCTTCGACGTGCGGGCGGGCCCGTACGGCGTGCGGGCGGTCATGGGCGATGTGCAGGGGCACGGGCTGTCGGCCGTGGCCACGGTCGCGTCGCTGCTGGGGGCGTTCCGGGAGGCGGTGCTGGACCAGCCGGACCCGGAGGCGGTGGCGGCCCGGCTGGACCGGAGGCTGGCGGTGGACTCGGCGGGCGACCCGCACGCCGAGCTGTTCGCGACGGCGGTGCTGCTCGACTTCTCGGCCGACGCCCGGGTCGTGCGGATCGTGGCGTGCGGGCAGGCCGGGCCGCTGCTGCTGCGGGACGGCCGGGCCGTGGAGCTGGACGTCGAGCCGTGCACGCCGCTCGGTCTCGGCCTCGCGGAGGCGGTCCCGCCCCGGGTCGTCTCGGTGCCGCTGCGCGCCGGTGACCGGCTCTTCCTCGCCTCCGACGGGGTGACCGAGGCCAGGGACGCGCAAGGGATCTTCTACCCCCTGGCCGAGCGGCTGCCGGGTCTCGCAGCCGAGGACCCGGTCGCGCTGGCCGAGCGGGTCTGGAGCGACCTCGTCCGGCACTGCCCCGACGTGCAGGACGACGTCACGATGCTGGTGCTGGCCCCGCGGGACGGGACCTGAGGACAGCGGCCGGCGGCGCAGGCCGGGCCGGCCGCAAGGTCACACGTGCACGCATGCGGGAGCTTGTCAGGCGCGGGAACACGTGACTCCACCGTCACCCGGAGTAAGGCCCGGCGACATCCGTGGGCGGCCGAACGGGGTGCCGGGGCCGGGGGCGCGCTCTTCCGGATGCACGCCGCGCTCCCGAGGGGAATGGTGATAGCGGACCCTTTTTTCAGCACCGGGGCCGCCCCAGTGATCCGGACCCTAGGAGCAGAGAACATGTCGACGTCAGAGCCCGCAGCATCCCGGCCCCCCGAGGACCGTGCCACCCCGGACCACCTGCTCCACGCCCGCACCGGCACCGACGTGTCGCCGGAGGACCTCGTCCTCGCCTCGGGCAAGGACCTCACCCCGCACAACCTCGAGTGGGCCAAGCGCAAGCTGGCGGCGGAGGGACCCGCCGCCCTCGACAAGCTGCTGCCCTAGCCGCCCCCGCGGCATCGCCCGGGCGCAAAGCCGGGCACGCGGAAGGCCACCGGACCCGGACGCCCCGCGCCGGGCCGGTGGCCTTCCGCGTGCCGGGGACGACCGCGCCCCGGCGGGCGGGTCACACCCTGCCGTCGTCCTCGGGCAGCGCGCCGTCCTCCTCCACCACGTGCACGGCGGCCTCCTCCGCGCCGGCCGCTCCGCCGTCGATGCCGACGTCGGAGGCGACGGTCTCCTTCGTGGTGTCGGGACGGGCCCCCTCGTCGGGGGCGACCAAGCGGCCGGCGCGGGCGGTGCCCGCCTCGGGGTCCACCGGTTCGCCGTCGCTGTCCGGGGTGTCGCCCACGCCGTCCCCGGCGGGTTCGGCGGACACGTCCGGGACCTCCTGGGCCAGCCGTTCGTCGAGGCTCTCGCCCTCGTGCTGCTCCGCCGCGGTGGTGCCGCGCTTGGTGACGCCCAGGGGCTTCTCCGGCGGGGAGTAGCCCTCGTCGAGCATGTCGTCGTAGGTCCGTTCGTCGACGGCGTCCTGCAGGTCCAGCGGCGCGGCGTCCTCCTGCTCCTCGTTGGTACCGGTGGGCTGGTACGCGTCGTCCGCCATCGGTTCGGGGCGCATCGGTTCCGTGCCCATCACTCCTGCCTTTCCTGTCCACTGCTCGGCTCGTTCGTCTCGCCTGCCCGTTCCGCGTTTCCCGATACGCGGGCTCTAACCTCGGCGGACGCACCCCGGCCGGGAGGGGGCTGCGCAGGTCTCGCGGGCCAACAGGAACTGAAAGCCGTGGCGGGACCGGACATTACCCACCAGTCAATCTTGAAAGCTCAATCAGCGGGACTATCATCACTCGCACACACGGTGTGACCGGTTGCCGACGCGGCGGCAGCACGGTATCCGCCACCCCTTTTGTCATCGCCACCGAGCCCGGGGCCACCCTTCCCTCCGTCCGGCGGCGAGTTCCTCCCCCACCCCCAACGCCGCCGGGACGGCCTGCCCGCCTCCGGTCGCGCACAAGTGAAAGCAGCGCATCCATGAGCTACAGCAGGGGCAGAGGACTACAGGCCAACGTCCTCGGCACGTTCGACACCGTGGTGATGGCGGTCGCCGGCAGCGCACCGGCGTATTCGCTGGCCGCGACCACCGCCGTCCTGGTCGGCGCGGTGGGGCTGGCGAGTCCGGCCGCCCTGCTGTACTGCGCGATTCCCATGCTGGGCATCGCGCTGGCGTTCAGCTACCTCGGCCGGATCGATGTGAACGCGGGCGCCAGTTACTCGTGGGTGGGGCGCACGCTCCACCCGTTCCTGGGGTTCATCAGCGGCTGGGCGCTGGTGATCTCGGCGACGATCTTCATGGTGGCCGGGTCGCTGCCCGCCGGATCGATGACGCTCGCGCTCTTCGACGAAGGCCTCGCGGACGACACCGCGCTGTCGACGCTGGTCGGTGCGGCCTGGTTCGTCATCATGCTCTGCGTGGTGCTCGGCGGTGCCCGGCTGACGGTCCGCGCCCAGCTGGTCATGTCCGGTGTCGAGCTGCTCATCCTGGCGCTGTTCGCGGTGCTCGCCCTCTTCCACACGGGCAGCGCCCGCTCCTTCGACTGGACCTGGCTCGGCTTCTCCCACTTCGACGGCATGGCCGGTTTCGCCTCGGGCGCGCTCATCGCCGCGTTCTACTACTGGGGCTGGGACGTCACCAGCAACCTCAGCGAGGAGACCCGCAACAGCCGCCGCACGACGGGCCTCGCGGGCCTGATCGGGGTGGGCATCGTCTTCCTGCTGTTCGAGGTGTTCACCATCGCCGTGAACGTGATCCTGTCCTCGAAGCAGATCGAGGAGAACGACGCGAACGTGCTGGCGGTGCTCGGCGAGGAGGTCTGGCCGGGCTGGGGCGGCAAGCTGCTGATCGTGGCGGTGATGCTGTCCACCATCGCCACGCTGGAGACGACGCTGATCCAGGTGACGCGCTCGCTGTTCGCGATGGGCCGGGACCGCACGATGCCGTCGGCGCTGGGCCGCGTGCACCGCCGGTGGAACACGCCCTGGGTGGCGATCGTGGTGGTCGGGTCGGTGGCGCTGGCGATGTTCGTCGCCTCCAATGCCCTGGGGTCGGTGGGCGAGATCCTCTCCGACGCCATCTCGGCGATCGGCCTGCAGATCGCCGTCTACTACGGTCTCGCGGGGCTCGCGGTGGTCGTCGCGTACCGGAAGACGCTGCTGAAGTCCCCCGCCCACTTCGTCTTCGGCGGTCTGTGGCCGCTGTGCGGTGCCCTGTTCATGTTCTGGGTGTTCGTCGAGTCGCTGGGTGAGCTGAGCGGCGCCGCGATCGCGATCGGCATCGGCGGGCTCGCAGCCGGACTGGTCCCGATGCTCTGGTACTGGAGGCAGGGCAGCGACTACTACCGGCCCGCGAAACTCGACGCCTCGCGGGCGGTCGAGACGGACTACGTCCCCGACGAACGGGACGCGCACGTCCGGGTCCACGAAGGTCTGTCCACCGACTTCTGAGGGGCACGTCGATGGCACGCGGGCTCAGACGCGGTTTCACTCCCGACTTCGACCCCGACTGCGGGGACACCGAGCTCACCACCGCCCGCCAGGACGTCGTGATCGGCCGCTGGCAGGGACTGCGGGACCTGCTGGCCGGCACCGGCCGCGACTGGGTGGCCCGTGGGCACCGGATCCGGCAGCTCGCGCAGGTGTGCGCGGGCAGTTCGACGGTGGAGTCGTGGCTCTCGGCCGATCCGCACAGCGCGGACGCGCTGGTGCTGCGGGCGGCGACGGAGACGGCCCGCACCTTCAACGTGGCCATCGCGGCGGGGCGGGGCGTGCCGATCGACCAGCAGCGCGTGGACGCCGCGGTGCTGGCGTGCCTGACGGCGGCGGAGGCGTACCCGGAGGATCCGACCCCGTGGGTGTCGCTGATCTCGGTGGCCCGCCTGTACCCGACCGGGGTGCGCCGGCAGGAACTGGGGCGCTGGTGGGACGAGTTGCACGGGCGGGACCCGTACAGCGTCGAGGGGCACCTCCAGGTGCTGCACTACTACTCGGCGCGCTGGCACGGCACCCACGGCCTGATGTACGACTTCGCCCGGGACGCCGCCGGAGTGGCGCCCCCAGGCTGTTCGCTGCCGGTGCTGGTGCAGTACGCCCGGGTCGAGGAGTACCGCTTCGCCCTGGACGCGGCACAGGGCAGGCACTCCGCCGTCGGCCTCTCACAGCACTGGAATCACGACGGCGCGACGAGCGACCTGCGGCGGACCTGGCAGCGCTGGGTGATGGGCCGGAGGGAGACCGGCATCGCGCCCGGCGAACTCCGCGACTTCAACTACCTGGCTCACGCGGCCTGTTCCGCGGGCGCCACGGACATCGCGGGTGTCCTGCTGGGCATGCTGGGCTCCCGCGCGACCCGCACTCCCTGGTCGTACACGGGCGACGCGGAGAAACAGATCATCAAGTGGCGCAAGGAGCTGCGGCCGGGGGCGTGAGCGTGCGCCAGGATGACGGCTGCCATCCCCCCCGGCCCTGGTCCACTGGGCGGGGAGGTGCGGAGTGGACTCAGGGGCGGCCGTCATCGGGGGGAAGGTCTTTCCGTCGGACGGGCGGCCGCGGTGACAGCCTCCCGCCACTATTGGGCACCTGCAAGCAATGTGCAGTAAAGCCCGTGACAGGTCTTGCCCATGGAACCGAAAACTCCGCCGGCCGGCGGATGGAGCCGTCCGCTGTCAGACCTCGGCGTTCGGTCCGTCCGGCCGGGTGCGGCGGCGCTCGACCATCTCCCGGCTGAGCCCCTCCGTCTCCGCCTCGGACAGCCGCTCGAAGCCGCCCTCGGTGATGACCGAGATGATCGGGTAGATACGGCGGGTGAGGTCGGGGCCGCCGGTGGCGGAGTCGTCGTCGGCCGCATCGTACAGCGCCTGCAGGGCCGTCAGGGCCGCCTCGCGGCGCGTCATGCCGGGGCAGTACAGCTTCTTCAACGCGCCCCGGGCGTACGGCGATCCGGAGCCCTCCGCGTGGAAGCCGGACTTCTCGTAGCGGCCGCCGACGACGTCGAAGGAGAAGATACGGCCGTTTGCGCCCTCAGGGGCGTCGGGGTCGTACCCGGCGAGCAGCGGGACGACGGCGAGGCCCTGCATGGCCTGGCCCAGGTTGTTCCGGATCAGGGTGGCCAGCCGGGTCGCCTTCCCGGAGAGGGTCATGGGGATGCCCTCGATCTTCTCGAAGTGCGCCAGCTCGACCTGATACAGCTTCACCATGTCCACCGCGAGCCCGACCGTGCCCGCGAAGGCCACCGCGCAGTGGTCGTCCGCGGGGTGCACCTTCTCCAGGTCGCGCTGGGAGATGAGGTTGCCCATCGTGGCCCGCCGGTCGCCCGCGATGAGCACGCCCTCCCGGTAGGTGAGGGCCAGCACCGTCGTGCCGTGCGGGGCGCCCTCGGCGCGGACGCCGTCCGGGAGGACGCGCCGGGTGCTCAGCAGTTCGGGCCGGTGGGCCGCCAGGAACTCCGAGAAGGACGAGCAGCCGGGAGTGAAGAACTCCTCCCCCAGTCTGCCCTCGTGCTCGCTCGCCGCCATGCCGTTCCCCCCTCGATCGTGACCGTCAACCGACTCCTACCTGAGCCGGACGGGCGGGAAACGCAGTGCGGGGTCTCAGGGGCCGGGTGCGACGCGGACGTCCAGGTCCGAGATGCGGTGGACGGGCCAGGAACGGGCGTAACGGGCCGGGGCGTCGCCGGCCGCCGCGAGGTGGGCGACCGGGAGGCGGTCCGCGGTGCGCAGGACGCCGGCGACCGTCATGTTCTCGTTGTTCCCGGACGTCGCCCCCGAGGAGCAGCCGGCGTAGTAGGCGAGGGGGATGGCTTCGTGGCCGGTGAGCAGGCAGGGCGGGCGGACGCCGAGCCGGTGCAGGGTGTCCGCGGTGCGCGCCCAGTCGCGGCGGCTCTCGGTGTTGCGGGACACGGCACCGTCCAGCACGGCGAGCTGGGCCGCGAGATGCCCGGCCAGGGCGAGCGCGACGAGAGGGGCGGCCACCGGGCGCCATGCCCCGCCCGGGCTTCTGACCAGGTGCCACAGCGCGTCGGCTACCGGGATCGCGAGCAGCGCGTAGGTGGGCTGGAGGAAGCGCGGGGCCGCGTAGCCGATCATGAAGAGGTACGGCAGGGCGGCGGTGGTCGCACAGGCCAGCGGCACCAGGGTCCGTTCCAGGCGGCGGGCCCGGGCCGCGACGACCAGCCCGAGCACGGCCAGGACGGGCAGGGCGAACCACCAGACGGTGACCAGGGGGCTGGGCATCGACCCGGTGCACGGCCGGCACAGGGCCCGGCCGCCCAGGCTGCGCAGCTGGTCGTCGACGGCGATCTGCCAGCCCAGTCCGCCCTGGATCCGGGACGCCTCCGCCAGCCGCGCCCCCAGGCCGCCGTGGCTCAGGTACGCCTCGATCACCCAGGGGACGGCGCCCGCCGCGAGGCCCGCCGCGAGCACGAGCAGCGGACGCCAGTGGCGGCGCACGAGGGCGAGGACGAGCAGCGGCACGGCCACGTACACGGCGTCGGTGGGCCGCATCCACGCCATGAGCGCGCCGCCCGCCGCGAGACCCCACAGGACCCTTGAGGAGCAGCGTTCCGCCCGCGCACGCAGGAAGCAGCCGACGCCGATCAGGGCGCCGATCGCCACCCAGTAGTTGGGCATGGCCTGCGGACCGTAGAAGAGGGTCACCCACAGGGAGGCGAAGAGGGCCCCGGCGACGACCAGGACACGGGTGGGGAACAGCCCCCGCCAGGCACGCAGGGCCAGGTAGAGGGCGAGGCCGGACAGCAGGGCGAGGTAGACGCGCAGCAGCGGGACGGACGCCGACCAGGACGCGACCGGCGCGACCAGCAGCGAGACACCTCGGGAGCGGGGGGCGCTGAAGAAGGCCGCGGGGTGGTGCGTGGTGACCTGGCTGACGTAGACGATCTCGTCCCAGCCCAGACCGAGGACGGGCCGGACGAGGACGAGTTGCGCGAGGGCGAAGACGGCGGCCAGGGCGGCGAGGGACGGCGTGCCGCGCTGACCGCGGGGGGCACGCGTCGTGGCCGCCTGGTCGCGTCTTCGCCTCCGTACGAGGATGGAGTTCGCGCCGTCGGGCATGGTCCGCCCCTTCCCCGTCGATCGGAAATCCCGATCAAGCTAACCCGCGGGGCCGGGGGGTGCAGGGCGGGGGGCGCGAGGGGGTAGCCGTGCGAGTGACGCCGGGTGGCCGGGGTGGCGTTGGGGGGGGGGCGCGGCCGGCGGGGGGGGGCGC
>NZ_JAKEIO010000071.1 GCF_021474405.1 [Streptosporangium] indianense
GGCCCGGGCCGCGGACGCCTCGCACGGCCCCGGGCTGCGGCGGCGGGGCGTCGTCTACACGGTCGGGGCGGGGGAGACGCCGGGCACCGCGTGGAGTGCCCGGCGGATGCGCCACGACATCCGGGCCATCAGGGACGAGCTGCGCGCCGACACCGTCGACGTCACGGGCGACGGCGTCGAACGCCTCACGACGACCGCCGCGGAGGCCGCCGCGCGCGGGCTGCACGTCTGGCTGCAGCCGACCCTCGGGGACGCCCCGCAGCGCGACATCCTGGACCACATGGCCGAAACCGGCCGGTTCGCGGAGCGGCTGCGGCGGCAGGGCGCGAGCGTCGACTTCAGCGTCGGCTGCGAGTTCTGGCTGTTCGTCCCCGGCATCCTGCCGGGCGCGACGGCGCTGGAGCGCATCGAGCACCTGCAGAGCGGCACCGTCGACTGGCCGCGGACGCTGCGCCGCCTCGCCGAGTTCACGGCGAAGGCCGCCAGGACAGGCCGCTCCGTCTTCAAGGGCAACCTGAGCTACGCCGCGGCCCAGAGCATCGACGACCCGGACTGGAACCTCTTCGACATCGTCGGCATCGACTACTACGCGCACTTCGCCAGGCGCTCCGACCACGTCCGGGAGCTGAAGCGGTACCTGAAGTGGGGCAAGCCGCTGGCCATCACGGAGTTCGGCACCTGCGCGTACGTCGGTGCGCCCGAGACCGGCGGCATGGGCTGGGACGTCGTCGACCACGACAAGGACCCGGCGGAGATCAAGGGCGACCTGATCCGCAGCGAACGCGTCCAGGCGGACTACGTGGGCGGGCTGCTGGACGTCTTCGCGTCGATGAGCCTGTACGGGGCGATGGCCTTCGAGTTCATCAGCGCCGACGCCCCGCACCGCCCGGACGCGCCCCGCCACGACCTCGACATGGCGTCCTACGCCCTCACCAAAGTCATCAAGGACCGCCCGGGCGACCCCGCCTCCGGCTGGCACTGGGAGCCGAAGGAGGCGTTTCACGCGGTGGCCCGCCGATACGGGGCGGCGGGCCAGCGCACCGCTCAGTCGCAGTAGAGGTCGGCGGCGGGCCGTGTGCCCGTGGCGAGGAACCGGGAGACGGTCCGGTCGCCGCAGGCGTTGCCGTTGTCCAGATAGGCGTCGTGGCCGGTGGAGTTCACGGTGACCATGACGGCCCGCTCGCCGAGGGCCCGGCGCAGCTTGCGGGCCCCGGCGAGCGGGGTGGCGACGTCCCGTTCGTTCTGCACGAGCAGGATGTTGGAGGGCCCCTGGCCGGTGATCCGCACGGCCGGCTCCCTCGGAGCGAACGGCCAGGCGGCGCACACCATCGGCCCGCGCGGCATGCCCGCGGTCAGCGGGTACACGGCCCGGCTCTCGTGGACGTCCTTCTGGTAGGCGTCGGCCGAGTCGGGCCAGTCGACGTCGTTGCAGACGGTGCCGACGCCGACGGCGGCGATGTTCTGGAGGACCGGCTCGGGCGGGGCCTCGGGCACGGGCGGCACGTCCCCTTCGCGGGCGGCCCGGATGGCCTTGGCCAGTGCCGGGTAGTCGTCGGGGTCGTAGAGGCTGGACAGCATGATCTGGCGGAGCGCGTTGCCGTCCAGCCGGGGCGGGTTGGCGCCGGGCCAGGGGAGCGGTTCGCGGTCCAGCCGGGCGGCGAGCCGCAGGAAGCCGGACCGCACCTCGGCGGGCGTACGGGCGACCCGGTACGGATTGCCGGGCCGGGCGGCCCACTTGGCGAACTCGGGGAAGGTGTCCTCGACGCCGACCTCGAAGGCGGCGAGCCAGTTGCGGGTCACGCGGGTGTGGTCGGGGTCGTCGTTGCTGTCCAGCACGATGCGGTCGGCGCGGTGCGGGAACAACTGGCTGTAGACGGCGCCGACATAGGTGCCGTACGAGACACCCCACGCGGAGATCCTCTCCTCGCCCAGGGCGGCCCGGAGGCGGTCCAGGTCACGGGCCTCGTTGGCGGTGCTGATGTGCCGGATCAGTTCGCCGCCGTCACGCACACAGGCCTCGGCCGTACGCCGGGCGGTGGCCATGTTCTCGTCGAGGGAACCGTCCGGGGCGGGCCAGGGCAGACGCTTCGTCATGCTGAGGTCGGCGGGGTCGAGTGCGCAGTCGACGGCGGTGGAGGGCGCCATGCCGCGCGGCGCGAACCCGACGAGGTCGTACATCTCCCGCACCTTCCGCGGCAGCTTCTGCCCCTTCCCGGAGGGGTCGCCGAGACTGTCTCCGCCGGGACCGCCCGGGATGAGCAGCAGAGCGCCCCGCCGCGCGGGCGGCTTCTCGCTGGGAATCCGCGAGACGGCGATCCGGATCTTCGGGCTGCCCGGGTCGGAGTAGTCCATGGGCACGTCGAGGGTGGCGCACTGCTGTCTCGGGTCGAGGCCGGGGCCGGTGCACTCACCCCAGTCGAGGGAGTCGGGTGCGGCGGCGGACGCCCCGCCGGGTCCGGAGAACCCCAACACCGCACAGGCGGCGGCGACGAGCGCCGCGTACTTCGTGATCCTGTTCATGCCCAGCAGCCTGACCGACCCGCCCGAACATCCCCATCCGGGCAACTGCCTTGTCTTTCAGGGGGTTTACCCCAGGGCTGCCCCTCGGGGTCCGCACCGGACGCCCCGGGCGGAATCTTGAGAGCCGTATCGGGCCGGCGCAGCAGGAAGACGCGGTCGCGCGGGGCGCAGAGTCCCTGCGCGTTCCGCGTGCCATTCCGTTGCTCTCACGGCTGGATTGTTTCGGAATGAGCCCCGTTCTGCAGTGCCCCGTGCCGAACCCCTGCGCGTTGCAGCGCAGTTGTCGGTCATACATCCCTCCGGAGTTTAGTCGCCGAGAGTCACCACCGGGACGCGAAGAGTAAAAACGCGCAGGAAGGGGGAGCACGGTGGAGGCACGGAACTCGGCGCTCTGCGTCGAAGAAACGGAGGACGCGGTGAAAGAATTGCGGGCAGAACTCGCCAGGGCCGGAAGTACCCTGCTCACACTGGAACCCGACCCGGTGAGTCTCGCGCGAAAAGCGCCCTGCCCGCTCGTCGTACCGGGCCGGTCCGCCGTACCGCGCACCGGTCGTGGCGCCCCCCACGCCACCTGCCGGCTCACGGAGGTGGCGCGATGAAGCCTCCGGTCGGCGCGTACGTCGTGGACACCCGCAGTGGTCGCATCGGCATCGTCATGGGGCATGAGGGGCCCTATGTGCAGCTGCGGCCGTACGGGGGCGGCCGGGAATGGGACGCCGACCCCGGAGCCGTCCGGCACGCCACCCCCTCCGAGTGGCTGAGCGCGGCGACCGCGTACGCCAACGCCCGCAGCAGGGGCGAGGTCCCTTGACGGGACGGCCCTGCCAGAATGGCACCATGAGTCTGTTCCGCGACGACGGCATCGTGCTGCGCACCCAGAAGCTGGGTGAGGCGGACCGGATCATCACCCTGCTCACGCGCGGTCACGGACGGGTACGCGCGGTGGCCCGGGGCGTGCGCCGGACGAAGTCGAAGTTCGGTGCGCGTCTCGAACCGTTCTCCCACGTCGACGTGCAGTTCTTCGCGAAGGGGAGCGAGCTGGTCGGGCGCGGCCTTCCGCTGTGCACCCAGAGCGAGACCATCGCGCCCTACGGCGGCGGCATCGTCACCGACTACGCCCGGTACACGGCCGGCACCGTCATGCTGGAGACCGCCGAGCGTTTCACCGACCACGAGGGGGAGCCGGCCGTGCAGCAGTACCTGTTGCTGGTCGGCGGCCTGCGGACCCTCGCCCGGGGGGAGCACGCACCCCACCTCGTGCTCGACGCGTTCCTGCTCCGCTCCCTCGCCGTCAACGGCTACGCCCCGAGCTTCACCGACTGCGCGAAGTGCGGGATGCCCGGACCGAACCGGTTCTTCTCGGTCGCCTCGGGCGGATCCGTCTGCGGGGACTGCCGCGTCCCCGGCAGCGTCGTACCCTCGCCCCAGGCCCTGGAACTCCTCGCCGCCCTGCTTACGGGAGACTGGGACACCGCCGACGCGTGCGAGGCGCGCTACGTCCGGGAGGGCAGCGGGCTGGTGTCCGCGTATCTGCACTGGCACATGGAGCGCGGGCTGCGCTCCCTGCGCTACGTCGAGAAGTAGCGCGAGCAGCGCACCACACGGCAGCGCACAACCGAGCAGCACAGAAGCAAGCGAGCACGAGGAGACGAGAAACACATGGCCGTACGCGGGATCCTGGGGCGCCAGCGCCGGGAGTACAGGACGCCGGAGCCGCACCCGTCCGGCGCGCGGCCCCCGAAGATCCCCGGGGAGTTCGTACCGCAGCATGTGGCGATCGTCATGGACGGCAACGGCCGCTGGGCCAAGGACCGGGGCCTGCCGCGCACCGAGGGGCACAAGGTCGGCGCCGAGCGCGTGCTGGACGTGCTCCAGGGGGCCATCGAGATGGGCGTGGGCGCCATCTCCCTGTACGCCTTCTCCACCGAGAACTGGAAGCGCTCGCCCGACGAGGTGCGCTTCCTGATGAACTTCAACCGGGACTTCATCCGCAAGACCCGGGACCAGCTCGACGAGCTGGGCATCCGGGTGCGCTGGGTCGGGCGGATGCCGAAGCTGTGGCGGTCCGTGGCCAAGGAGCTCCAGGTCGCCCAGGAGCAGACCAAGGACAACGACAAGCTCACGCTCTACTTCTGCATGAACTACGGCGGGCGGGCCGAGATCGCCGACGCGGCCCAGGCGCTGGCGGAGGACGTGAAGAGCGGCAGGCTCGACCCGTCCAAGGTCAACGAGAAGACCTTCGCGAAGTACCTGTACTACCCGGACATGCCGGACGTGGACCTGTTCCTGCGGCCCAGCGGCGAGCAGCGCACCTCCAACTACCTGATCTGGCAGAGCGCCTACGCCGAGATGGTCTTCCAGGACGTGCTGTGGCCGGACTTCGACCGGCGCGACCTGTGGCGGGCCTGCCTGGAGTTCGCCTCACGGGACCGCCGCTTCGGCGGGGCGATCCCGAACGAGGAGCTGCTGGCCATGGAGGGCAAGCAGGCTTAAGGCCCCAAGGCGCCCCGACCGGCTCTCCGGTGGCCCGGTGGCCCGGTGGCCCGGTGGCCCGGCAGCCCCCAGCGGCCCAGGAGCCCCCAGAGCCCCGGCAACCCCTCCGGTGGCAGTCGGGTCGCCGCGGCGGTGTCCTGGTCGCATGGGTTCCACCGCCGTCAGCGCGCCGGGCCGGACCGCACACCGGGCCGGGGTCTTCACCGCGTCCTCGCTGGCCCTGTTCTGCATCCAGCTGGACTTCTTCGCGCTCAACCTGGCCATCCCCGGGATCTCCGCCGAACTGGACACGACCGTTTCCGCGGCGCAGTGGACGCTGTCCGCGTACATGCTCGCCGTCGGCTGCCTGTTCATCGTCGGGGGACGGCTGGGCGACCTCCTCGGCCGGCGTCCGGTCCTGCTGGCCGGGACCGGGCTGTTCGCCGCCGCCTCCGTCGGCTGCGCCCTCGCCCCGAGCCTCGACGTGCTCGTCGTGGCCCGGATCGTGCAGGGCGCGGGCGCGGCGCTGATCTTCCCCGTGTCGGTCTCCGTCGTCACCAACGCCTTTCCGGAGGAGACCCGGGCCCGGGCGCTCGGCGCGATGTTCGGCATCGCCAACGTCGGCACCGCCCTCGGGCCGTTCGTCGGCGGCGGCTTCACCGACGGGCCGGGCTGGCGGTGGATCTTCTGGCTGCTGGCCCCGCTCAGCGCCCTCTCCCTGCTGATCGCCCTGCGCTACGTCCCCGACTCGCGGGACGAGAGCGCTCCGCGCCAGGTCGACCTGCCGGGCTGCCTGGCCGTCGTGACGAGCCTGGCCGCCCTGACCCTGGCCGTGGAGCGGGGGAGCGCCTGGGGCTGGGACCACGCCCGCACGCTCGCCCTGTTCGGGCTCGCCGTGGCGGCCGGCGGCCTCTTCGTGCTGCGGGAGCGGACCTGCCGGCATCCGCTGGTCGACTTCCGGCTGTTTCGCAACATCCGCTTCGACCTCGTCACCGTGATGGGGTCGGTCGCCAACATGGGCTACGCCGTCACCGTGTTCCTCGCCACCCTGCAGTTGCAGCAGGTGCGGGGCCTGTCGGCGATCCTGTCCGGCACGGTGTTCCTCGCCCCGGCCGTCATGGTCGCCTGCTCGGGTCCGATCGGCGCCTGGCTGTCCGGCCGGATGCGCGCCACCAGCGTCATGGCCCTGGCCGGGGCCGTCGCCGGCACCGGCATGATCGGGCTGAGCTGGGCGTGGTCCTGGTGGGTCTACCTGCCCGTGTTCACGTGGTGCGCGCTCGGGCTGGGCCTGGGCTGGACCTTCGCCAGCGTGGCCACTCAGCAGGTCGTCTCACCCGCCCGCGCCGGAGAGGCCTCGGGTGTCGTCCTCACGGCTCTCGTCACACTCGGCGCGATCGGCCTCGCGGCGGTGGCGGCGGCCATCACCTCGCTCACCCCCGAGACCGGCCCGGAGGACGCCTACGACCTCATGCTGCGGGTCGGCGGCGCCGTGATCCTGGCCGCCTCGGCCCTGTCGCTCCTGGTGCGCCGCCGGCTCAGCGCCCGGGACGCGTGACAGGCCAGGAGTCTTCCGCCCTCAGGGGCGCGGGTAACTGCCCGACAAGCCACAACGCACCCGCAGCCGGCGCCCGGACGCAACCCCCACGGCGATCGCCCGCTCAACCGCCGGAGGTCTTCGCACAGTCCGCGCAGGTCCCGAAAATTTCCACCGTATGAGCCACGTTCACATACCCGTGCTCCGCCGCGATGGACTCGGCCCACTTCTCCACCGCCGGCCCCTCCACCTCGACGGCCTTGCCGCAGCCACGGCACACGAGGTGGTGGTGATGGTCGTCGGTGGAGCAACGCCGGTACACCGACTCGCCGTCGGCCGTGCGCAGGACGTCGACCTCACCGGCGTCGGCGAGGGACTGCAGCGTGCGGTAGACCGTGGTGAGCCCGACCGAGTCGCCCTTGTGCTTGAGCATGTCGTGCAGTTCCTGCGCACTGCGGAACTCGTCGACCTCCTGCAGGGCCGCCGCAACAGCGGCCCGCTGCTTGGTGGCGCGGCCCTTCACGGACGGTCCAGCGGTTGTCACCGTTGCCTCCTCACGTCTGCCTTGCCCGGGCCATTGTGCCAGCCCCGGGTGGGGGCGGTCAGACGCCGACTCCGTCGGCTGCCTGCCGGCTGCCGGGGATCGCGCACTCGGCAGGATCGGCCGCACCGTCCGCGGCCGCCCGGGCCCGGGCGCGGCGGCGGGCCAGCGGGGCCGCGAGCGCCGTCAGGGCGATGAACGCGCCGATGGTCAGCAGCACGATGGTCGCCCCGGGCGGCACGTCCTGGTAGTACGAGGTGACGGTGCCGCCGATCGTCACGCTCACGCCGATGGCCACGGCGATCACGAAGGTCGCGGCGAAGCTGCGGGCGATCTGCTGTGCGGCCGCCACGGGCACCACCATCAGCGCACTGACCAGCAGCAGCCCGACCACGCGCATCGCCACCGTCACCGTGACGGCCGCGGTGACCGCCGTCAGCAGGTTCAGCACGCGCACCGGCAGGCCCGTCACCCGGGCGAACTCCTCGTCCTGGCTGACCGCGAACAGCTGCCGCCGCAGGCCGAGGGTGACCAGCACGACGAAAGCGGCCAGGACGCAGATCGCCGTGACGTCCGACTGGGACACCGTCGACAGGGAGCCGAACAGGTACGACGTCAGGTTGGCGTTGGAGCCCGTCGGCGCCAGGTTGATGAACATCACACCGCCGGCCATGCCGCCGTAGAACAGCATCGCGAGGGCGATGTCGCCGCGGGTCTTGCCGTACCAGCGGATCAGCTCCATGAGGACCGCGCCGAGGACGGAGACCAGGGTCGCCATCCACACCGGGGACCAGCTGAGCAGGAAGCCGAGGCCGACGCCGGTCATCGCGACATGGCCGATGCCGTCGCCCATCAGGGCCTGGCGGCGCTGGACCAGGTAGATGCCGACCGCGGGGGCGGTGATGCCGACCAGGACGGCGGCGAGCAGGGCCCGCTGCATGAAGGCGTAGTCGAGGAAGTCCATCAGCTCAGCAGTCCCGTGCGGATCGGTTCGGCGCCCGCGGGTGCGTGCGGGTGTACGTGGTCGTGGCCGGGCAGGGCGTGCTGTCCGACGGCCTTCGGGGGCGGGCCGTCGTGGACGACGCAGCCGTCGCGCAGCACGACCGCCCGGTCGATCAGGGGCTCCAGCGGGCCCAGTTCGTGCAGCACGAGCAGGACGGTGGTGCCCTGGGAGACCTGCTCGGTGAGGGTGTGCGCCAGGACCTCCTGGCTGGCCAGGTCGACGCCGGCCATCGGCTCGTCCATGATCAGCAGCTCGGGTTCGGAGGCGAGCGCGCGGGCGATCAGGACGCGCTGGTGCTGGCCGCCGGAGAGGGCGTCGACGGGGTCCTTGGCCCGGTCGGCCATGCCGACGAGGTCCAGGGCGCGTCGTACGGCCGCGCGGTCGGCCTTGCGCAGCACGCCGAAGCGGGCCCGGGACAGACGGCCGGAGGAGACCACCTCGGTGACCGTGGCGGGCACCCCGCCGGCGGCCGTGGTGCGCTGCGGGACGTAGCCCACGCGGTGCCAGTCGCGGAACCGCCTGCGCTCCGTGCCGAACAGCTCGATGGCGCCGGCGCCGGTCTGCACCTGGCCGATGATGCTGCGCACGGCCGTGGACTTGCCCGAGCCGTTCGCGCCGAGCAGCGCGACGACCTCGCCGTGGTGCACGGTGAGGTCGATGCCGCGCAGCACGGGGCGCGAGCCCAGGTCCGCGCGGACGCCGCGCAGGGATACGACGGGCTCGGTCATGCCGTCCTCCGATGGGTCGATCACTTGGCGCCCAGGGCTTTCTGCAGGGCCTTGAGGTTGGCTTCCATCACCTGGAAGTAGTCGTCGCCGCGGGACGTGTCGGTGATGCCCTCGATCGGGTCGAGGACGTCCGTCCTCAGGTTCGCGTCGCGGGCCAGGGTCTTCGCGGTCTTGTCGGAGACCAGTGTCTCGTAGAAGACGGTGGTGACACCGTCGGCCTTCGCCTCCTGCTGGAGCTCGCGGACGCGGGCGCCGCTGGGCTCGCTGTCGGGGTCGACGCCGGAGATGGCCTCCTGGGTGAGGCCGTAGCGCTCGGCGAGGTAGCCGAAGGCGGCGTGGTTGGTGAAGAACACCTTCGTCTTCGTGTTCCTCAGGCCGTTCTCGAAGTCGCTGTCGAGGCCCTTCAGCTTGGTGACCAGGGCCTCGGTGTTCTTCTTGTAGTCGGCCGCGTGGTCCGGGTCGGCCTTCTCGAAGGCCTTGCCGACGCCCTGGGCTATCTCGGCGTACTTCACCGGGGAGAGCCAGACGTGCGGGTCGCGGCCGTTCTCCTCCTCGTCGGAGTGCTCCTCGGCGTGGGCTTCCTCACCCTCGTGGCTGTGGCCGCCGGTGCCGTGGTCCTCGAGGTGGGTCAGCGTGGCCGCGTCGATCTTGGTCTTGATGCCGGTCTGGCCGACGGCCTCGTCGACGGCGGGCTGGAGGCCCTTGAGGTAGAGCGCCGCGTCGGCCTCCTCCAGCTGTGCGCGCTGCTTGGTGCTGATCTCCAGGTCGTGCGGCTCCTGGCCCGGCTCGGTCAGGCTGGTGACGTTCGCATGGTCGCCGCCGATCTGCTGGGCGAGGAACGCCATGGGGTAGAACGACGCGACGACGTCGAACTTGTCCGTGTTGCCCGTCGCCGCGCTGTCGCTGGAGCAGGCGGTCAGGGCGCCGAGGCCGAGAGCGGAGGCCACGGCGGCGGGTATGAGGCGTCGTCGTACGTTCATGACACTCATTTTCAACAAATATGGAAACCGTTGTCAACAAACGGTCCGGGCAGGGCCTTGATGGCCGGTAAGGGGGAGCGATTTGATTGAGGGGGCGCCCCCGCCGGTAACCTGAATCATTCGCTGGAAGCAACCTGCTCCGTCGCCCGTCGTCGTAATGAAGAGAGCACCGTGGCCGCCGACAAGATCGACACCATCGTCAGCCTGAGCAAGCGCCGTGGCTTCGTATTCCCCTGTAGTGAGATCTACGGCGGTCAGCGCGCCGCTTGGGACTACGGCCCCCTGGGTGTCGAGCTCAAGGAGAACCTCAAGCGCCAGTGGTGGCGCTACATGGTGACGTCGCGCGAGGACGTCGTGGGCATCGACTCGTCCGTGATCCTGGCCCCCGAGGTCTGGGTCGCCTCCGGTCACGTCGCCACCTTCACGGACCCGCTGACCGAGTGCACCTCCTGCCACAAGCGGTTCCGTGCGGACCACCTGGAGGAGGCCTACGAGGAGAAGAAGGGCCGCGCCCCGGAGAACGGCCTCCTCGACGTCAACTGCCCCAACTGCGGCAACAAGGGCCAGTTCACCGAGCCCAAGCAGTTCTCGGGCCTGCTGTCCACCCACCTCGGCCCGACGCAGGACTCCGGCTCCGTCGCCTACCTGCGTCCCGAGACCGCGCAGGGCATCTTCACCAACTTCTCGCAGGTGCAGACCACCTCGCGCCGCAAGCCGCCGTTCGGCATCGCCCAGATGGGCAAGTCCTTCCGCAACGAGATCACGCCCGGCAACTTCATCTTCCGCACCCGCGAGTTCGAGCAGATGGAGATGGAGTTCTTCGTCAAGCCGGGCGAGGACGAGAAGTGGCAGGAGTACTGGATGGAGCAGCGCTGGAACTGGTACACCGGCCTGGGCCTCCGCGAGGAGAACATGCGGTGGTACGAGCACCCGCAGGAGAAGCTCTCCCACTACTCCAAGCGCACCGCCGACATCGAGTACCGCTTCCAGTTCGGCGGCAGTGAGTGGGGCGAGCTCGAGGGCGTCGCCAACCGCACCGACTACGACCTCGGTGCCCACTCCAAGGCCTCCGGCCAGGACCTAACGTACTTCGACCAGGAGGCCGGCGAGCGCTGGACCCCCTACGTCATCGAGCCCGCGGCCGGTGTCGGCCGCGCGATGCTGGCGTTCCTCCTGGACGCCTACATCGAGGACGAGGCGCCCAACGCCAAGGGCAAGATGGAGAAGCGCACCGTGCTGCGCCTCGACCACCGCCTCGCCCCGGTGAAGGTCGCGGTGCTGCCGCTGTCCCGCAACCCGGAGCTGTCCCCGAAGGCCAAGGGCCTGGCCCAGGCGCTCCGACAGAACTGGAACATCGAGTTCGACGACGCCGGCGCCATCGGCCGCCGCTACCGCCGCCAGGACGAGATCGGTACGCCGTTCTGTGTGACCGTCGACTTCGACACCCTCGAGGACAACGCGGTGACCGTCCGCGAGCGCGACTCGATGAAGCAGGAGCGCGTCTCCCTCGACCAGATCGAGGGCTACCTGGCGGCCCGCCTGGTCGGCTGCTGATCGCCTCTCACTGCGGCGCGGTGCCGGGTTCCTCCACGGAGGGGCCCGGCACCGCCGCGTCTGCCGGGTGCAGCCGACCCGGTTCAGCCGGGTGCAGGCCGGCCCGGACGTTCAGAGGTCCAGGTCGACGTAGACGGATGCGTGGTCCGAGGCGCGGTTCCACTTCGAGGTGACGGTGTCGAAGGACTTGAAGGTGGACGGTGCCCAGACGCCGCGCCGTTCCACCTCCACGTGCTGCACCTGCTCCCACAGCGGCGGCGGCAGCAGCACGTAGTCGAGCTTCTGGCTCTCGGAGGCGCCGGTGCCGTGGGTGCCCGGGGCGCCCCGGTAGGACGGGTGGCTCATCACGTCCCGCAGGCCCGTCCCGAGCAGGGCCCGGATCGCCTCGCTGGACGGCTCGTCGTTGAGGTCGCCGGCGACCACGACGTAGGGGGAGCGCTCCAGAGCGGCCTGGTAGATCGACGCCACCCGCTTGGCCTGGGCGATGCGCAGCTCCGGGTCGTCGCCGCTCTGGCTCTTGAGGTGGTTGCCCAGCATCCACAGCGGAGTGCCGCCGATCTGGATCTCGTACTCGGGGCAGTCCCGGCTGAACAGACAGGTGCCCGGGCGGTCGGGGTCCGTGTCGAACACGTGCGACCGCAGGGACGTGATCGGGTGGCGGCTGAGGATCCCCACGTCGATGCCACGCGGGTCGTTGCCGTCGATCACCATGTCGTACGGGTAGGGCGTCTTCTTCAGGTCGGCGCCCAGCACCTGCTCGTTGAAGCGGCGCAGGGTCGTGCGGTCCTCCACTTCCACCGTGAGCAGGATGTCCGCGTCGACCTCGGCGACCACGCGGCCCGTGTTGTGCACGACCTCCCAGTCGAGGTCGTCACGGACCAGCTCCACCCAGCCCGTCCACCCCGGGCGGCCCTTGGCCACGATCTCGAAGGTGACGTGCTCGCCCCCGCCTTTCGTCTTGAACAGCGTGCCCTGGCCGCGCGTCTCGTTGACGAAGAACGGCCTGTCCCCGCGTGAGTCGTGCACCCGGTGCTTCTTGAGGAGTTCGGCGGCACGGGCCTTGGTGGCGTCGTCGTAGGTCTCCTTCTCCAGGAGGGAGACCAGCTCGGCGTAGTCGTCGAGGATCTCGCGGCGCTGCTTGTCGCCCGGCAGGCGGAAGACCTTGGGGCGGCGGAAGAGGTTCTCCGTGTTGAAGGTGGCGATACGGATCGTCATGGCGCGCTCCCTCGGGCGGCGCAGGAGTGCCGCGCGACCGATGGGCGGGCGCCGCCGGGGAGACCGCTCACCGGCACTTTCCATTGTCCGAGCGGGTGTGAAGCGTGTCGAACGGAGGGGCGGTTGAGGCCTGTGGGACGGCCGTGTGGGGACAGCGGTGAGGCCACGAGGTCCCTGGGGTGCGGCGGATTGGTCCTGGAGGGCCGGGGGCGAGTGGTCCTGTCCCGCCGGGCGGGGCGGCGCCAGGGTGGCGGCATGAGCATCGCGTTCCTGCTGACCACCCTTGTCGTCGTCGTCACGCCGGGCACCGGCGTCGTCTACACCCTCGCCGCCGCGCTCTCCCGGGGGAGCCGCGCCGGTGTCGTCGCGGCCGTCGGCTGCACGCTCGGGATCGTCCCGCACCTGCTGGCCACGGTCACCGGCGCCGCCGCGCTGCTGCACGCGAGCGCGACCGCGTTCCAGGTGCTGAAGTACGCGGGTGTCGCCTACCTGCTGTACATGGCGTGGGCGACGGCCCGGGACAAGAAGGCGCTCATGGTGGAGGAGGGCGGGGCGGCCCCGGAGGAGTCGGCGCGACGGGTGATCGTGCGGGGGGTGCTGGTCAACATCCTCAACCCGAAGCTGACGATCTTCTTCTTCGCGTTCCTGCCGCAGTTCGTGAACCCCGGGGAGCCGCACGCGGTGCTGCGGATGGCGGCGCTCGGCGGGGTCTTCATGCTGGCGACCTTCGTCGTGTTCGCCGCGTACGGGGTGCTGGCCGCGTCCGTGCGCCGGCATGTCGTGGGCCGGCCGCGGGTGACCGACTGGCTGCGGCGGGGCTTCGCGGGGTCGTTCGTCGCGCTGGGGGCGAAGCTGGCGTTCACGGCGCGTTAGCCGCGGGCGGAGGGGGCGGCCGACGTCGCCGGGACCGGACGGGCCTGCGGGGCGTAAGGTCCCGCAGGATGCTGACAAGTATCGACTGACAGATATTGAAATCTGTCAGCTGTCATGGCATCGTGGAGGGCATGACGATGCTTACCCGCCCCCTCGGAAACACCGGCCCCCAGGTGTCCGCCCTCGGCCTCGGCTGCATGGGCATGTCCGCCCTGTACGGCGAGGCGGACCGGACCGAGTCCATCGCTACGATCCACGCGGCGCTCGAAGCGGGAGTCACCCTGCTCGACACCGGCGACTTCTACGCCATGGGTCACAACGAGATGCTGATCGGCGAGGCCCTGCGCACCGCCCCCGCGGCCCGGCGCGAACAGGCGCTGGTCAGCGTGAAGTTCGGCGCCCTGCGCGGCCCGGACGGCAGCTGGCTCGGCTACGACGGCCGCCCCGCCGCCGTGAAGAGCTTCGCCGCCTACTCCCTCCAGCGGCTCGGCGTCGACCACATCGACGTCTACCGCATCGCCCGCCTCGACCCGGACGTCCCCATCGAGGAGACGGTCGGCGCAATAGCGGAACTCGTCGAGCAGGGCTACGTCCGCCACATCGGCCTCAGCGAGGTCGGCGCCGGGACGATCCGGCGGGCCGCGGCCACCGCACCCGTGTCCGACCTCCAGATCGAGTACTCCCTCATATCCCGCGGCATCGAGGACGAGATCCTGCCCACCACCCGCGAGCTGGGCATCGGCATCACGGCGTACGGTGTGCTCTCCCGGGGCCTCATCTCCGGTCACTTCACCGCGGACCGGCAGCTCGGCGCGGGCGACTTCCGGGCGATGTCGCCGCGCTTCCAGGGCGACAACCTCCGGCACAACCTGAACCTCGTGGAGGCCCTGCGGAAGATCGCCGAGCAGAAGGGCGTCAGCGTCGCGCAGATCGCGATCGCCTGGGTGCTCTCCCGGGGTGAGGACATCGTGCCCCTGGTCGGAGCCCGCCGCCGCGACCGGCTCACGGAGGCGCTGGGCGCGCTGGACGTCACGCTGGAGCCGGCCGACCTGGCCGCGGTCGAAGAGGCGATACCGGCCGGTGCCGCCGCGGGCGAGCGCTACCCGGCAGCCCAGATGGCGCACCTCGAGAGCTGAACCGGGCGTTGGGTACCGTCAGGGCATGGCACCGACCAGCGAGACCCTGACCGCCGAGCGCATCCTCGAAGCGACCGAGGAGGTGCTGCGGCGCCACGGCCCGGCCAAGGCGACCGTGGTGGACGTGGCGCGTGCGCTCGGCGTAAGCCACGGCAGTGTGTACCGCCACTTCCGGACGAAGGCGGCGCTGCGCGAGGCGGTCACCAAGCGCTGGCTGGACCGCACGTCCGGGCAGCTGTCCGGGATCGTCGCCGCGGACCGCGTCCCGGAGGACCGGCTGCGGGAATGGCTTGCCGCGCTCTTCGCCGCCAAGCGTCGCAAGGCGGGGGAGGACCCGGAGCTGTTCGCCACGTACACGGTCCTCACCGACGAGAACGGCACGGCGGTGAGCGAGCACATCACCGACCTGGAGACGCAGCTGACCCGCATCATCCAGGCCGGCGTCGAGACCGGCGACTTCGCCGCCACCGACCCGGAGGCCTCCGCTCGCGCGGTCTTCCAGGCCACCGGCCGCTTCCACGACCCCTGTTACGCGAGAGAGTGGGAGGAGCCGGGCACCGAGGCCGACTTCGCAGCGGTGGTCGACCTCCTGGTGCAGGGGCTGCGGCGGACGCCCTAGGTGTGCTGACCGGACAGGTTGGTGACGCGGCCGGCCGGGGTGAGCGGGTGGGCCGGAGTGCATGGGTCGTGGCGAGCGCTTGGGCCGGGGCACGTGGGTTGGGGCGAGCGCCCCGAGCCGGCGTGCTCCTCACCCCGCCTCAGCGACGCCGGTTCACGCCGCCGTAGCGCCGCCGCGTCACGCCGCCGTCGGATCCACCGTGGCCTGGTGGGCCTCCAGCAGGTGCTCCTCCGCCTTCAGCCAGGGCAGGAACTGGGCACCCTTGCGCCAGCCGCAGGTGTCGCATCTGATCGTGCGCTGCACGCCCGTCCGGTGCACCCGCACCACATGCTCCCGGCCGTGCTGGTCCCACCGGCTGACCTTGCTCGTGTCGATCCGTGCCATGACGCCTCCCGCGTCGAGAAATCCGCCGTCCCGGTCTGCTCGCAGCAAGGAGTGTGCAGCACGACCGACATCAACAGGGCTTCCCCGGAAGCGCGTTATCAGGCTGTGAGAGATCTCAGGCAATGGCGCGGGGCAGCCGCAGGCTCAGCAGGCCGGTCAGCACGACACCGCCGAGCTGCACCAGCAGCGTTGTGACCAGGGCGTCCCGCATGCCCATCGCCGGGACCAGGGACAGGAACAGCGTGCCCAGGGTCGCCACACCGAGGGCCAGCGCCGACTGCTGGGTGGTGATCATCACGCCGCTGCCGACCCCGGCCCGGGCGGGCGGCACCTCGGAAAGGATCACCCGGTAGATGACGGGGAGTTGCAGCGCCTGGCCCGCACCGGCGACCGCCGCGCCCGGGAGCAGTTCGACGAAGCCCAGGTGCGGCCAGAACCACCACGCGGCCAGCGCCATCAGGGCCAGACCCACACCCTGAAGGGCGGCACCGGCCGTCACCACGCGGGTTCCGTACCGGGCGACCAGGCGCGGGCCCAGCAGCGAGAACACGAAGAACACCACCGCCAGCGGCGCGAGCGCCAGGCCTGCGGCCACCGGACTCAGCCCGGCACCCTGCTGCAGCGCCACCGCGATCACGAACATGAACCCGCTGAAGCCGATCGAGAAGGGCAGCACCAGCAGAAGCCCGCGGCGCAGCGAGGTCAGCGCGAACAGGCTCGGCGGCACCAGCGGCGTACGGCCGGCGCGGTCGGCCCGCCGCTCCACCGTGTAGAACGCGGCCGTCACGAGGGGGAACGCCGCCAGGGACAGCCAGGTCCACAGCGGCCAGCCCGCCGCCCGGCCCTCGGTGAGCGGCACGAGCAGGGTGAGGAGGGAGGCCGCGAGGAGGAACGTACCCGGGACGTCGACGGGTTCCGGGCGCGTCGAGCGGGTCTCGGGGACAGCCCGGACGGCCGCCACCAGGCCCACGAGCACGACCGGCACATTGACGAGGAACACCGAACGCCAGCCGGTCCCGACGATGTCCGCGGCCACCAGGACCCCGCCGAGGATCTGTCCGGCGACCATCGCCAGCCCCGCGGTCGCACCGTACAGGCCCATGGCCCGGGCCCGCCGGGGACCGGTGGTGGTCGCCTGGATGGTGGCGAGCACCTGCGGCAGCATCGCGGCCGCCGACGCGCCCTGCGCGACCCGGGCCGCCACCAGCGACCAGGCGCCGGGCGCCAGTCCGCAGGCCAGCGAGGTCAGGCCGAAGGCCGCCATCCCGGCGAGAAACAGCCGCCGCCGGCCGAACAGATCGCCGAGCCGGCCCCCGAGGACCAGCAGGACGGCGTACGACAGGCCGTACCCGGCGACGACGAGTTCGAGCACGGACTCGCTCGCGGCGAGGTCGGTGCCGATGGTGGGCAGGGCGACGTTGACGATGAAGAAGTCGATCAGGGGGAGGGCCGCGGCGAGCAGCACCGCGAACAACCCGAGGCCGCCGAGCACGGGAGTGGCGGCGGTGGGATTACGGACGGGAGTCGTGGCAAGGGATTCGGTGGTCACGGTCACGAGCCTGCGGCGTCGCCCAGGCTGGTACCAGAGTGTCCTTGTCCTGGTAGTGGCACCACCTGGAAACAGGGTCCGGGCAGGGGCATGCTGGACGGCATGACGACCACGGCGCACGAGACCACGCCCAGCGGATCCGAGGCGCGGCCCGCGCCCCGCGACACCGACGTGCGCCGGCACGAACTGGCGGCCTTCCTGCGCAGCCGCCGGGAGCGGATCGCCCCCGAGCAGGTGGGGCTCCCCCGGGGCCGTCGGCGCCGCACCCCCGGACTGCGCCGGGAGGAGGTCGCCCAGCTCTCCGCGGTGGGCGTCACCTGGTACACGTGGCTGGAGCAGGCCCGGAACATCCAGGTCTCCGTGCAGGTCCTCGACGCGCTGGCCCGGGCGCTGCTGCTCGACCCGAGCGAACGCGCGCACCTCTTCCAGCTCGCCGGGGCCGCCGATCCCGCCCCGGCGACCACCTGCCCGTCGGTCACACCGGCGATGCGGGCCCTGCTGGAGCAGGTCGAGCCGTTCCCGGCGTGTCTGCAGAACAGCCGGTACGACATCCTCGCCTTCAACCGCACCTACGGGCTGCTGCTGTGCGACCTGGACACGGTGCCGCCGGAGGACCGCAACTGCATCGTCCTCTCCTACACCCACCCCGAGTGGCAGTCCTCGATCGTGCACCTGGAGGAGACCCAGCGCCTGATGGCGGCCCGCTTCCGCGCGACGATGGCAGGCCATCTCGCCGAGCCGGCCTGGAAGATGCTCCTCGACCGGCTGCACAGCGAGTCCCCCGCGTTCCGCAAGGCCTGGGACCGCCACGAGGTGGTCGCCCACCGCTCCAAGCGCAAGGAGTTCCGCAACCGCCACGTCGGCCGCATCACCGTCGACCACACGGACCTGTGGCTGACACCGGGCGCGGGACCGCGGATCGTCACATACGTCCCGGCGGACGAGGAGTCCCGGGAACGGCTGGACATGCTCCAGGCGATGGCGCTCGGCAGGGAGACGAACCCTCAGCCTCTCTCCCGGTAGTTCATGAACCAGTGGGTGTCGAAATAGCGGGCCATCGTGAACCGGTGGTGCGGCTCGGTGAGGATGCGGCAGACGAACTCCGCGGTCCGGTAGGCGAAGGGGACGTCCTCACCGTCGAAGGACCGGACCACGACGGGCCATCGGTCGGGGTCGTCGCCGTCGGTCCGCCAGCAGTACAGGTCCTCGTGCTCCGTCCCCGCCCAGATGAGCAGGCCCTCGTCCCGGTAATGCGTCCACGGCTCCTGGTTCAGGTCCAGGTAGCCGTCGAAGGAGCCCTCGCCGAACGTCTCCACCATGCGCTTGTAGTCGCCGGGCAGGGGGGTGCCCAGGCGTGACTCCGTCTTTGTCCAGTCCACGTCGGGCCGCCGGGCGGGCTCGTTCCAGCCGGTGATGTGGGTGAGCCGCTGCATCCAGTCGATGTCGGCGTCGGCGTCCCCGTCCAGGGCGGGCGCCGGGGGCTCCGGCACCTCCCGGTGGGCGACGGCCAGCACCGGCCGCTCGATCCCCTCACCGTCCCGCGCGGTGCCCGCGCCGACCCATTGGTCCCCGTAGGCGTGGCCGCCCGCCGGTTCGAGCCGGGCCAGCAGCTCGTTGACGGCCGCTTGCGTGAGTTCCATGGCGGACAGTGAAGCGCACGGCACCGACCCTCAACGGTCCGCGGTCACCACGACGTCCCGTACCTGAGCCGACTCCAGGCGGTGCGCGGCCCGCTCGGCGGTCCCCCGGGCCCAGCGCCCGTTCGTCACCGCCCCCAGCGCCAGCACCGCGAACCCGCACACGGCGAGGATCCACCACCCGGGCCGGGCCGCGGACACGAACACCTCGTGGTACGAGGACGCGCCGACGCCCGAGGCGAGGACCGCGCCCACCACGGCCACGCCCAGCGTCTGGCCGAGCTGCCGGCTCGTGGAGGCGACCGCCGCGGCCACGCCCGCCTGGGCGCGCGGCATGCCGGACACCGCCGTGTCGGTGATGGGCGCGTTGACGAAACCGAAGCCGATGCCGAACAGCACGTACCCGGCGAAGAGGGTGACGTTGGAGGTCTCGGCCTCGAACGCGGCGAACAGCACACCGCTCGTCGTCATCGCCGTGCCCGCGATCAGCAGGGGCAGGCGAGGGCCGCGGGAGCCCACGAGGCGGCCCGACAGCGGCGCGCAGAGGAACGTCGGCACGGCCATCGGCAGCATCCACAGGCCGGCCTCCAGGGCCGTCAGGCCCCGCACGTTCTGCAGATACAGCGTCGACAGGAACAGGAAGCCGCCGAGCGCCGCGAACGCGCTGATCGCGATGACCGTCGCCCCGCTGAACGGCGCCGAGCGGAAGAAGCGCAGGTCGATCAGCGGTTCCTTGCGGCGCGGCTCGTAGGCGAGCAGGCCCAGCAGCGCGCCCAGGGCCACGGCCGCCGGCGGGGCGATCGAGGCGAACGGCGTGCTCGGTGCCTCGATGATCGCGTACGTCAGTGAGCCGAACAGCGCGATCACCAGGATCTGCCCGACGGGGTCGGGGCGGCGCGCCCGGGGCGCGCGGGACTCGGGGACGAAGCGGAGGGTGAGCAGCAGGGCCGCCAGGCCCACCGGCAGATTGACCCAGAAGATCGAGCGCCAGCCGACGGAGTCCACCAGCAGGCCCCCGACCAGTGGACCGGCGGCCATCGATATTCCGACCACCGCGCCCCAGACACCGATGGCCCGGGCGCGCTCACGCGGCTCCGTGAAGGTGTTGGTGATGATCGACATGGCGACCGGGTTCAGCATCGAGCCGCCCACCGCCTGCACCATCCGGAAGGCGACCAGCGCCTCCAGGTTCGGCGCGAGGGAGCACAGCACCGAGCCGACGGTGAACACGACCAGGCCCGCCATGAAGACCCGCTTGCGGCCGATCCGGTCGGCCGTGGAGCCCGCGAGCATCAGCAGCGAGGCCAGGACCAGGGTGTAGGCGTCGATCGTCCACTGCAGGCCCGAGGTGCTCGCGTGCAGGTCCTGCTGCATGGAGGGCAGGGCCACGTTGAGGACCGTGTTGTCGAGGCTCACGATCAGCAGGCTCATGCAGCAGATCGCGAGCACCGGCATGCGGCGGCGGGGACTGAGCTCGGGCATGCGATCCATCGTACGCCGATTTCGATAGTGTGGCTAACTAATGAATTGTGCCGTCTCATGTCACGGCACAATGGAGGAATGTCCACGCCCCTCAAGATCGGTCCGCACACCGTCCAGCCGCCCGTCGTCCTGGCCCCCATGGCCGGGATCACCAACGCGCCCTTCCGCACCCTGTGCAGGGAGTTCAGCGGCGGCAAGGGCCTGTTCGTCAGCGAGATGATCACCACCAGGGCCCTGGTCGAGCGCAACGAGAAGACCATGCAGCTCATTCACTTCGACGCGAGTGAGCGCCCCCGCTCCATCCAGCTGTACGGCGTGGACCCCGCGACCGTCGGCAAGGCCGTCCGCATGATCGCGGAGGAGGACCTCGCCGACCACATCGACCTCAACTTCGGCTGTCCCGTGCCGAAGGTCACCCGCAAGGGCGGCGGCTCGGCGCTGCCGTACAAGCGGAACCTGCTGCGGGCCATCCTGCGCGAGGCCGTCAGCGGGGCCGGCGATCTGCCGGTGACGATGAAGATGCGCAAGGGCATCGACGACGACCACATCACCTTCCTCGACGCCGGCCGGATCGCCGTCGAGGAGGGCGTCACCGCCATCGCCCTGCACGGCCGCACCGCCGCCCAGCACTACGGCGGCACCGCCGACTGGGACGCCATCGCCCGGCTGAAGGAACACGTGCCGGAGATCCCGGTGCTCGGCAACGGCGACATCTGGTCGGCCGAGGACGCCCTGCGGATGGTGCGCGAGACCGGGTGCGACGGCGTGGTCGTGGGCCGCGGCTGCCTCGGACGGCCCTGGCTCTTCTCCGACCTGGTCGCCGCCTTCGAGGGCCGCACCGAGGACATCGCCCGCCCCGCCCTGCGCGAGGTCGCCGACGTCATGGTCCGGCACGCCACGCTGCTCGGCGAGTGGATCGGCGACGAGTCCAAGGGCGTGGTCGACTTCCGCAAGCACGTCGCCTGGTACCTCAAGGGCTTCGCGGTCGGCTCCGAGATGCGCAAGCGTCTCGCGATCACCTCGTCCCTGGAGGAGCTGCGCTCCGGCCTGGACGAGCTGGACCTGGACCAGCCCTGGCCCGCCGGCGCCGACGGGCCCCGCGGCCGTACGTCCGGCAACAACCGTGTGGTGCTGCCGGACGGCTGGCTGAAGGACCCCTATGACTGCGCGGGGGTCGGCGAGGACGCCGAGCTCGACACCTCCGGCGGCTGATCAGCCCTTCGAGGGGTGCGGTGTGGAGCCGAACGCCTTCAGGAAGCGGTCGCGGAATGAGTTCATCCTCCACACGGGCGCGTCGCGTTCGGGCCTGAGGCCCTCCGTCCAGTGCCAGTCGGCGACCTTGTCCAGGACCTTCGGATCCTTCGCGACGATCGACACCGGGACGTCCCGGGAGGCGTGGTTTCCGCTGACCCGGGCGATGGGCTGGTGGTCGCCGAGGAACACCAGGACGGTGTCGTCGGTGCCGTAGCGCTCCAGCCACTGGGTGAGGCTGGTGACCGAGTACTGGATGGACTTGCCGTACTCCTCGCGGGACTTGGTGGTGTCGGTGATGACGTCCGAGGCCTTGTTGCCGCCCTTCTGGATCGCGTCGAAGACCGAGCCGTCGCCGAGTTCGTCCCAGCCGACCGTCTTCGGGATGGGCGCCCAGGGCTGGTGGCTGGAGGTCAGGATGACGAACGACATCAGCGGCTTGTCCCGCTGCTTGCCGTGCACCCGCCGCTGGAACGCCTCCAGCGCGTACTGGTCGGGCATGGTCGACCAGCTGAACTTCGGCCCCTTGTAGCCCAGGTCGAAGGCGTCGTAGAGCTGGTCCAGGCCGTACCACTTCTGTTCCGGCCAGCCCTTCTGCACGCCCGGCATCACGCCGACCGTGTCCCAGGCGCCGGTCTTCTGGAAGGCCTTGGTGAGGGTGAGGTGGTCGCCGGCGCTGACCGTGCGGTAGCGCCGCTGGTTGTCGATCCACAGGCCGGACATGGTCGTGGAGTGCCCGAGCCAGCTGCTGCCGCCGTAGGTCGCCGACGTCAGCCAGCCGCTGCGGGCGGCGAAACCGGCCTTCTTCAGGGCGGCGGTGCTGGTGTCCAGGGTGCGGTCGACGCCGGGGGCCATGACCGGGTCCTCGATGGCGCTGCGGCCGTAGCTCTCGATGAACGTGAAGATGACGTCCTTGCCGCGCAGGTCCGGCAGCAGCTCACCGGGCGGGGTGTCGCCGAAGGTGTCCGCCTTCGACTGCTCGGCGAACGCGGCCTCGTCCCGCAGCGACTCCACCGTCCGCTGCGCGTGCACCCGCAGGGCCCCCGCCCCGCGCTCGGAGGCGATCGGCCCGCCGAACAAGGTCAGGCCCAGCGCGGAGCAGGTGACCCAGACGACCCCGGCGGCCAGGGCGCCCTGCGACGCCCGCACCCGGTGGCGGGCCAGCACACCGGCGAGCCGGACCGACGCCGCGACCATGACGGCCGCGACGAGCAGCACGAGCACGACCGCGCCGACGGCTGCGGCGGTCGCGACGCCCCCGCCGAACGTGTCCTCGACATACGCCTGCGCGTCGGGGAGCAGGTCCCAGTCCAGCGCGGCGTTGAAACCCCGGCCCAGGTACTCGTTGAACCCCATGTCGAGCAGGTTCACCGTGGTCAGCACGGTGAGGCCGAGTCCGTACAGCACCGCCGCCGCGAGCCGGGGCCGACGGGGCAGCGCCAGGACGACGACGGCACCGAGAACCGCCTCCACCGGGATCCGCACGAAGCTGACCGCCTTCAGGGCGGGGAGCGTGTTGGGGAGGAGCAGGGCCCCCAGGACCAGGGCGGCGGCGAGGGCGCTGGCGGCCAGGCGGAGGGCGCGTGCGGTCCGCGGGTAACGGGTGCGCCAGGCGCGGAGGCGGGTGAGACGGTGCCCGAGCAGCGTCCGTGAGGGGGCGGAACCCGGACCGGACGCTGCCGTTGCCTCTCTCTCGCCTTCCCTCTGCCCGCCCGCCTGCTCCTCCTCGGCCTCGGATACGCCGTCGCCCGGTTGCGACGACTCGCTGAAGCGTGTGAAGACAGGCACCCGGAGGTCCTTCCCGTGCGGAACAGGTGAGGTGGCGGACCCGGGTGGGGGTGCGGGTCCGCCACCGTTCCGTACGGTGCGTCCACCAGGTGTGTTCACTCCGCCGGGCCAGCGCTCGGCAAACACCCGGCAAACGGCGGGCCAACCGGTCTCAGACCACGCCGACCGCCGTGAGCAGCGCCAACGGGGCCGACGCCGACCGGGATTCCCGCACGCACGCGTGCGGGTACGGCACCGGCTCCGGGTGCGTGTCCCGGCCGTAGCCCGCGAGCACCTCCGGGAGCCGGTGGCCCGTCGCGGCCGCCGCGTCGACCAGGCCGTGGGCGATCGCGCGGGCCTCGTCGTGCAGCCCGTAGCGGGCCAGGCCCAGGGCGATCAGCGCGTTGTCGTGCGGCCATACCGAGCCGCGGTGGTAGGAGAGCGGGTGGTACGCCGGCTGCCCGGCGGCCAGGGTGCGCACGCCCCAGCCGGAGAAGAAGTCCGGTTCGAGGAGCCGCCGTCCGACGAGTTCGCCGTACTCCTTGTCCAGCAGCCCCGACCACAGCAGATGCCCGGCGTCGGAGGCGAGCGCGTCCACCTGCTTGCCCCGGCCGTCGAGCGCGAGGGCCGGGAAGGAGCGCTCCGGCATCCAGAAGTCCCGCTGGAAACGGTCGCGCAGATCGCCTGCCGCCTGCTCCAGCAGGTGCGCGTACGTGGTGTCCTGCCACACCGTGCGGGCGAGTCCCGCCGTGCGGCGCAGGGCGTCGTAGGCGTAGCCCTGGGCGCCCGCCGCGGTCACCGGCCCGTGCGGGCGGGTGCCGTCGGCGGAGCAGATGGCGCCGGGGGAGTCCTTCCAGTTCTGGTTGGCGAGGCCGCCCTGGTCGGCGCGGTAGACCAGATAGCCCCGCGAGGTCAGGCCGCCGTGGTCGAGCATCCAGGTGATCGCGGCCCGGGCGTGGGGTTCGAGGCGGCGGGCCGGGCCCGTGTCGCCGGTGTGCTCGGTGTACGCGCCGAGCAGGACCAGGAACAGCGGGGTGGCGTCGACCGAGCCGTAGTAGCGGCCGTAGGGGACCTGGCCGAAGTGGGCCAGTTCGCCGTGCCGCACCTCGTGCACGATCTTGCCGGGCTGGGCGATCCCGTCGGGCTCGATCCTGGTGGCCTGGGTCGCGGCGAGCGCGGGCAGGGTGGCGGCGGCCAGGCCCGGCCGGTAGGGCAGGGCGAACAGCGAGGTCAGCAGCGCGTCCCGGCCCAGCAGGGTCAGGAACCAGGGGGCGCCGGCCGCCGGGACGCGCAGTTCCTCGCCGTCGGGCCCGGTGGCCGGGACCTGGAGGGCGGCGAGGTCGGCGAGACCCCGGGTGCAGGCGGCGGCCAGCTCGGGCAGACCGGCCGGGAGGTCCACACCCCGGGTGAACTCGCTCTCCCGGGAGCGGAGTTGTTCCCGGACGGCGGCGGGGGAGCGGGGCACGCGCAGGGCGCGCCGGTCGCCGTGCGGGCGCGCCATGACCCGCAGGGTCAGCTCGGCCGTGCCGTGCGGTTCGAGGTCCAGGGTCCACACCAGGCGGCGGGCACCGGTGCCGGTCTCCTCCACGGCGTCCGGCTGCGGATCGGCCGTCACGGTCGTGACGGACTGCCACTCGCCGCGCCGGTAGGTGAACTCCACGCCGTACTCGAGGATCCGGCGGGAGCGGACGGCGCCCGCCTTGCTGTAGGTGCGGTGGTCGGAGCGCAGCTCGAACTGGTCGGTGAAGTCGGCGTCGGCGGTGACCGCGAGGCGGACCGTCGTCGGCGTGGGACGGTTGCTGGTGACCCGCAGTGACTCGACGAACGAGGCGTCCGCCACGGCCTGTTCGCGGAAGAGCGTGTACGCGGGCGGCTCGTCGCGGCCGCCGCGCGGGACGAGCACACAGGTCGCCGTGTCCCCGTCGGCCACCGGGGTGAGCGTGTCGGGCACGGCCCCGTCGACCGTGAGCTGCCAGCGGCTCAGATGCCGCGCGTCCCTTACGAACATGCCGTCCGGGGCGCTGCCGCCCCGGTAGCCGCTGATGTCGCCGCGGTCGCCGACGGCGGCGAACGTCCGGCCGTGAACGAGCAGATGGTGCCGGTCCGTCATGCTCGGTCCCCTTCCTTGAGCGCCGTGAGGCCGTTCCTGCCCCGTGCGGGCCGGTCGTGCAACAGGTCGAGCGTGAGCGCGGCGGTCCAGCCGAAACCGGTGACGCCGCAGGCCTGCGCCGTGTACGGGTCGACGTACTCCGCGAAGCCGGAGGCGCCGGCGGTGTGCAGCATGCCCTTGCGCAGGGCGTCGGCCCGGCCCCGCTCGCCGTGCAGCCGAAGACCCTGCTCCAGCAGCCAGTTGGTGTTGAACCAGGCCGGGCCGCGCCAGTAGCGGTGCGGGTCGAAGGCCTCACCGAGCAGGTCGTAGCTCGGGACCAGGCGGGTCGTGCCGCCGAGGCCGAAGTGCGGGCCGCAGACCGTGCGGACCAGGGTGGCCACGAGGTCACGCGGCAGGGCGGGCAGCAGCAGCGGGACGAGCCCGGAGACGCCCCGCTCGGGAATCGGCTCACCGGCGCGCACGTCCCGGCACAGGAACATCCCCGCCGCCGGCTCCCACAGCCGCTCCACGAGCGTGGCGGTCAGGCGCTCGGCGCGGTCCGGCCGGGCCGGGTCGGCCGCGCCCAGCTCCCGTGCGATCCGGTCCAGGGCGTACTCGGAGGCGATGAGCAGGGCGTTGAACGCCGGGTCCTCGACCACGAAGTCACCTGCCCCGTCGGCGTATCCGCCGTCCCGGTAGTCGGCCGCCAGTCGCACGTACCGCCCGTAGTCCAGATCCGTCGGCCGGTCCTCGGGGAGGCCGTGGTCGAGGTCGGCGCGCCGGAAGGAGCGGGCCGGGGCGGGCGTGACACGGGACAACGGGCGGTCCCAGCAGGGGCTGTTGTCCATACCCTGTTCCCAGGGGTGCACGACGGACACGAGGCCGCCCCCGCCGAGGTCGCGCCGGTGCAGGAGATAGTCGTGCCAGGCGGCCAGTCGGGGGTACGCCCGGGTGAGGAAGCCGCGCGCCCTGGACAGGCCCGGGTCGGCGAGGTGCACCAGCCACGCGGCCAGGGCGTGGACCGGTGGCTGCACGATCCCGGAGGTCTCCACACCGCGCGGGGCACCGGCGGCGCGCCCGGCGGCCGAGGAGCGCCAGAAGTCGGGGCTCGGGAAGTACGCGTCGAGCGGGACGGAGGGGTTGAAGACGATGTGGGGGATCCGCCCGTCCGCCCACTGGGCCGCCAGCAGCGTCTCCAGCTCCGTCTGCGCCCGTAACGGTGACAGGTGCCGGAGGCCGATCGCGATGAACGCCGAGTCCCACGACCACTGGTGCGGATACAGGCTGCGCGAGGGCACCGTCGACGCCCCCGTCCAGCCGGCCTCCAGCACGGCGGCGGCCCTGGTGTGCAGGGGCGGCGCGGTGCCGGGCGGTTCGTATGCAACGGTGCGTCCTGGGGGACGTGAGGCGCGTTGGGCGGTGCGGTCCACTCGGGGCTCTCCGAAAAGACGTTCAGCCGACCGGTTCGGCTGCGGCTACCGTGGGGTTACGTCTATTTAACACGCAAAACCCACTATGTAAGGCAAGGTTGGGAAACACAAGGGGGTGTGCATGACCGGACAGGCCGGAAGAACCGGACGAGGTGCGGGACAGGCGAGCGCCGGCGATCTGCTCGAACTGGTGCGCAGTCGCCGCGCCGTGACCCGCGGTGCGCTGCAACAGGCCACCGGACTGTCCCGGGCGACCGTCGGGCAGCGGCTGGACCGGCTCTTCCGCGCGGGCTGGCTGCGCGAGGGGGCCGGGGGGCCGGTGGACTCGCCGCTGGGCGGGCGGCCCTCCATCACGCTGGAGTTCGACGACGAACACGCGGTGGTCCTCGCCGGCGACCTCGACACCCGGCACGCCAGGGCGGCCGTGCTGTCGCTGAGCGGCGAGATCCTCGCCGAGCACTCGGGCACCCTCGTCATCGAGGACGGGCCGGACGCCGTCCTCGGCGAACTCGGCCGCTGGTTCGCCGAGTTGCTGGAGAAGACCGGGTGTGGGGCCGCGGCGGTCTGCGGGGTCGGGCTCGCGGTGCCCGGCCCGGTCGACACCGACACCGGCCGCGTGGTCCAGCCGCCGATCATGCCGGGCTGGGACGGCTACGACATAACGGGCCGGCTGGCCCGGGCGCTCGCCGAGCACGCGGGGGCCGCCGGGGTGCCGGTGCTGGTGGACAACGACGCCAACCTCATGGCGTACGGCGAACAGCGCGCCGGCTACCCCGACTGCTCCGCCTTCGTGCTGGTGAAGGTCTCCACCGGCATCGGCGCCGGGGTCGTGGTGGACGGCGCGCTGTTCCGGGGCGTCGACGGCGGCGCCGGCGACATCGGGCACATCCGGGTGCCGGAGGGCGCCGAGACGCTGTGCCGCTGTGGCGCGTACGGCTGCCTGGCCGCCGTCGCGAGCGGTGGCGCGGTGGCGCGGCGGCTGGCGGAGTCCGGGGTGCCGGCGGCCTCCGGCTCGGACGTGCGCGACCTGCTGGCGGCCGGGCACCCGGAGGCGGTCGGACTCGCCCGTCAGGCGGGGCGCCGGGTCGGGGACGTTCTCGCGACCGTCGTGACCCTGCTCAACCCCGGCGTGCTGATGATCGCCGGGGATCTGGCCGGAACTCCCTTCCTGACAGGTGTGCGCGAGCTGCTGTACCAGCGGGCGCTGCCCCGCTCCACAGCGCACCTGGACGTGGTGACCGCACGGCTGGGCGAGCGGGCCGCGCTGGTCGGAGCCGGTGCGATGGTCGTGGAGCACCTCTACGCGCCCGAGCGGGTGGAGGAGCGGCTGCGCGCGCTGGGGGTGTGACGGCGGCGTTTCGGTCCCGAGTCACGTCCGCATGGTGAAATCCGTGCGGCTGTGGCAGCGTGATTCTCGCCACCCCTGATAAGGGTTGCGCTCAGATGAGCGGATCTTGAGCGGCTGCACTTCTCCAAAGGGTGGCACTGAGTGCCACCCTTTGATCGTTCATCGAGCGAAATCAAGTGTGCGGAAACTCCGCTCATATGAGCACTCAGAGAGCTTCAGAGAGGTTCTTGCGTTCAAGAAGTGAAAACATGCGGCTGCGATCACTTGCTCAGCCTTGACTTTCGATCCGCTGGCGGACGAGTGGTTACAGGCGCATGACGCACGAGTGGACGTACCCAGACGCCTTTGATCTGGGTATGTTCCTGGCCGTCAGGGCAGCCACCGCGTCCTCGAGGAGTCGAGACCCGTGTCGGAAAACAAAGATCTCCCGGTAGCCGAGCAGGCCGCGAGCGTTGAGGGCGTGAAGTTCGTCTATGACTTCACCGAGGGCAACAAGGACCTCAAGGACCTCCTCGGTGGCAAGGGCGCGAACCTCGCCGAGATGACGAACCTCGGTCTGCCGGTCCCGCCCGGCTTCACGATCACCACCGAGGCCTGCAAGACCTACCTCGACAGCGGCGAGGAACCGGCGGCACTGCGTGACGAGGTGAGCGCACACCTCGACGCGCTCGAGGCCCGCATGGGCAAGAAGCTCGGCCAGGCCGACGACCCGCTGCTGGTCTCGGTGCGCTCGGGCGCCAAGTTCTCCATGCCCGGCATGATGGACACCGTCCTCAACATCGGCCTCTCCGACAAGTCGGTCCAGGGCCTGGCCAAGCAGGCCGGCGACGACCGGTTCGCGTGGGACTCCTACCGCCGCCTCATCCAGATGTTCGGCAAGACCGTCCTGGGCGTGGACGGCGAGCTCTTCGAGGACGCGCTGGACGCGGCCAAGGCGGCCAAGAAGGTCACCGTCGACACCGAGCTGGAGGCGGCCGACCTCAAGAAGCTCGTCACCAAGTTCAAGAAGATCGTCAAGACCGAGGCCGGCCGGGACTTCCCGCAGGACCCGCGCGAGCAGATGGACCTCGCCATCAAGGCCGTCTTCGACTCCTGGAACGGCGACCGGGCCAAGCTCTACCGCCGTCAGGAGCGCATCCCGCACGACCTGGGCACGGCCGTCAACGTCTGTTCCATGGTCTTCGGCAACCTCGGCCCCGACTCCGGCACCGGCGTCGCCTTCACCCGCGACCCCGCCTCCGGCCACCAGGGCGTCTACGGCGACTACCTGCAGAACGCGCAGGGCGAGGACGTCGTCGCGGGCATCCGCAACACCGTGCCGCTCGCCGAGCTGGAGCGGATCGACAAGAAGTCGTACGACCAGCTGATGCAGATCATGGAGACGCTGGAGAACCACTACAAGGACCTCTGCGACATCGAGTTCACCATCGAGCGCGGTGTGCTGTGGATGCTCCAGACCCGCGTCGGCAAGCGCACCGCGGGTGCGGCCTTCCGCATCGCGACCCAGCTGGTGGACCAGGGCCTGATCGACGAGGCCGAGGCGCTCACCCGCGTCAACGGCGCCCAGCTCGCCCAGCTGATGTTCCCGCGCTTCGACGAGAGCGCGAAGGTCGAGCAGGTCGGACGCGGCATCGCCGCCTCCCCGGGCGCGGCCGTCGGCAAGGCCGTCTTCGACTCCTACACGGCCGTCAAGTGGTCCCGCTCCGGCGAGAAGGTCATCCTGATCCGCCGCGAGACCAACCCCGACGACCTGGACGGCATGATCGCCGCCGAGGGCATCCTGACCTCCCGCGGCGGCAAGACCTCCCACGCGGCCGTCGTCGCCCGCGGCATGGGCAAGACCTGTGTCTGCGGCGCCGAGGAGCTGGAGGTGGACACCAAGCGCCGCCGGATGACGGTCCCGGGCGGACACATCGTCGAAGAGGGCGACGTCGTCTCCATCGACGGCTCCTCCGGCAAGGTCTACCTCGGTGAGGTACCGGTCGTGCCGTCGCCGGTCGTGGAGTACTTCGAGGGCCGGATGCACCCGGGCGCCGACGACGCCGACGAGCTCGTCGAGGCCGTCCACCGCATGATGGCCTTCGCCGACCGCAAGCGCCGCCTGCGGGTGCGCGCCAACGCCGACAACGCCGAGGACGCGCTGCGCGCCCGCCGCTTCGGCGCCCAGGGCATCGGCCTGTGCCGCACCGAGCACATGTTCCTCGGCGACCGGCGCGAGCTGGTGGAGCGGCTGATCCTGGCCGACACGGACGCCGAGCGCGAGGAGTCCCTCAAGCAGCTGCTGCCGCTGCAGAAGCAGGACTTCGTGCAGCTCTTCGAGTCGATGGACGGCCTGCCGGTCACCATCCGCCTCCTCGACCCGCCGCTGCACGAGTTCCTCCCGGACATCACCGAGCTGTCCGTCCGCGTGGCGCTCGCCGAGTCCCGCCAGGAGCCGCACGAGAACGAACTGCGCCTGCTCCAGGCCGTGCACCGGCTGCACGAGCAGAACCCGATGCTGGGTCTGCGCGGTGTGCGTCTCGGCCTGGTCATCCCCGGCCTGTTCACCATGCAGGTCCGGGCGATCGCCGAGGCCGCGGCCGAGCGCAAGGCCGCCAAGGGCGACCCGCGCGCCGAGATCATGATCCCGCTCGTGGGCACCGTCCAGGAGCTGGAGATCGTGCGCGAGGAGGCCGACAAGGTCATCGCCGAGGTCGAGGCGGCCTCCGGTGCGCAGCTGAAGCTGTCCATCGGCACGATGATCGAGCTGCCGCGCGCCGCCCTCACCGCCGGCCAGATCGCCGAGGCCGCGCAGTTCTTCTCCTTCGGCACGAACGACCTCACCCAGACGGTGTGGGGCTTCAGCCGGGACGACGTGGAGGCCTCGTTCTTCACCGCGTACCTGGAGAAGGGCATCTTCGGCGTCTCCCCGTTCGAGACGATCGACAAGGACGGCGTCGGCTCGCTGGTGAAGCTGGCCGCCAAGGCCGGCCGTGAGACCCGGCCCGACCTCAAGCTCGGCGTCTGCGGCGAGCACGGCGGCGACCCGGAGTCGGTCCACTTCTTCCACGAGGTCGGACTCGACTACGTCTCCTGCTCCCCGTTCCGCATCCCGGTGGCCCGCCTGGAGGCGGGCCGGGCGGCGGTCCAGTCCCAGGGCAGCGACCACCGCTAGACCCGTGGCCCGTGCGGGCCGCGCAAGGACCCGGAGCCGTCGGCGGTCCCCGACCCTCACCGATCGCGGCGGCTCCGGAGCACGAGACGAAGGGGCGGCACCTGTGCGGAGGTGCCGCCCCTTCGGCGTCCCCGGTTGCCCGGGAGGCCCTGCGCCTGTCGCGGAGGCTCCCGGCCCGGGGGAGAGGCCCTTCGCCTGTCGCGGAAGCTCCCCGGCCCGGGGGAAGCCCTGCGCCTGTCGCGGAAGCCCGCCCTTCCCCTGTCCGGGGAGCCCCTCGCCTAGCCGGGGAGTCCTTCCCGCAGGCACACGACGGTGCCGGTCCGGGCCGCGGTCAGCAGGGCGGTGAGCGTGGGCAGCCCGGTCGCCAGCGGGGTGGATTCCAGGTCGGCGAGGGCGAAGAAGCCGTGGTGGTCGTGCTCCGAGCTGCGCCGGACCGGCTGCCCGGCCGGGAGCCGGCCGCCGTGGAAGTAGAAGTCGATCACCGGCCCCGTCTCCAGCACATCGGCCCGGTGGTCGTACCCGAGGAACCGCAGGTCCTGCTCCAGGGCGATCCCGGTCTCCTCGTGCAGCTCCCGGCGCGCCGCCCCGACGGGGTCCTCACCCTGGTCCAGCATGCCGCCCGGCAGCCCCCAGAGCCCCGCGGCGGGCAGGCCCCGGGCGTAGCGCAACAGCAGGATCCGGTCCTCGTCGTCGAGCAGCAGGACGCAGGACGCGACGATGGTCTGCGGCAGTGTCTTGACCCACTCGGCACGGGGCAGCACACCCGGCGCGTTCGGGACGGGCACGGTCGTGTCCACGGTGATGTTCCTTCCGTCGGCTGGACAGCCCGCTGCGAACTGCCCAACCGGTGGAACGGCCGTGCCCGCCGATGGTCACCGGCGGGCACGGCTCAGGTGTCGCAGGCGACCCCGTCGCCGTCCCGGTCCAGGTGGGAGGCATACCCGGGCTCACCCCGGTGGATGGGGGCGGCGCCGGTGGCACGGACCTCGCTGCAGTTGCCGTAGGACACGTCCGCGCCGCCCCCTGAGCCGCCGGAGCCACCGTCGCCGGATCCGTCGGCTACGAGCGGAACGGGCCCGTCACCTCGTAGGTGATGCCGCCCGAGGAACTGCCGGTGGTGCCGCGCTGGCTGGAGAAGTACAGGCGGGTGCCGTCCGGGGAGAAGGCCGGGCCGGTGATCTCCGAGGCGGACTGGCCGTCGATGCGCAGGAACGAGGCGACGACGTCGTCCGGGGTGATCACGCAGATCTCCATGTTGCCGCCGTCCTCGGCGACGAACAGGTCGCCGGAGGAGGTGCCGGTGATGTTGTCGACGCCGGTGAGGGGGGCCGTGCCGTTGACGAGGGAATCGTCGTAGGCGAGTTCGTAGGTGTTGTTCTGGAGGTTGAGCTGCCAGACGCGGTTGTCGCCCTTGGTGGTGAACCAGACGGTGTCGTTCGCGTAGTGGCAGCCCTCGCCGCCGTTGAATGACTTGGAACCGGAGACCTGGGAGCGGGTGGCCGTGGGGGAGCCGTCCGGGTCGGGGATGTCGGTCCAGGTGAAGGAGCCGCTGGTGGCGCTGCCCGCGACCATCACCTGCAGGGTGCCGGAGGACAGGTTGCCCCACGTCGTCGGGATGAAGCGGTAGAAGCGGCCGTTGGTCTCGTCCTCGGTCAGGTAGATCACCTTGCGCACCGGGTCGGCGGCCGCCGCCTCGTGTTTGAAACGGCCCATCGCCGCGCGCTGCACCGCCGCGTTGACGCCCCACGGGTCCGTCTCGTAGACGTAACCCCGGTCCACCTCCTCGCAGGACAGCCAGGTGTTCCACGGCGTCCTGCCGCCGGCGCAGTTCTGCCGGGTGTTGGACAGGATGCGGTACGCGCCGGTGATCGCGCCCGTCGAGGAGAACTTCACCGCGCTCGCGCCGCCCGAGGGGTTGATCTCGGAGTTGGAGACGTAGATCCAGCCCGAGCCGTCGGCGTAACAGGCGCCGCCGTCCGGGGCGTTGTGCCAGGTGTACGTAGTGGTTCCGACCCGCTGGCCCGACCGGGCGACGACCCGGCTCGTGAAGCCGCCGGGGAGTCTGATGCCGTTGGCGTCCGGGGAGCCCAGCGCCCCGTAGGGGCCGGCGCCGGGTTGGGCCGGGGCCGCGTACGCGGCGCCGCGCCACAGGGTTCCGCCCAGAGCGGCCGTTGTGCCGCCGAGGACGGCCGCACGCAGAAGGCTACGACGTTCCACTCTCACTCCAGAGGTGGCGTACCGCCCCGCCGCCGGTCGACGGCAGGGTCGTGCGTGGGGGGAGGCGCACAGGACGCTAGGGGTGCCGGGTGGACGGAGCGTGGCCAACTGGTGGCCGCGGGGCGGCATGCCGGGTGCCGCCGCCTGTCCGCCCGCGCCACGGCGGTCCGACCGGGCCTAGTGCTGCGGCAGGCAACGTTCGCCCCGTCGCGACGCCCGGCACGCCCTCTCGCAGCACCGGCCGAAAGCCCAAGTACGTCCAGTACGAGGGCTTCCGGCCGGCACTCCCCCAAGCTCTTCGAGCAGGGGGCACCCCCAGAGCACGCACCGGACGCCGCTCCTTCACGGGCAAACGTTGCCTGCCGCGGCACTAGTCGTCGGGGGCGCCCTGGCGTGGTGGGGAGCGCGCACTGCCGGCGGTCACGCCGGCAGTGCCGGTGCCTCCCGTCTCGGCCTCCTCGGGCGGTCGCCGCCCGGGCCGGGCCCGGGCTCGCCCGGTGGTCGCGCGGACGGCAGCCGGATCACCACGTCCAGGCCGCCGGTCGCCGCCTCGCGCAGGGCCGCCTCGCCGCCGCTGGCGTGGGCCAGGCGCTGCACCAGGGCGAGACCGAGTCCCGTACCGCCCTTGGGGGCTCCCGGGGCGCGCCAGAAACGGTCGAAGGCGCGCATCCGCTGCTCCTCCGTCATGCCCGGGCCCTCATCGGTGACGTGCAGGTCGACCCAGCCCGGACGGCCGTCGCGCAACGCCCGCCGGGGCGGGGCCTGGAGCCGCGGCTCGATCGTGACGGTGCTGCGCGCCGGGGACGCCCGCAGGGCGTTGGACAGCAGGTTGTCCAGGATCTGCTCGACGGCCCCCGGCACCGCCAGCACCGGGACCGCGCTCCCCGCGAAGAGCACGAGGGAGACACCTTCTCGTGCGAACAGGGGCTGCCACGTCCGGTGCCGCTCCGCGCAGACCGCCCCCAGGTCGACACCGGCGGGGATCGCCGCGTGTTCCTCCAGCCGGGCCATGGCCAGCAGGTGCTCGACCATCCGGGCCAGCCGGTCCGTCTCCGTGACGGCGGCCGTGAGGCTGCCGCGGGCCCGGGCGGCGATCTCCGGCTCCAGGTTCTCCAGACGCAGCCGCAACGCCGCCAGGGGCGTCTTCAGCTGGTGCGAGGCCTCGCCCGCGAACGCCCGCTGGGACGCCAGCAGATGGGCGAGCCGGGCGGCGGTGTGGTTGAACGCGGCGGCCAGGCTGCGTACCTCCGGCGGGCCCTTCGTGATCGTCACCGGGGTGAACCGGCCGCCGCCCTCGGCCAACTCGTGTGTCGCGTCCTCCAGTTCCCGGATGGGGCGGCCGGCCCAGCGGGCGAAGGCGAAGCCGACCACGGCCACCGCCGTCAGCACGGCCAGTCCGCCCAGGGCGAGCAGCAGCCACACGTGGTGGACGCGCTCGTGCACCGTCCGCGTCGGCACCGTCAGCCACACGGCACCCACCGGCCGTGCCTCCTGCCCGACCGGCGCGGCCACCGACAGGTACTCCACACCGCCGATCCTCGACGTGCGTACGTCCACGGTCGAGGCGCCCCGCAGCGCCGCCGCGATGCCCGGCCGGGCGGCCAGCGAGCCGGACATCTCGGGGTCCAGCGGGTGCGAGGTGGCGAGCGGCGTGCCCGAGGCGTCGACGATCACCACCTTCCCGCCGATGCGCTCCGCACAGTGCGCCACCCGTGCGGGCAGGTCCTGCGCGGCCCGCCCCGCCGCGAGGGACAGCGCGGCGTACGCTGAGACCGACTCGGCCTCGTCCTTCGCCGCGTTGACGACCCGCTCCCGCTCACCGCGCGAGTAGACGAAACCCAGCGGGATCTCCAGGCAGAGCAGCACCAGTGCCGCGAGGCTGAGGTAGCTGAGCAGCAGCCGGCGGGTCACGGACAGGCCACCTGCGCGGCGGGCTCCGTGTGCACCGACAGCCGGAAGCCGACGCCCCGCAGCGTCCTGATCCACGCCGGGTGCCCCAACTTGCGGCGGAGCGCGGCCACATGGACGTCCAGGGTCTTGGTCGGGCCGTCGTAGTGCGGGTCCCAGACGCGGTCGAGGATCTGCTGCCGCGAGTAGACCGCGCCGGGATCCTCACTGAGCAGCGCCAGCAGGTCGAACTCCTTGGGCGTGAGCGGGACGGGGGCGTCGCCGACCCAGACCTGACGGGTGCGGCGGTCCACGACGAGCGGGCCCGGGTCGTGCGGCGGGTCGGGGGCGGGGTCGTACGAGGTGGTCGCCGGGGGTTCGTAGGACAGCGTCGGGGCCGGTTCACGGACGGGGGCGGGAGCCGGTTCGTACGGCGGTGGCTCGGGAACGGCCCGAGCGCCCGGCGCCTCCGGGAAGGTGTGCCGGGCCTGGGGAGTACTGCGGTGCGTGCGGCGGGTCACCGCGCGCACCCGGGCGACCAGTTCCCGCACGCTGAATGGTTTCGCCAGGTAGTCGTCGGCGCCCAGCTCCAGCCCCAGCACACGGTCGGCCTCCTCGCCGCGCGCGCTGAGGATGACGATGGGTACGTCCGAGACCTGCCGGATGCCGCGGCAGACGTCGATGCCGTCCATGTCCGGCAACCCGAGGTCGAGCAGGACGACGTCGTTGTACGGGCCTCTCAGGCCGTCCGTCCCGGTGGCGACGTGGTCGACCGTCAGCCCGAAGTGACCGAGTCCTTCGGTGAGCGGCTCGGCGATCGTCTCGTCGTCTTCGATGAGCAGCACTCGTAGGCCCATGGGTCCTGTCTCTCCGTGAAACCGGCATGAAATCCGGGCAGCGTCAATTCGCATTCTGCCGCGGAGTCCACACGCTACAAGAAGACACCGGATCTGGGAACGAGGGCAAAGAATGTTCAATTGCTGGCCGGGCTCTGGACTTTACTTAACCTTCCTCTGTAGGTCGGCGGTCTACGGTGGGGTGCATCGGATGAACCCCCAGCTCAGGAGAGTTACTTTGAAGGCTTTACTGGAGCGTGCCCGTGCGTTCAGGACGCGCGTCGATTTCGACAGCGGCGAATTTCGGAAACTGGCTGAAGGGCAATATCCGGAGGCGCTGTTCATTACCTGCTCGGACTCGCGTGTCATACCCGCGATGATCACGGCCGCGCGCCCCGGGGAGATATTCGAGCTGCGGAACGCGGGCAATATCGTGCCGCCTTACGGGCGGCCCGGGGCCAGTGGGGAGGCGGCCACCATCGAGTACGCACTGGAGGTGCTCGGGGTTCAGGACATCGTGGTGTGCGGTCACTCACACTGCGGTGCGATGGGTGCGCTGAAGTCCGGCGACGACCTGTCGGTACTGCCCGGCGTGGACGCCTGGCTCCGCATCGCCCGCCCCGAACTGACCTCGGTCCTGCGGACCGCGCCGGACGACCCGTCGCTGCCGGAGGTCTCCCAGGGCAACGTCGTCAACCAACTCGCGGCCCTGCGGAGTTACCCCGTGGTGCGGCAACGCCTCGACTCGGGCCGGCTCCGGCTGCACGGCTGGTACTACGAGGTCGACACCGGGTTCGTCTACGAACTCGGAGACGACGGCGACTTCCGGGTGCACGCCGCGTGAGCGGGGCACACGCCCGGGGGAGGACATTTCCTACCCCGGGGGTTTGCCCCCCACACCCGGGGTGGCCCCCGAATTCGCCCTCGGCTCCGAGGTGGGTGACGGACCCGGGGGCGAGCGCGTAGTACCCGCCGTGCAGGC
>NZ_JAKEIO010000072.1 GCF_021474405.1 [Streptosporangium] indianense
GGCTTGCGGGGGACGGCGGGGAGTTGGGAGTCCGCGTGGCGGCGGCGGGCCAGGGCGACCTGGAGGACGAAGGCCTCGTCCCACTTGAGGCGGGAGCGGGCGTCCTCGACGTCGGCCTTGGTGTGCGGGCGGTGGATCTTGAGGAGGGCTTCGGGGAGCGGGACCAGGCCGCGGCCCTCGCGCAGGGTGTCCGGCAGCGGGTCGACGGCCTCCTGGGCGGTGGGCAGGACCGTCTGGATCGCCTTGCCGATCTTCCAGGACTCGAGCTTGGCGGTGGCGGGGTAGATCGGGATCAGGGCGCCCGCCCACGTCTCGACGGACTCCTCTGGGTCACCGCGCAGCAACTCGTAGGCTGGGTGGGCGAGTTGGAGGCGGCGGTTGAAGACGGAGACCTTGCCGGCGAACATCGCGCGGGTGCCCGGCAGGAGTTCCTTGTGGGGCTTGTGGACGCCCGCGCCGAAGAAGACCAGTTGGAGACGGCCGCTGCCGTCCGTGATCGTGACCTCCAGGCGCTGGCCCTTGCCGCGCGGGGCCTTGGCGGAGGCGAAGGTGTGCAGCCGGGCGTCGGCGACCTGCGCGACCACCGTGACGTGCTCGTCCATGGGGAGGTCGGCGAGGTGGGTGAGCTGGCCGCGCTCCTCGTATCTGCGCGGGTAGTGGTGCAGGAGGTCACCGACGGTGAGCAGGCCGAGGTGCTCGGCCATCACCTTCGCGGTGGCGGGGCCGAGCACCGACTTGAGCGGTTGGCGCAGGGGTTCTTCCAGTGCGGGCACGAGATCCATTGCACACCACGCCACTGACATTGGCCCCAGGTCGCGGCCGGATCGCCGTAAAGATCCCGGAAACCCCTGGTCAGGCCGCTGGTTCGGGCCTTAGGATGACGCGCTCCCGGCCCTCTTCCGCGGTCGCCGCCCCACCGGGACCGCCCGACCCCGCGCCGTCGCGAGTCCCCCACCGGCGCCGTGATGATGGACTCCCAGACCTCACAGCCGTCCCAGGCACCCCATTCGCCCCCGTCACCTCATACGTTCCAGGTCGACCTGCGTGGTCTGGTGGACCTGCTCTCCCATCACCTCTACTCCAGTCCGAAGGTGTATCTGCGGGAGCTGCTGCAGAACGCCGTCGACGCCATCACGGCCAGACGCGCGACGGAACCCGACGCTCCGGCCCGGGTCCGGCTGTACGCCGAGGGCGGCGCCCTGCGCGTCGAGGACACCGGCGTGGGACTCACCGAGGCCGACGTGCACGACCTGCTGGCCACCATCGGGCGCAGTTCCAAGCGGGCCGAGGGGCTCCAGGAGGTCCGGTCGGACTTCCTCGGGCAGTTCGGCATCGGGCTGCTGGCCTGTTTCGTCGTGGCCGAGCGGATCCGGGTCGTCAGCCGCAGCGCCCGTACGCCCGGGGCGCCGCCGGTGGAGTGGACGGCGTCCGACGACGGTTCGTACACGGTGCGGACGCTGCCGGACGCCGAGCGGCCCGAACCGGGCACCACCGTGCACCTGGTGGCCCGGGCCGGTTGCGCGGAGTGGCTCGCACCCGGGCGGGTCGCGGCGCTGGCCCGGGACTTCGGGTCGCTGCTGCCCTACGACGTCCGGGTCGGCGACGAGACGGTCACCGACCTCCCGGCGCCCTGGGACCGCCCGTATCCCGGCCCGGCCGCCCGCAGGGTCGCCCTGGCCCGGCACTGCCACGACCTGTTCGGCTTCACCCCGCTGGACACGATCGACCTGTCCGTGCCGCTGGCCGGCGTGCGCGGGGTGGCGTACGTGCTGCCGTCGGCGGTGAGCCCGGCCCGGCGTGCGGGGCACCGGGTGCACCTCAAGGGCATGCTGCTGACCGAGCGGGCCGAACAGCTGCTGCCCGACTGGGCGTTCTTCGTGCGCTGCGTGCTCGACACGGACAGTCTGCGGCCCACGGCGTCGCGCGAGGCGCTGTACGAGGACGAGACGCTGGCCGGTGTGCGCGAGGCGCTGGGCGAGCGGATCCGGGCCTGGCTCACGGGGCTGGCGGCCGGCGATCCGGAGCGGCTGGCCGCGTTCCTGGCGGTGCACCACCTGGGCGTGAAGTCGCTGGCCCGGCACGACCGGGAGATGCTGCGCACGATGCTGCCGTGGCTGCCGTTCGAGACGACCGACGGGCGGCTGTCCCTGGAGGAGTTCGCGCAGCGGCACCCGGTGGTGCACTTCACGCGGACCGTCGAGGAGTACCGGCAGGTCGCGCCGATCGCGTCCGCGCAGGGCATCGGCGTGGTCAACGGCGGTTACACGTACGACAGCGAGCTGGTGGAGGCACTGCCGTCGGTGCGGCCGGGCACGGTGGTCGCCGAGCTGGACGCGGAGACGGTCACCGCGCATCTGGACGCCGTGGAACCGGCCGAGGAGCTGGCCCTGTCCGGCTTCCTGGCGGCGGCCCGCGCCCGGCTCGACCCGCTCGGCTGCGACGTCGTACTGCGGGCCTTCCACCCGCTCTCCGTGCCCGCGCTGCACCTCGACGACCGGGACGTCCGGCACGAGCAGGCCCGGGCGGACGCCGAGGAGCGGGCCGACGACCTGTGGGCGGGCATCCTCGGCTCCCTGCGGGGCGGCGCACCCCGCGCGCGGCTGGTGCTGAACCATCTCAACCCGCTCGTGCGGCGGATCAGCGCGCTGCCCGACCCGGAACTGATCGGCACCGCCGCGGAGTCGCTGTACGGGCAGGCGCTGCTGATGGCGCAGCGGCCGCTGCGGCCGGCCGACTCGGCGCTGCTCAACCGCGCGTTCATCGGCCTCCTGGAGTGGGCCACACACGGCGAGGACGGTCGGGCATGACGGAGATCACGGACTTCGACACGCTGCGCGCGGCGATGGCGGAGAACTCCGGGCAGCCGGAGGGGCCGGCCCGCAACGCGCGCGCGGAGCAGCTGCTGGCGGCGGCCGAGAAGCTGAACATCCCGCTGGCCGTGATCGAGGCGCTCGGGCACCAGCTGAAGGTCTACAACTACAGCTCCGAGAAGGGGAAGATGTTCGTCCCCTTCGCGCGTCTGCTGCGCATGTGGGACGAACGGCCCGAGGACTTCGACGAGTACGAGACCCACTCGCTGCACTGGGTCTTCAAGTGGGTCTCGGCCGGCATGCTCGACCAGCCGCACATCCCGCTCGCGTCGATCGAGAAGTGGCTCGGCGAGATGGAGCACCGCTACCGGCTCGCCGGGCACTCCGAACGGGCCGTGCGCAGCGCCGAGCACAGTGTGGCGGCGCACGTCGGGGACGTGGCGCGGGCCGAGCGGGCGTACACGGCGTGGCTGGCCGCCGACCGGGACGCGATGGCCGACTGCCACGCCTGTGAGCTGCACGGGCAGGGCTGGTGGCAGGCGGAGAGGGGGCGGGACGCGGAGGCGCTCCGGCTGTGGGGGCCGGTGCTTGAGGGCGAGTACGCCTGCGCCCACGAGCCGCACACGGCCCTCGCGTCCTCCCTGCTGCCGCTGCTGCGGCTGGGCCGCCTCGACGAGGCCCGGGCCAACCACCTGCGGGGTTTCCGGCTGGTGCGGGCCATGGAGAGCATGCGCGGCGCGTACGCGGACCACGTGGAGTTCTGTGCGCTGACCGGCAACGAGGCGCGGGGCCTGGAGTTGCTCGCGGAGCGCCCGGCGTACTTCACGGACGACGGGCATCCGCGGAGCAGGCTGGACTTCATGAGCGTGGTGGCCCTGCTCATGGACCGGCTGACCGCGCTCGGGCTGGGTGAGCGGCAGGTGCCGGGGCCGGCCGGCCGGGAGTGGACCGCGAGTGAACTCGCCGCGCACGCGCGTGGGGAGGCCCTGGCCTTGGCGGCGCGCTTCGACGCACGCAACGGCACCGGGCACGTGAGCGAGCGGGCACGCGTGCGCATGGCGGGCCGGCCGCTGGTGGAGCGGCTGCCGCTGGGCGTGCGGTCGGTACGGCCGGCTCCCCCGCCCGCTCCTCCGAAGGCTCCGGTCCGCGTCACCGGGCAGCCGGACCTGGCCGCGCTGCTGGCCGAGGCACGGCGGCTGTCGGACACCCTGCGGCCGAACGCCGTGGAGGCGTGGGCGGCCGCCGCAGAGGCCGCGGAGGGCGCCGAGACGGCCCCGCGCGACCGTGCCGAGATGGCGGACCACGAGGCGATGTCCCTGGGCCCCGAGGGCGCCGGGCTCTTCGAGCGGGCGGCGGACCTGTACGCGGAGGCGGGCGACCCGGGCGAGGCCCTCGCGGCACGCGCGCGTGGGGCGTACGTCCGCGCCCTGGCGGGTGACGTGGACGGCGCGGTCGCGGCGGTGGCGGGCCTGTACGACGAGGTCCTCGCGCTGTACGCCGCGGAGGGCACGGGCGTGCGGCAGACGGCGTCCGTCGTGATGAGCCGGGCGCGGATCCTGACGCGGCGGGCGCACGAGACCGACGGCGACACGGCCGCACTCGCCGAGGCCGGGGCCGCCGTCCGTGAGGTCCTGGCGCTCGTGGACGGCCGGACCGGGGAGGACGTAAGGCTGGCCGCGCGGGCCGCCGAGTCGCAGGCGATGCTCGGGGAGCTGGCGGGTCTGGCCGGGGACCTGGAGACGGCCGCGGAGCTGTTCGCGCGGGGCGCTGCGGCGTTCGTCGCGGCGGGGCTGCCCTGGTTCGCGGTGGAGTACGAGGCCCGTCTGGCCTCCCTGGCCCACCACCTCGGTGACGCGGCGGAGACCGAGCGGGCGCTGCGGGCGGCCCTGGAGCACGGCGGAGGGCAGTTGGAGGCGCCCGGACGGGCCCAGCTGCACCTTCAGCTCGCCGAGGTCGTCGGCGGCCGGGGCGACGCCGTGGAGGCCGCCGAGCACGCCCTGGAGGCCGCCCACTGGGCCGACGAGGCGGGTGAGTCGGCGACGCTGGGTGCCTGGGCGCGGCAGCAGCTCGGCGGGTTCCTGCTGCGGCAGGGGCGGTGGGCCGAGGCCGCGGAGGTGCTGGAGTCTGCGCTGCCCGACCTGACCGCCGAGACGCACGGCGACGGGGCGGTCGTGCAGACGCAGTGGTGGCTCGGCGACTGCCTGAGCGAGCTCGGTGAGCACCGCGCGGCGGCGGAACGGCGTCTGCAGGCCGCCGACATCGCCCGGCACTGGCCCGAGCAGCACGACCATGCGACCCTCGCGCACCTGGCCGGGGAGTCCCTCGGGCAGGCCGGTCTGCCCGCCGAGGCGGACCGGGCCTACGCCCGCGCGGGCGACCTGTGGCGCGCGCTCGGCGACACCCACGGTCTGGTCCGCTCCCTGCGCGCCCGCGCCTGGCTGGCGTTGGACACCGCGGGCGGGCCGGACGCGGCACGCGCCCTGATGACGGACGCGCTCCGCGCGTGCGAGACGGCACGGGACGCAGCGCCCGACGAGCAGTCCCGGCAGCGGCTCGTCGCCGAACTCGGCCACACACACGGACAGTTCGGCGACCTGCTGGCCCGCTCCGCCGCCGAGGACGCCGAAGCCGTTCCGGACGGGGACCTGTTCGAGGAGGCGCTGGCCCAAGTGGTCCGGTCGGCCGAGGTGTTCGCCTCCCTCGGGGACGGCGCCCTGCACAGCCGCACCGGCGCGGAACTCGCCGCGGGCCGGCTGGAGGCCGAACTGGACCGCCGCGCCGACGCGGTGGCACGCGCGCGTGCGGTGCTGGCGGTGTACGAGGGGTACGACGACGCGGTGACGGGCGACGGGGACGGCGAGGCCGAAGCGGTGCGGGTCCGCCGGGCGGAGGCGGGGCAGCTGCTCCGCCTGCTGACGGAGCGGCCGGACTGAGGAGGCCAGGGCACGCCGGACGCGGAAGGCACGCTGCTCCACGCCCGGATGCAGACCGGCCCTGCTCCACGCCCGGATGCAGAAGACGGCCCTGCTCCACCCCCGGATGCAGAAGACCGGCCCTGCTCCACGCCCGATGCGGAAGGCCTGCCCTACTCCACGCCGATGAGGAGCAGGGCCCCCTGCCGTCCGCCCCGGTAGAGAACCGTGTCGACGGCGAGGTAGCCCTCGCGGACCCGGCCCTCCAGGTGCTCGGCGACGGTGTCGGGGACGTCGTCGCCGAGGACCAGGGTGACCATCTCGCCCCCGGCCGAGAGCATGCGGTCCAGGACGGCCTCGGCGGTGACCGTGACGTCCGAGCCGATCACGGCCACGTCCCCGTCGATCAGGCCCAGGACGTCGCCGGCCTGGCAGATGCCGGCCATCGTCCAGGACTGCCGTTCGGCGACGGTGACCTCGGCGTAGCGGGTGGCCCCGGCGGCCGAGGTCATGGACACGACGTCCTCGTCGAAGCGGCGGTCCGGCTCGTGCACGGCCAGCGCCGCGATGCCCTGGACCGCCGAGCGGGTCGGGATCAGGGCCACCCGGACGCCCTCCGCGCGGATCTGCTCGGCGGCCGCCGCCGCGGTGTGCCGCAGGTCGGCGTCGTTGGGCAGCAGCACGACCTCGCGCGCGTGGGCCCGCCGTACGGCCTGGACGAGCTCGCCGCTGGCGGGCGGCTCCCCGGGGCGGGCGAGCACGGTCGTCGCACCGGCCTCCGTGTACAGCCGGGCCAGCCCCTCACCGGGCACGACGGCCACGATCGCCCGCTCGGCACGCTCTCGTGGCGGCCGCTCGGCGCCGGTTGTGTGCACGTCACCGGCGCCGAAGTGCGTGATGCGGATGCGGTGGGGCCGCCCGGCCTCGATGCCGGCCTCGACGGCGGCGCCCGCGTCGTCGACATGGACGTGCACGTTCCACAACCCGTCACCGCCGACCACGACGAGGGAGTCCCCGAGGGCGTCGAGCCGCTCCCGCAGCCGCTCCACGGCCGTGTCCTCGGCGTCCAGGAGGTAGATCACCTCGAAGGCGGGCCCCTCCACACCGGGCACCGCGGCGGTGCCGTCGACGCGCTCCCCCGGGCCGCCGTCGGCGCACTCGCCGAGGCCGCCGTCGACAGGCACGGAGCCCACGGGGGAAGCGGCGTCCACGGGGGATTCAGTGACCGTGGAGGAACCAGAGGCCGGGGAGGAAGCAGTGGCCGAACTCGCCACCACCCCTCGCGCCCTCTCCCCCGTGAGCGTCTCCACCAGCGCTCCGAGCACCGCGACCAGCCCCCGCCCACCGGCGTCGACCACCCCGGCACGCTCCAGGACGGGCAGCTGGCCCGGCGTCGCGGCCAGGGCCGTGCGGGCTCCGCCGTAGGCCGCCCGGGCCACGGTCCCGCAGTCCCCCTCCGCGGCGTCCGCGGCATCGGCGGCGGCCGAGGCGACGGTGAGGACGGTGCCCTCGACGGGGTGGGCGACGGCCCGGCGGGCGGAGTCGGCGGCGTGGCGCAGGGCGAGCCGCAGCCCTGAGCCGTCGGCGGGGGCGTCGTCGTCGGCCAGCACCTGGGCCATGCCTCGCAGCAGCTGGGCGAGGATCGTCCCGGAGTTCCCGCGGGCGCCGATGAGCGCGCCGTGCGCCATGGCCCGGGCGGCGTCGGCGAGTGTCGGGCCCTCGGAGCCCGTGGCACCGGATCCGGCGGCGCCCGGGCCCGTCGCGGTCACGGGTCCCGCCGCGTGCCCCGCGAACACCGCCTCGACCGCCGCGACCGCCGACTCCAGGGTCAGATACAGGTTGGTGCCCGTGTCGCCGTCCGCCACCGGGTAGACGTTGATCGCGTCGATCTCCTCACGCGCCCGCCCCAGTGTCTCCAGCGCGAGACCGCACCAGGTGCGCACCGCGAGAGCATCGAAGAATGTCTGCGGCACCTGCGCCACTGCGCCTCCTTGAGCTGCTGGACGTGGCACGCAGCGTAGACCCCGGGGCGGTGTCCAGCGGAAGCGGGAGGGGACCGGGCCCCTGAGCTGCCATGGTAGTTTCGCTCTACGGGTGCAGCCGTTGTATGCTGCTCCGGTTGCCCGATCTGATCGGGCCTTCCCCCTGGCAACGCCACTCAGATTTCGACCGGCTGTCCACAGCCCGAGAATCTTGATCCCGGCCTGCCGGGATCAACCGTAAGTGCATCTGAAGTCTTTGGAGTGACCCGTGGCTGCCAACTGCGACGTCTGCGGCAAGGGGCCGGGCTTCGGCAACAACATCTCGCACTCGCACCGCCGTACGTCCCGCCGCTGGAACCCGAACATCCAGCGTGTGCGTACCGTGGTGGGCGGGACGCCGAAGCGCGTGAACGCTTGCACCTCGTGCATCAAGGCCGGCAAGGTCTCGCGCTGACGCTCAGCTAGCGCGCGGCCACTGCTGGTTCGCTGCAGAGCCGGTCCACCTCTGGTGGACCGGCTCTTTGCCGTGCCCGATCGCGGCCGACCCCGTGCCGTACCTGATCGTCCCCTGTCCCGTACCTGATCGTCGCCGGGCTGTGCCGTGTCCGCCCGCCAGCGCTCGGGGCCGGGCCCTGCCCTCAGCGCTCGGGGGCGGCCCGGAAGCGCCAGCCGTGATCCACCGGGCCGATGCCACCGCCGAGCGCGAACCCGGCGGCGACGGCGCCCGTGACGTACTCCTTGGCCGCCGCCACCGCCTCGGGCACGGACTGTCCCTTGGCGAGCTGGGAGGCGATCGCGGAGGCGAGGGTGCAGCCGGTGCCGTGGGTGTGGCGGTTATCATGCCGCGGCGCCCGCAGCCAGTGCTCCTCGGAGCCGTCCGTGAGCAGATCGACGGCGTCCCCGGGCAGGTGCCCGCCCTTGATCAGCACCCAGCGCGGCCCGTAGGCGAGGAGGGCCTCAGCGGCCCGCCGCAGCTCCCCCTCCGACTCGACCCGGACGCCCGCGATCTGGGCGACCTCGTCGAGATTCGGGGTGGCGACCGTCGCCACGGGCAGCAGCTTCGTACGGACGGAGTCCAGCGCGGAGGCGGCGAGCAGGGCGTCGCCGTGCTTGGAGACACCCACCGGGTCGACGACCGCCGGGGCGTCCGTCCCGGAGATCAACTCGGCGACCGCCTCCACGAGTTCCGCGGAGGCCAGCATCCCCGTCTTGACCGCCCGGACACCGATGTCGTCGACGACACTGCGGTACTGGGCCCGCACGGCCTCCACGGGCAGCTCCCAAGCCCCCTGCACGCCCAAGGAGTTCTGCGCCGTCACCGCGGTCACGACGCTCATGCCGTGCACGCCGAGCGCGAGCATCGTCTTGAGGTCGGCCTGGATGCCCGCGCCGCCGCCGGAGTCGGAGCCCGCCACCGTCAGGACGCCCGGGATCATGACTCCATGTCCCCGAAGTGGTCCCAGCCGCCCTTGCTGGTCCACGGCGCCCCGTCGACCGTCACCTGGGGCAGCGCCGACGGGTTGAGGACCTCACCGATGACCTTCCAGCGGGCGGGCAGTTTCACGTCCGGCGGGAAGGTCGCCACGATCGCGTGGTCCTCTCCCCCGGTCAGCACCCACTGCATGGGGTCGACCCCGACGGCCTGCCCGATGTCGTTCATCTGGGAGGGGATGTCGATCGCCCCGGAGCGGATGTCGATCCGCACCTTGCTGGCCTCGGCGATGTGCCCGAGGTCCGCGATCAGCCCGTCGCTGACGTCGCACATCGCGGTCGCGCCGAGCCCCGCGGCGGCCGGGCCCGCGTGATAGGGCGGCTCCGGGCGCCGGTGGGCCTCCACGAACGCCCGCGGCGAGCGGAACCCCCGGGACAGCACCGCGTACCCGGCCGCCGACCAGCCCAGCCAGCCGGTCACCGCGACGCGGTCGCCGGGCTGGGCGCCCGCCCGCGTCACCGGCTCCTGGTTGCGCAGATCGCCGAGGGCGGTGATCGACACCATGATCGAGTCGCCGCGTACGACGTCCCCGCCGACCACGGCGGCACCCGCCACCTGGCATTCGTCGCGCAGCCCGTCCATCAGCTCGCTCGGCCAGGTCACCGGCAGCTCGGCCGGGACGACCAGGCCGAGCAGCAGCGCGGTCGGCACGGCACCCATGGCGGCGATGTCGGCGAGGTTCTGCGCGGCCGCCTTGCGGCCCACGTCGTACGCCGTCGACCAGTCGCGCCGGAAGTGCCGGCCCTCGACGAGGATGTCCGTGCTCGCCACGACCCTGCGGTCGGGTGCGGCCACCACGGCGGCGTCGTCGCCGGGGCCGACCCGCACCGCCGGGGTGGTGGTCAGACGGGAGGTGAGCTCCCTGATGAGCCCGAACTCACCGAGCTCACCAACAGTGCCCTTCATTGCCCGTTCTCCCCTTCTGTCCCTGTCCGTTCCCGGTCGCGAGGCATCTCGGTCCTCGCTACGGTCGAAGTGACCGTCAAGTTCTGCCGGCCCTGCACCCCGGCGCGCACAACCCGGTCCCCGCGGGTCTCCCCGCGGCGAGCGGCGACGCGATACCGTGGCGTTCCTTTTCCCCACATGATCCTCGTGGCCGCCCTGGAGGTTCCGTGGTACAGGCGTACATCCTGATCCAGACCGAGGTCGGGAAGGCCTCGGTCGTCGCCGAGACGATCAGCAAGATCCCTGGGGTCATCCAGGCCGAGGACGTGACGGGACCCTACGACGTCATCGTGCGGGCCCAGGCCGACACCGTCGACGACCTCGGCCGCATGGTGGTCGCCAAGGTCCAGCAGGTGGACGGCATCACCCGCACCCTGACCTGCCCGGTCGTCCATCTGTAGCCCCCGTCTACCCTGTGCCGGTGAACTCTTTCCGTCACCGGCACCGTTGTGTCTTCCGCGTGTTCCGCCTGCCCGCTGTCGCGCTGTTGATCACTGTTGCGGGCTGCTCCTCAGCAGACGACAGCGCGTCGGCGGCGGTTCCCAGTCCGGACGCGAAGGTCGCGGGACTGTGCCGGAACCTGGACAAGGTACTGCCCGCGACGGTGGACGGTGAGCGCCGTGAGGATCCCGAACCCGCGTCGGCGTTGACGGCGGGCTGGGGCAGCCCGGCGATCATACTGCGCTGCGGTGTGCCGCAGCCGCCGAAGATGGTCGACCCGAAGGTGGCCGAGGGACGGGATCCGGATGCCGTCGCCGGGGGTGTGAACGGGGTCGACTGGCTGATGGAGGAGCAGGACGGCGGGGGGTACCGGTTCACCACCGCCAACCGCGAGGCCTACGTCGAGGTCCGGGCGCCCGAGGGCGCGGACAGCTCGGGTGTGCTGATCGATCTGGCCGCGGCAGTGAAGAAGGCGATCCCCAAGGGGATCGCCTCCTGAGCACCGCGTTTCAGAGCGGGTTCACCGCAGGCCCGTGGACCTGCGCAGCGCGGCCTGCACCAGCCGGTCGATGAGCTCCGGGTAGCTCACCCCGCTCGCCTGCCACATCTGCGGATACATCGAGATGGGCGTGAAGCCGGGCATCGTGTTGATCTCGTTGATCACGAACTCGCCGTCCTCGGTGAGGAAGAAGTCCGCGCGCACCAGACCCTCGCAGGACGCCGCGTCGAAGGCGTCGACCGCCAGGCGCTGAACCTCGGCCGTCTCCTCGGGCGTGAGGGGCGCCGGGACGAGCCCCGGGGTGGAGTCGATGTACTTGGCCTCGAAGTCGTAGTACGCCTGCGCCTCGGGCGGCGGGATCTCCGCGGGCAGGGAGGCCCGGGGGCCGTCCTCGAACTCCAGGACGCCGCACTCGATCTCGCGGCCGCGCAGGGCGGCCTCCACGAGGATCTTCGGGTCGTGGCGCTGGGCCTCGGCGATGGCCTCGTCGAGTCCGGAGAGGTCGTCGACCTTGGTGATGCCGATCGACGAACCGGCCCGCGCGGGCTTCACGAACAGCGGCCAGCCGTGCTCGCCGGCGAAGTCGACGATCTTCTTGCGGGCGGCCGCCCGGTCCTGCTCCCACTCGCGGGGACGCACCACCACGTACGGGCCGACCTTCAGCCCGAACGAGGTGAACACCCGCTTCATGTACTCCTTGTCCTGGCCCACGGCCGAGGCGAGCACGCCCGAACCCACGTACGGGACGCCGGAGAGCTCCAGGAGGCCCTGGAGGGTGCCGTCCTCGCCGTACGGGCCGTGCAGCACCGGGAAGACCACGTCGACCTCACCGAGGGCCTTGGGGACCGATCCCGGCTCGCTGTAGACGACTTCGCGGTTGGCGGGGTCGACCGGGAGGATCACCCCGCCCTCGGCGGACTCGGCCAGGGCGTCGACGCTCGGCGGGCGCCGGTCGACGATCGCCATCCGCTCCGGTTCGTCCGCCGTGAGCGCCCAACGCCCGTCCTGCGTGATGCCGATCGGCAGGACGTCGTACTTCGTCCGGTCGATGGCCTTGAGGACGGCGCCGGCGGTGACCACGGAGATCCCGTGTTCGGAGCTGCGCCCGCCGAACACGACGGCCACACGCGGCTTGCGAGGCGGCTGCTCGGGGCTCTGGGGGAGGTTCTCGGTGCTCATATCGCGTTGAGAGTACCCGTTGGTAGGGCCGCTAGTAAGCGCCGCCGGCCTCGCGTCGCTCAGCGTCGTTCGGGCTTCGCGCTGCGCGACATCAGCTCCTTGAGGGCCACCACGGGGGGCTTGCCCTCGTGCACGATGCCGACCACCGTCTCCGTGATGGGCATGTCGACGCCGTACCGGCGGGCCAGGTCGAGCACCGACTCGCAGGACTTGACGCCCTCGGCGGTCTGCTTGGTGACCGCGATGGTCTCCTGGAGGGTCATGCCCTTGCCGAGGTTGGTGCCGAAGGTGTGGTTGCGCGACAGCGGCGACGAGCAGGTGGCCACCAGGTCACCGAGGCCCGCGAGTCCGGAGAAGGTCAGCGGATCGGCACCGAGGGCCATGCCGAGCCGGGTGGTCTCGGCGAGGCCGCGGGTGATGAGGGAGCCCTTGGCGTTGTCGCCGAGTCCCATGCCGTCCGCGATGCCGACGGCGAGGCCGATGACGTTCTTCACGGCTCCGCCCAGTTCGCAACCCACCACGTCCGTATTGGTGTACGGCCGGAAGTACGGCGTGTGGCAGGCGGCCTGGAGGCGCTGGGCGACGGCCTCGTCGGTGCAGGCCACCACGGCGGCGGCCGGCATCCGTGCGGCGATCTCCCGCGCCAGGTTGGGCCCGGTGACCACGGCGATCCGCTGCGGGCCGACCTTGGCGACGTCGTCGATGACCTCGCTCATCCGCATCGCGGAGCCGAGTTCGACGCCCTTCATCAGCGACACCAGGACCGTGCCGGGGGCCAGCAGCGGGCTCCACTCGGCGAGGTTGCCGCGCAGGGTCTGCGAGGGGACCGACAGCACCGTGAAGTCGGCGTCCGCCGCGGCCTCGGCGGGGTCGGTGGTGGCCCGGACGTTCTCCGGGAGCTCGACCCCCGGGAAGTAGTCGGGATTGGTCCGCGTGGAGTTGATCGCCTCGACGACCTCCGGGCGGCGCGCCCACAGGGTGACCTCGCACCCCGCGTCGGCGAGCACCATGCCGAAGGCCGTGCCCCACGAACCGGCGCTCAGGACCGCCGCCTTGACCGGCTTGCTCACTTGCCCAGCCCCTCTTCCTGCACGGTCTGCCCGGACTTCAGGTGCGTCTGCGTCTGTGCCTGCGTGCGGCGCCGCTGCTCGATCCGCTCCCGGCGCGGGTCGTACGGCGTCTCGGGCGCCTTCTCGCCGCGGATCTGCTCCAGCTGGGCGGTGACGGCGGCCATGATGACCTCCGTGGCCTCCTTCAGCAGCTCCGCGGTCATCTCCCGGTCGTAGAACCGCGCGAGGTCCACGGGCGGCCCGGCGAGTACGCGGTGCGTCTTGCGCGGCAGCAGGTTCGGCTTCTTCGCGTACGGCGGCAGCAACTCGTTGCAGCCCCACTGGGCCACGGGGATCACCGGGCACTTGGTCTGCAGGGCGACGCGCGCGGCCCCGGTCTTGGCGGTCATGGGCCAGCCGTCCGGGTCGCGGGTGAGGGTGCCCTCGGGGTAGAAGGCGACGCATTCACCGCGGTCCACGGCGTCGATCGCGGCCCGGAAGGCGCTCAGCGCGTCCGTGCTCTCGCGGTAGACGGGGATCTGCCCGGTGCCCCGCATCGCGGCCCCTATGAATCCCTTCTTGAAAAGCCCGCTCTTCGCGAGGAATCGCGGGACGCGCCCGGTGTTGTACTGAAAGTGCGCGTAAGCGAAGGGATCAATGTGCGAATTATGGTTCACCGCGGTGATAAATCCACCCTCTGCCGGAATGTGCTCCATTCCACGCCAGTCCCGCTTGAGCAGAACCACCAGCGGCGGTTTGCAGATCACCGCGGCGAAGCGGTACCAGAAGCCGATTCTGCGGCGGGGCACGCGGACACCTTCCTCTAGGGCCTGAAGCCGGGGCCACGGGGGCCGCACAAGTGTCGCCCCAGGCCGCCGGTCTGTCGAGAACACCGTACGCCCCGGCACGCCGCCCGCCCGAGGCCCCGGGTGACAATGACCGCGACAAGAGGAGGACGGAACACCCGTGCAGTGGACCCTGGTCGTACCCCTGAAGCCCCTGGCAGAGGCCAAGAGCAGGCTTGCGGACACCGCGGACGACGGGCTGCGGCCGGACCTGGCGCTGGCCTTCGCGCAGGACACGGTGGCGGCCGCGCTGGCCTGTCCGGGGGTGGGGGATGTGGCAGTCGTCACGGACGACGCCCGGGCGGGCCGTGAGCTGGCCGCACTGGGCGCGGCGATCATCCCGGACGAGCCGGGCGGCGGTCTCAACGCCGCCCTCGCACACGCGACGCGGTCCGTACGGTCCGTGCGCCCGGCCCGGGCGGTGGCCGCGCTGAACGCCGATCTGCCGGCTCTGCGCCCCGCGGAATTGTCCCGGGTACTCGATGCCGCCGCCGAATTCCCGCGGGCTTTTCTCGCGGACGCGGCCGCAATCGGCACGACCTTGCTGGCCGCCGCCCCGGGCCGGGAATTGCGCCCGGCCTTCGGCACGGACTCCCGGGCCCGGCACCGCGCGTCGGGGGCCGTGGAACTGTCCCTCTCCGCCGTCGATTCCGTACGCCAGGACGTGGACACCGGCGACGACCTGCGCAGCGCGCTGGCCCTGGGGGTGGGCCCTCATACGGCCGCGGCCGCCGCGCGGTTGCTCATTCCCGGGCAGTAGGCTGCGGCCATGCAGGCGACCGCGTACACGTACGACCCCGAGAGCCGCAGCGGGCAGGTGCTCCTGGACGACGGCACCCCGGTGCCCTTCGACGCGGCCGCGTTCGACGCGGGGGGACTCAGACTGCTGCGCCCGGGCCAGCGGGTCCGCATCGAGGTGGAGGGCGCGAGGGACGCGCTGCGGATCACACTGGTGACCCTCCAGACCCTCTGACCTCACGCTGAACACGCCGCGGGCCGGACTCCGTGCGGAGTCCGGCCCGGCGCGTGAGTACCCCGGTGCCCTTACTTCTTGCGGGCGGTGGTCTTCTTGGCGGTGGTCGTGCGCGCCGTCGACTTCTTGGCGGGGGCCTTCTTGGCCGTGGCCTTCTTCGCCGGGGCCTTCTTCGCGGTGGTCTTCTTCGCGGCGGTGGTCTTGGACGTCGCCGTGGTCTTCTTGGCGGGCGCCTTCTTCGCGGTGGTCTTCTTCGCGGCCGCGGTCTTCGTCGTGGCCTTCTTCGCCGTCGTCTTCTTGGCGGTGGTCTTCTTGGCGGCGGCCGACTTGGTGGTCGCCTTCTTCGCGGCGGCCTTCTTGACCGTCGCGCCGGCACCGCCGGTCAGGCTGCCCTTCGGCGCCTTCTTCACGGAGACCTCGCCGCCGCGCGGGAGCTTCTTCGAGCCGCTGACCAGGTCCTTGAAGCCCTGACCGGCCCGGAAGCGCGGAACGGAGGTCTTCTTGACCCGAACCCTCTCGCCCGTCTGGGGGTTACGGGCGTACCGGGCCGGACGGTCAACCTTCTCGAACGAACCGAAGCCGGTGACCGAGACCCGCTCACCCGAGACGACCGCGCGGACGATGGCGTCCAGTACATGGTCGACAGCGTCGGCGGCCTGCTGGCGGCCGCCCATCTTGTCGGCAATCGCTTCTACGAGCTGCGCCTTGTTCACGTCTTCCCCTTCGGAGACATCGCCAGAACGAAAGTGTTCAAGCTTTTTCGCACGTTAGGCAGATATATACCGCAAATCAAACACGAAACGGGCTTATCACCCTTGTGCCGCAACGAACTCGACGGTGTCGAAGGGTTCAGCGTTCCTCGTCGGGGAGACGTCCCTCGTCGAGGTCCGCATTGAACCGCTCCAGCCGCCTTGCCGCGTCGGCGAGATCGTGCTTGGCCGCGGCCGTAATGACCAGCAGCTTCCGGGTCAGCGCCATCCGTACGCCCTCCGGGACTTGCAGTGCGCGCACCCTTGTGTGCGCTTCCTTGAGTTGGTCCGCGACTGCCGCATAGAGCTCGAGTTGGCCGTCGTGTTCCATGCACAGATTGTGCCATCTGGGGCGAGTTGTCGCCTGCGCAGGGGACAACTGCCGCCTCAAACGGCCTTCCCGGCACACGTGGAAGTCACGGCTGTACTCCTCGCGTACCCCAGCAACCACCCGCTTAACGTGGGAAGTTGGCAGCGGAACAACGGGTGGGCAGGGCCGTTCGGGTGCAGAGACGGCTGTACCCCCGATCGGGCTGATCGGGGGTACGGAGGGGGTGTTGCCGTGGCCGAAAGTCGCCTTGTTCAGAGGCGGCGGACCGTGCCCGGGGTCAGACCGGGAGGGTGCGCGGCTTGAACGACGGGCGCTTGGCCTCGTAGGCGGCGATGTCGGCTTCGTTCTGGAGGGTGATCGAGATGTCGTCGAGGCCGTTCAGCAGCCTCCAGCGGGAGTTCTCGTCCAGCTCGAAGGAGGCGGTGATGCCCTCGGCCCGCACCTCGCGGCGCTCCAGGTCGACGGTGATCTCGGCCTGCGGGTCCTTCTCGGTGAGCTCCCACAGCGCGTCGACGGTCTGCTGCTCCAGCACGACCGTGAGCAGGCCGTTCTTGAGTGAGTTGCCGCGGAAGATGTCGGCGAAGCGGGAGGAGATCACGGCCTTGAAGCCGTAGTTCTGCAGGGCCCAGACGGCGTGCTCGCGGGAGGAGCCGGTGCCGAAGTCGGGGCCGGCGACCAGCACGGTCGCCCCCTGCCGCTCGGGCTGGTTGAGGATGAACTGAGGGTCCTTGCGCCAGGCCTCGAACAGCCCGTCCTCGAACCCGTCGCGCGTGACCTTCTTGAGCCAGTGGGCGGGGATGATCTGGTCGGTGTCGACGTTGGAGCGGCGCAGCGGGACGGCCCGGCCGGTGTGGGTGGTGAAGGCTTCCATGACTGTTCAGACTCCAGCGGGCGTGACGGCGTCGGCGGACAGGTCGGCCGGGGAGGCCAGGTGGCCCAGGACGGCGGTGGCGGCGGCGACCTGGGGGGAGACCAGGTGGGTGCGGCCGCCCTTGCCCTGCCGGCCTTCGAAGTTGCGGTTGGAGGTGGACGCCGAGCGCTCACCGGGGGCGAGCTGGTCGGGGTTCATGCCCAGGCACATCGAGCAGCCCGCGTGCCGCCATTCGGCGCCGGCCTCCTTGAACACCACGTCCAGGCCCTCGGAGACGGCCTGCAGACCGACCCGCGCCGAGCCCGGGACGACCAGCATCCGTACCCCGTCGGCGACTTTGCGGCCCTTGACGAGCTCGGCGGCGGCGCGCAGGTCCTCGATGCGGCCGTTGGTGCAGGAGCCTACGAAGACGGTGTCCACCTTGATGGAGCGCAGCGGCTGGCCGGCCTCCAACCCCATGTACTCCAGGGCCTTTTCGGCGGCGAAGCGCTCCGAAGCGTCTTCGTACGAAGCGGGGTCGGGGACGGACGCCGAAAGCGGTGCGCCCTGGCCCGGGTTGGTGCCCCAGGTGACGAACGGCGACAGCTCGGCGGCGTCGATGACGACCTCGGCGTCGAACTCGGCGTCGTCGTCCGTCCTGAGCGTCTTCCAGTAGGCGACGGCGGCGTCCCAGTCCTCGCCCTCGGGGGCGTGCGGGCGGCCCTGGAGGTAGGCGAAGGTGGTCTCGTCCGGGGCGATCATGCCCGCGCGGGCGCCGGCCTCGATCGACATGTTGCAGATGGTCATGCGGGCCTCCATCGAGAGCTTCTCGATGGCTTCGCCGCGGTATTCCAGGACGTAGCCCTGGCCGCCGCCCGTGCCGATCTTCGCGATGATCGCCAGGATCAGGTCCTTGGCGGTGACACCCTCGGGCAGTTCGCCGTCGACCGTGATCGCCATGGTCTTGGGGCGCGTCATCGGCAGCGTCTGCGTGGCCAGGACGTGCTCGACCTGCGAGGTGCCGATGCCGAACGCCAGCGCGCCGAAGGCGCCGTGCGTGGAGGTGTGCGAGTCGCCGCAGACGACGGTGGTGCCGGGCTGGGTCAGGCCCAGCTGCGGGCCCACCACGTGCACCACGCCCTGCTCGACGTCGCCCAGCGGGTGCAGACGCACCCCGAAGTCGGCGGCGTTCTTGCGCAGCGTCTCCAGCTGCACCCGCGACACCGGATCCGCGATCGGCTTGTCGATGTCGAGGGTGGGGGTGTTGTGGTCCTCGGTCGCGATGGTGAGGTCCAGGCGCCGCACACTGCGGCCGCTCTTGCGAAGGCCGTCGAAGGCCTGCGGGCTGGTCACCTCGTGCAGCAGGTGCAGATCGATGAAGAGAAGGTCGGGCTCGCCCTCCGCGCGCCGGACGACGTGGTCGTCCCAGACTTTCTCCGCGAGTGTCCTACCCATCGCTGTTCCCTCCGGCCGACGACGATCCGCCGACCCAACTAGAGATCCTGAGGAGGCGATGCCCGGACCCCTGCTTCCGGGCACACACCGCCAGGCCCTTATGTCACGGGCCGTTGTGACTTCGTGATTCCAGGGTGGCGGGTTCCACGGAAAATTGAACTTGCGTTTCACAGAGTGAGACGGGAGTATCGTTGCATGGACAACAGTAGCGGCGTCGGCGTTCTGGACAAGGCGGCCCTCGTCCTGAGCGCTCTGGAGTCCGGTCCGGCCACCCTCGCGGGTCTGGTCGGTGCCACCGGACTGGCACGACCCACGGCCCACCGCCTGGCCGTGGCGCTGGAACACCACCGCATGGTGGCGCGCGACATGCAGGGCCGTTTCATTCTCGGCCCTCGCCTGGCCGAGCTTGCCGCGGCCGCGGGTGAGGACCGTCTCCTCGCCACCGCCGGCCCGGTGCTCACGCATCTTCGTGACATCACGGGCGAGAGCGCGCAGCTCTATCGCCGCCAGGGCGACATGCGCATCTGCGTCGCCGCGGCGGAGCGCCTGTCCGGACTGCGGGACACCGTCCCGGTCGGTTCGACGCTCACGATGAAGGCCGGCTCCTCGGCGCAGATCCTGATGGCCTGGGAGGAGCCGGAGCGGCTGCACCGCGGTCTGCAGGGGGCGCGCTTCACGGCGACGGCCCTGTCGGGTGTGCGGCGGCGTGGCTGGGCGCAGTCGATCGGTGAGCGGGAGCCGGGTGTCGCGTCGGTGTCGGCGCCGGTGCGGGGGCCGTCGAACCGGGTGGTTGCCGCGGTGTCCGTGTCCGGGCCGATCGAGCGGCTGACGCGTCACCCCGGGCGGATGCATGCGCAGGCTGTGATCGATGCGGCGGGGCGCCTTTCCGAGGCGTTGCGGCGCACCGGCTGAACCGACTGATCGCCCTTGGGGAGAGCAGGCCTCAACGCCGCGGCAGGCTTTCCCCGAGTACGCGCCGCAGAACGTGCGGTTTCGCTGTCGAGCGCAGGGCGGCCGTGGCTGATCGCGCAGTCCCCGCGCCCCTGAAAGCCAAGAAGGCCCTCCACCGAAGTGGAGGGCCTTCTCTGTTGTACCCCCGACCGGATTCGAACCGGCGCTACCGCCTTGAGAGGGCGGCGTGCTAGGCCGCTACACAACGGGGGCCTGGACACTGCGTTTCCGCAGGTCCGAGCTGGTCTACCTGGACTCGAACCAAGACTAACTGAACCAGAATCAGTCGTGCTGCCAATTACACCATAGACCAATGTGGTTTAGACCAGTCAGTACCCCCGACCGGATTCGAACCGGCGCTACCGCCTTGAGAGGGCGGCGTGCTAGGCCGCTACACAACGGGGGCCCTAGCAGTCCCGAGATGATCGTCGATCTGCCGATCTTCGGAACCAGTACCCCCGACCGGATTCGAACCGGCGCTACTGCCTTGAGAGGGCAGCGTGCTAGGCCGCTACACAACGGGGGCGATGCAGATGAGCTCTGCGAGCTGGCCTACCTGGACTCGAACCAAGACTAACTGAACCAGAATCAGTCGTGCTGCCAATTACACCATAGGCCACTGGAACGCAATCCCCCGAGGGGTTCGTGTTCTAGCTTTGCGCCTGGGGTTCCGGCCTTCCGGCCCGCTCCCGCGGCGCAGGAAGAACATTACCCGAAGGTGGACGGGGCTCCAAAACGAGTATCCGAGCCCAGCAGGGACGGCAGTTCGGCGAGTGAGGCGATGCGGTGCGGCCCGACGGGCGGTTCGATCGTGGCGTACAGGCCGCCGCGGTCGATCCACACCGACAGCAGCCCCGCGTCGGCGGCGCCCCGTCCGTCGATCTCCGGATGGTCACCGACGTAGGCGACCTGGTGCGGCGGGAGCCCGAGGAATGCGCAGGCCGCGAGGAACGCACCGGCCTCGGGCTTGGAGACGCCGAGCTCGGCCGCGCACAGGATGGTCTCGAAGCGGTCGTGGACGCCGAGGGCGCGCAGCTTGCGGTCCTGGACGTGGAGGCTGGAGTTGGAGAGCACGGCGTGCCGGTGGCTGGCGGAGAGGGCGTCGAGGACGGGCAGGACGTCCGGGAAGAGGGCCCAGACCGCCTCGTAGTGGGTGACGTACCGCTGGAACCAGGCGTCGGCCTCGGTGTCGGTGAGGTCCTGGTCCAGGAACGCCCGGACGCGGTCGCGCCGCTGGTCCTCGAAGGTGACCTCGCCGGCGGAGAAGCGCGCCCACTGCACTTCGGTGGTCCTCCGCCAGTGGTCGATGGCCTGCTCGACGCTGTCGTAGCGGTCGAGCAGGCCCTCGGCCGTGAGGTGGGCGTGCATGCCGAGCCGGTCGGCGGTGGTGTAGTCGAAGAGGGTGTCGTCGACGTCCCAGACCACGGCGTGGATGCTCATGCTCCGACCGTACCCACCGCGTTCCGTCCTCAGCCCGGGTTCATGGTGCCCGAGAGGGTGAGGTCGGGGCCTTGGCCGTCGCGGGGGTGAGCGGTGAGTTTCCAGGTGAGCGCGCCGCCCGGGGTGCCGCCGCCGCTGTCGGTGGTGCCGTCCCAGGCGGGGCGTACGGCGGCTCCGGTGGAGGCGCCGGTCAGGGTGCGGACTCTCTTGCCGAAGGCGTCGGTGAGGGTCAGGGTCCAGGTGGAGGGCTTGTTCAGCTGCCAGACCGGAGTCCAGGGGAAGGATGTGCCGATCACGGACGGCGAGTGGACCTGGGCCTCCATCTGCGCGAGGGGCGAGGTGGGGACGCCGCTGGGGACGATCGAGACCTCGCCGTACGTGCCGTTGAGGTAGGCGATGGCGCCGCCGAAGCGGTCGACCGCCCAGCGGCCGTTGCTGCCGCCGGTGTTCTGGTCCGTGGCGGGCAGCTTCACCAGGGCGCGGGTGGTGGCCGTTCCGGTGTGGAAGTCGGTGAGCAGCAGTTCGTGGGTGGTGCGGTTCTCGCGCAGCAGGAAGCCGTCGGCGAGGCGGGCCGGGCCGAGGTCGGCCGGGACCGTGATCTTGCGCTGGGTGGCCCGGTCGTAGACGCCGGCCGAGGTGCCGCAGGACCAGTACAGCCAGGTGTTGACGGCCTGGATGTCGGTGGGGATGCAGGGGGCGCCGGTGGCGATGGATGTGGTCGTGCCGGTCTTGATGTTGCGGCCGGTGACCTGGCCCTGGGCGCTGCCCGTGGCCCACAGGGTCTGCCCCCACACCGCGGCGGCGGTGCGGTCACGGGTGAGGGTCGTCTCGCCCGCGGTCGCGGCGCGCGGGAAGTCGACGACCCGCTGCTTGCCGGAGCCGCCGTTGTAGAGCACGTACCGGCCGGTGCCGCCGCCGGTGCGGCCGCGGGAGTCCCCGTCCGTGGGCGCGCTGAGGACGGTGGTGGTGTCGAGACCGACGGTGACGACGGACTCCTGGCCCGTCTCGCTGGTCCACAGGTGGCTGACGCGGCCGTCGCCGAGGGCCTCCAGCTGAGGGCAGGCGGCGTCACCGGTGAGGCAGGTGGGTGCGCTCAGTGCGGGGCTGCGGCGCGTCTGCGGGCCGTTGGGCCGGCCGGCGGCGTCCAGCTGGAAGCTGCTGTAGCGCAGCGAGGCGCCGGGTGTCGCTCCGTACAGGAACAACTCGCCGCCGGCGAGGGCCAGTCCCTCGACGCCGGTGGCCGCGGCGGGGACCCGGGCGACTTCGGCGGTGGTGAGGCCGCCGCTGGCGTCAGGGGTGATCCGGTGGATGTTCCAGTCGAGGCTGGAGGGGCCGGCGGTGGCGAGGGCGCCGCCGTCCAGGGTCGGGCCGATGCCGCCGAACGACGAGGGGAGCACGGTGGTCGAGGCGCCGGTGACCAGGGACCGGGCGGTCAGCGCGGCCTCGGTGCCGCCCAGCACGAAGCCGGGGTTGCCGATCAGGAGCTGGTCGCCGACTACGGCTTCGAGCTGGGCGTCGGTGCTGGTCAGGGCGGTGGGCTCGGTGCCGGGTCCGGCGTCCACCCGGATCGCCTTCCAGTCGGCGACGAGCCAGCGGTCGTTGAAGGCGAGCTGCGGGGTGGCGCTGTCGCCGGTGACATACGTACGGAACATGCCGTCGGAGAGGTCGACCAGGCCCACGGACGTCTTGCCGTCCAGCGCGTAGACGATCGCGAGGCGGGTGACCGAGCCGCCGGTGCGGTAGAGGACGGGGCGGGCGCCCGTGGGGAAGCCGGTGACCGGGGTGTCCACGGTGAGGGTGCCGTCGACGGTGCGCAGCACGTGCAGGGCGCCGGTGCCGTCCATGGTCAGCACGCTCCAGCCGACGGCGGCCCGGTAGGCCTGGCCGGTGGGGATCGTGACGGTGGCGGTGACGCCCGTGGAGCGGTGCTTCTGGGCGACGGTCTGGCCGTCGCGGGTGTTCACGACGTCGGTGCCGGTGGCCAGGTCGTCCGGGCCGGCGTGGGCGGGCGGGGTCGTGTCGAGGTAGTCGACCGTGGTGACCGAACTGGTCCCCGGGCGGTACTGGAAGCCGGACGCGCCGGCCCACGGGTAGTCGACGGTCACGCGCTTCTCGGTGGCCAGCCGCACCGTACCGGCCGGCTCGTCGACCGCGGGCGCCGCCTGCGCCGGTGCGGTCAGCACCATGCAGGACAGGGCCATCGCCCCGCCGACCGCCGCGTGGACGAGTCTTCGTGAACGGATCATGCTCTCTCCCCCGGGAACAGGGCGCACACGCGCACCGTGCGCACAGAGGGCATCCAACGTCCCTTCCTGGGACGGGAGTTGGCCGGAAGGGTGAACTCCGGGTGACGGCTGGGAGGACACGGCGAGGGCGGCGCCCGAACCGGACGCCGCCCTCGTGGTGTGGGATGTCGCGCGCTACGCGGCCAGCTTCGCCAGCGCCGCGTCGATCCGGGCCAGGGTGGTCTCCTTGCCCAGGACCTCCAGGGACTCGAACAGCGGCAGACCGACCGTGCGGCCGGTGACGGCGACGCGGACGGGGGCCTGGGCCTTGCCGAGCTTCAGGCCGTGCGCCTCGCCGGCGGCCAGGACGGCCTCCTTGAGCGACTCGGCGGAGGTCCAGTCGGCGGCCTCCAGCTTCTCGCGGGCCGTGCGCAGCAGGGCGTCCGAGCCCTCCTTCATCGCCTTGGCCCAGGAAGCCTCGTCCTCGACCGGCTCCGGCAGGAACAGGAAGTCGACGTTGTCGGTGATCTCGGAGAGGACCTTGAGGCGGGTCTGCGCGTGCGGCGCGATGGCCTGCCACTTCGCCTCGTCGAAGGCCTCCGGGGCCCAGGGGGCGAACGGGGGCTGGAGCCAGGGGCGGCAGCGCTCCGTGAAGTCCTTCACATCCAGCAGACGGATGTGGTCGCCGTTGATGGCTTCGCACTTCTTGAGGTCGAAGCGGGCCGGGTTGGGGTTCACGTCGGAGATGTCGAACGCCGCGATCATCTCGTCGATCCCGAAGACGTCCTGGTCGGCCGAGAGGGACCAGCCGAGCAGCGAGAGGTAGTTGAGCAGGCCCTCGGGGAGGAAGCCGCGCTCCCGGTAGAGGTTGAGGGAGGACTGCGGGTCGCGCTTGGAGAGCTTCTTGTTGCCCTCGCCCATCACGTACGGCAGGTGGCCGAAGGACGGGATCTCCTTGGCGATGCCGAGCTCGATCAGCGCCTTGTAGAGGGCGATCTGGCGGGGGGTGGAGGAGAGCAGGTCCTCGCCGCGCAGGACGTGGGTGATCTCCATCAGGGCGTCGTCGACCGGGTTGACCAGCGTGTACAGCGGGGCGCCGTTGGCGCGGACGATGCCGTAGTCCGGGACGTTCTCCGGGGTGAAGGTCAGTTCGCCGCGGACGAGGTCGGTGAAGGTGATCGTCTCGTCGGGCATCCGGAAGCGGACGATCGGCTCACGGCCCTGTGCCTGGTACTCCTCGACCTGGGCGGCGGTCAGCTCGCGGCAGTGGCCGTCGTAGCCGGAGGGCTTGCCGGCGGCGCGGGCGGCCTCGCGGCGGGTGTCCAGCTCGTCCTGGGAGCAGTAGCAGCGGTAGGCGTGACCGGCGTCGAGCAGCTTCTGCGCGACGTCCTTGTAGAGGTCCATGCGCTGTGACTGGCGGTACGGCGCGTGCGGGCCGCCGACCTCGGGGCCCTCGTCCCAGTCGAAGCCCAGCCAGCGCATCGCGTCGAGCAGCTGGGTGTAGGACTCCTCGGAGTCGCGGGCGGCGTCGGTGTCCTCGATGCGGAAGACCAGGGTGCCCTGGTGGTGCTTGGCGAACGCCCAGTTGAACAGGGCGGTGCGCACCAGGCCCACGTGGGGGTTACCGGTGGGTGAGGGGCAGAAACGGACGCGTACTGGAGTGCCGGATGCGCTAGCCACGCTTGACAACCTTGTTGGTGAGAGTGCCGATGCCTTCGATGGTGACGGCGACCTCGTCGCCGACGTTCAGGGGGCCGACCCCAGCCGGGGTGCCCGTGAGGATCACGTCGCCGGGGAGCAGCGTCATGGCCTCGGAGATGTTGACGACCAGGTCCTCGATGGAGTGGATCATCTCGCTGGTGCGGCCGAGCTGGCGCTGCTGGCCGTTGACCGTGAGCTGGATGGTGAGGTCGCTCGCGTCCAGGTCCGTCTCCACCCAGGGGCCGAGCGGGCAGGAGCTGTCGAAGCCCTTGGCCCGGGCCCACTGCTTCTCGCGCTTCTGCACGTCGCGGGCGGTGACGTCGTTGGCGCAGGTGTAGCCGAAGATCACGTCCTTGACGCGTTCGCGCGGGACCTCGCGGCACATCCGGCCGATGACCACGGCCAGCTCGGCCTCGTGGTGCACCTCCTCGGAGAACGAGGGGTACTGGATCTCGTCGCCGGGGCCGATCACCGAGGTGGACGGCTTGAAGAAGGCGAAGGGGGCGTCGGGCACCTCGTTGCCCAGCTCGCGCGCGTGCTCCGCGTAGTTGCGGCCGAAGGCCACGACCTTGTTGGGGAGCACCGGCGGCAGCAGCCTGACCTTGCCGACCGGCACCTTCGTGCCGGAGAGCTCGAAGTCCGCGAACGGGATGCCCTTGATGATGTTCAGGACGAGCTCGTCCTGCTTGTCGCCCTCGATGGCGCCGAAGGCGACGTTCCCGTCGATGGAGAACCTGGCGATGCGCACGGGATGCTTGGCCCCTTGACTGAAGCGGCTGGAGTCTGACGGTCCAGGCTAACGCAGGGAGGTGACCTCGCCCCGCGCATTACGCGGCGGCGCCCCGGCACGCACGAAGGGGCGCCCCGTCCTGGGGGCGCCCCTCCGAAATCCGGTGCCCGGCGCCATGAGCATCCGGCGGCCGGCGCGCGTACTAGCGGGTGTCACTCCGCGGCCGCGGCGGCCGCGACGGGGATCTCCATGAGGACGGTGCGCTTGGGGTTTGCGGTCTGGGCCGGCAGGTCGACGGGGTGTTCCGGCTGCTCCGGCGTCTGCAGTTCGTCGGCGTCGTTCAGGTGTGCCAGCGTCGTGCGTCGCGGGTTGGCGATCTTGTGGAACATCGTCGTCGTCTTCACTGTTTACTTGACCCTGTCCTGTGACGGGCGCCGGCAGGGTGGGTGTGAACCCCCGTACGGGCGCGGGTTGTCGATAGTGCCATCGCTGTAAAGCGTCAGGCTAAACATCCAATTCCCCGGCCCGGACGCGCAGAGGGCATGATCAGCATGTGAGTTTCCTCACGAATCAGAGGGCGAATCGGTCAATCCGGACTCGCGTTCCACTCCAACGAAACGGACATTGACCCCCTGAAGCCCTCATTCCGCTCCTGATCATGGCGACTGGGACACCCGGCACGGCTCGACGACTCGCGGGCTTACGCCCGAAATGGGCGAACTCGCCTTCTACGGCTGGTAGTCCCGCACTCACATGGCGTCACCTACATCACGGCTCGGCCTACGGGCCTTGTTGGAGATCCTGTGCTGTGCTGGAATCTCACGGACCGCCGCAGGATCGAGCCGGCGCACAGGGGGCGCACAGTCGCGCCGAGTGGCGGCGAGAAGGGGGAGCCAGCGCCGGTCACTCACGACCACCACGGGGGCGAATTTCAGGGCGTCCCCAGAACGCCGACACCGTGCTCCGTCGTTTCAGGCGACGGGGTGCCTGGTCCAGAGGTTGCGACGCTAGTGCAGGGACGTTTCAAGAGGGATGGCAGCGCTTCGGCGGAGCCGGAGCCGCACGGCGGGACTGGCCCCGTGAAAGGCGGCCCCGCGCCCCAGCACGCCCAGAACCAGGGCCAGGCGGGCGACAGCGGTGAGCGCTCAGGGCGCCCCGGTGCATCGGCCCCCTCGGGGCCCGGAAGCCCTTCGCCGGCGCTGAAGCCGCCGACGGGGCCGACCGGCCCCGGGCCGCGAATAGCCCTGCGCAACTGGCGCATCTCCACGCGACTGGTGTCGCTGCTCGCCCTCCCGGTGGTCGCGGCCACCTCGCTGGGCGCGCTGCGTATCGACCAGTCCATGGACGACATCCAGCAGCTCGACAACATGAAGCTGCTGACCGACATGACCAAGCAGGCCACCGAGCTGTCGGCCGCGCTCCAGGAGGAGCGCGACCAGTCGGCCGGCCCGCTGGCGCACGGCGGCAAGGCGAGCGACTTCACGGTCAAGGGACTTCGCGAGAAGACCGACCGGGCGATGAAGAACTTCCTCGACAGTTCCGAGGAGATCGACGGCGCCAGCAAGGACGGCAACCTCAGGGGCGTCCGCGAGTACCTCGTGCAGCTCGCCGGCGAGCTGGGCGACCTGGAGCAGATCCGCAAGGGCGCCTACGCCTCCGAGGGCAACTCCACGCAGACCGTCGAGGCGTACCACCGTCTGATCGGGAACCTGATCGACCTCTCCCAGGACATGGCCGAGGCGACCAGCAACCCGGACATGATCCAGCGCACGCGTGCGCTCGCGGCGTTCTCCGCCGCGAAGGAGTACTCCTCGATCCAGCGCGCGGCCCTCGCGGCGGCACTGCCCGCGAGCAACACCACGACCGGCAAGCTCTCGCCGAACGACCGGCTCTACGCCGAGTCGGCCCTGGAGAGCCAGAAGTCCGAGATCCGCAGCTTCAAGAGCATCTACGGCGAGGACGCCGCGGCCGAGCTGCTGAAGCCCATCGAGGACGGCGGCAACTCCACGATCAAGGCGACCGACACCTACGCCGGCCGCGCCCTGGTCTCCGCGAGCGGTCTCGCCCAGCAGGACAAGCGGTCCTACCGTGACTGGCTGGACGACAGCTCCACCAAGATCCAGCAGATGAAGAACATCGAGCACACGCTGCTCGAGGAGATGGAACAGAAGGCCCGCGAACTGCGCAGCGCCACCGAGCGCGACGCGATCATCTCCGGTGCCCTGATCCTGATCGTGCTCGGTGTGTCGCTGGTCGGCGCCTTCGTCGTGGCGCGGTCCATGATCCGCTCGCTGCGCCGCCTGGAGGACACCGCGACCAAGGTCGCCTCCGACCGTCTGCCCGAGCTGGTCAAGCAGCTGTCCGAGTCCGACCCGCAGGACGTCGACACCTCGGTCGAGTCGGTCGGTGTGCACTCCCGCGACGAGATCGGCCGAGTGGCCGCGGCCTTCGACGACGTGCACCGCGAGGCGGTCCGCCTCGCCGCCGAGCAGGCGCTGCTGCGGGGCAACGTCAACGCGATGTTCACCAACCTCTCGCGCCGCTCCCAGGGTCTGATCCAGCGCCAGCTGTCGCTCATCTCCGAGCTGGAGTCCCGCGAGGCCGACCCGGACCAGCTGTCCTCGCTGTTCAAGCTCGACCACCTCGCCACCCGCATGCGCCGTAACGGTGAGAACCTCCTCGTCCTCGCGGGTGAGGAGCCCGGCCGCCGCTGGACCCGCCCGGTCCCGCTGGTCGACGTGCTCCGCGCCGCCGCGTCCGAGGTGGAGCAGTACGAGCGCATCGAGCTGGCCTCGGTGCCGACCACCGAAGTGGCCGGCCGTGTGGTCAACGACCTCGTGCACCTGCTCGCCGAGCTGCTCGAGAACGCGACCTCCTTCTCCTCGCCGCAGACCAAGGTCAAGGTCACCGGTCACGCGCTGCCCGACGGCCGTGTGCTCATCGAGATCCACGACACCGGTATCGGTCTGTCGCCGGAGGACCTGGCCGCGATCAACGAGCGGCTCGCCTCTCCCCCGACGGTGGACGTCTCCGTCTCCCGCCGCATGGGTCTGTTCGTGGTCGGCCGGCTGTCCCAGCGGCACGGCATCCGCATCCAGCTGCGCCCGTCCGACTCCGGTGGTACGACCGCGCTGGTCATGCTGCCCGTCGACGTCGCCCAGGGCGGCCGCAAGCCCCAGCCCAAGCAGCCCGGTCAGCCGCCGTCCGGCGGCGGTCCGGCCGCCGCGCAGGCGGCCGCCGGCGCTGCCGCGGCGCGACGCGCGGCCGGTGCCGGCCAGGGGGCCGGTGCCCTCGGGGCAGGTGCGTCCGGCAGTGCCTTCGGCGGCGGTGCGTCCGGCGCCGGCCGGCTCGGTTCCGGTCAGGGGCCGCGGGCCGCGCTGCCCGGGCGTGACGCCGACGGCGGCCGTCCGGGAGCGCCCGGTGGGGCGCGCGGACCGCAGGGTCCCGGAACCTCGCCGTTCGAGCAGGGTGGTCCCTCGCAGGGCCGTCCCGCTCCTTCCGGTGCCGGGTTCGGCCAGCAGGCGCCGGGTGCCCCGCAGGGTCTGCACGCCGCGGGCACCGGCGGGCCGCAGGGCCAGGACGCCTTCGGCGGAGGCCGCAGCCGCAGCCGCAAGAAGCAGGGCGGTGCCTCCGAGCAGGGCGCGGGCCGCAGGCCGCAGCTGCCGCCGCGTGGCACTCCGCGCGCCGAGCTGCCCGGCGGTGACGCGCAGCAGCGCGTGCCGAGCTGGAGCGACGAGAACGCCCAGCCGCCGGCGCCGCGCGCCTCGCTGGACACCCCGCGCGGGCACGAGGAGCAGGACCTCTCCCGGACGTCGCCGCTGCCGCGCGTGGACGACCGTCAGGGTCCCGGCGCGACGGCGGAGATACCGGCCGTGCCGCGCGACAACGACCGGCAGGGCCTGGGCTCTCCGTCCGACTTCGGCGCTCCCCAGCACGCGGACCCGTTCGGCTCCGGCGCGAACGCGCCGCAGGGCCAGGGCCAGAGCCCGTTCGTCCGCCCGGACGTCTTCGGCTCCTCCGCCGGTCAGCACGACGCGTCGTCCCCGACGGGCCAGTACCCGGCACAGTCCTACGACAACGGGTCGACGGGTCAGTACCCGGCGCCCCGTCAGGACAACGGCTCCACCGGCCAGTACCCGGTGCCCCGCCAGGGCAACGGCAACCAGTACCCGGCCCAGCGTCAGGACAACGGCTCGACGGGTCAGTACCCGGCGCCCCGTCAGGACAACGGCTCCACCGGCCAGTACGCGGCGCCTCGCCAGGACAATGGCTCCGGGCGGCCCGGCCTCCCGGGTCCGGCCGACGTCGGTGCCCCGCGTCCGCCCGCCCCGCAGGCCCGTCCGGTCCGGCAGGAGCCCGAGGCCCTGCCGCCGGCGTCCGGTCCGGGCGACGGTCGTACGCCGCTGTACGACACGCTGGAGACCAACTGGTTCCACGGCCAGCAGGAACAGCAGCAGTCGCAGTCGCAGAACAACGGCTCCGCGCCGGCTGCCCCGCAGCAACCGCAGGGACCCACCGGTCCGCAGCGGTCCGCCGCCCCCGCCGGGTGGCGCACCTCGCCGAACGACGACCTCGTCCGCCAGGCCGAGCGCGTCCGCCAGCCCGCCGCGGGTGGTATCACCACCTCCGGTCTGCCGCGCCGGGTCCCCCGGGCCAACCTCGTCCCGGGCACGGCGCAGCAGCAAACCCACCAGAGCGGTCCGCAGGTCTCGCGTGCGCCCGATGACGTGCGCGGCCGGCTGACCAATCTCCGTCGGGGAATCGCACAGGGTCGTCAGGCCGGGTCCACCCAGACCGGCAGCCACCCACGGCCCACTCACCAGCAGGAGCGTTAGTTGAGTCCGATGAGCCAGGCGGCACAGAATCTCAACTGGTTGATCACCAACTTCGTGGACAACACCCCCGGGGTGTCCCACACCGTCGTCGTGTCCGCCGACGGTCTCCTCCTGGCGCTGTCGGAGGGCTTCCCGCGCGACCGCGCGGACCAGCTCGCGGCCGTCGCCTCGGGCCTGACGTCCCTGACGGCAGGCGCTTCCCGGATCTTCGAGGGCGGTGAGGTGGCGCAGACGGTGGTGGAGATGGAACGCGGATTTCTCTTCCTCATGTCCGTCTCCGACGGCTCGTCGCTGGCCGTCCTCGCCCACCCGGAGTGCGACATCGGCCTCGTCGGCTACGAGATGGCCCTCCTGGTCGACCGCGCGGGCGCGGTCCTCACCCCCGACCTGCGGGCTGAGCTCCAAGGCAGTCTGCTCCACTGATCGGCCCCGGCACCACCCGTCTCACCACATCACCGTCCGGCCGCCACATCCCCCACACAGGCCCCGTCAGACGGCTTGTTGACCGACTTGCTGTCCCGCCCGGAGGACCCATGACCCCGCCCACCGCCTCTCATGATCCGTACGCGGAGCCGTACGAGGACGAGGGCGACCAGCCGCTGGTAAGGCCGTACGCCATGACCGGTGGCCGGACGCGGCCGCGCTACCAGCTGGCCATCGAGGCACTGATCAGTACGACTGCGGACCCCGCCGCGCTCATGGGGCTGCTCCCGGAGCACCAGCGGATCTGCCACCTGTGCCGTGAGGTCAAGTCGGTGGCCGAGGTGTCCGCCCTGCTCAACATGCCGCTGGGCGTGGCCCGGATCCTGGTCGCGGACCTCGCCGAGGCCGGTCTCGTCGCGATCCACCAGCCGGGCGGCGACGACGCCACCGGCGCACCGGACGTGACACTGCTCGAAAGGGTGCTCAGTGGACTTCGCAAGCTCTGACGCGGGGCGGTCCACCACCTCCGCGAAGATCGTGGTGGCCGGTGGTTTCGGCGTGGGCAAGACCACGTTCGTGGGTGCCGTCTCGGAGATCAACCCGCTGCGCACCGAGGCCGTCATGACGTCCGCTTCGGCGGGCATCGACGACCTCACCCACACCGGGGACAAGACCACCACCACGGTGGCCATGGACTTCGGCCGTATCACCCTGGACCAGGACCTGATCCTGTACCTGTTCGGTACGCCCGGCCAGGACCGCTTCTGGTTCATGTGGGACGACCTGGTGCGCGGCGCCATCGGCGCGGTGGTGCTCGTGGACACCCGGCGCCTGGCCGACTGCTTCCCGGCCGTGGACTACTTCGAGAACAGCGGCCTGCCGTTCGTCGTCGCGCTGAACGGCTTCGACGGCCAGCAGCCCTACCAGCCCGAAGAGGTGCGCGAGGCACTGCAGATCGGTCCCGACACCCCGATCATCACGACGGACGCCCGGCACCGGTCCGATGCGAAGAGTGCCCTGATCACGCTGGTCGAGCACGCTTTGATGGCACGGCTGAGGTAGCACCCAATTCTGAGGCGTCATACGGCAGTTGTCGTAGATACACCGGAGCCGACTGTGTCCTTTGACACGGTCGGCCAAGGTGTTCATAACGTTTCGGCAGAGGAATCGGGTGGTATGGCCACGCGTCGCGCACATCCGGTCTCGCTGCGCGCACAATCGCCCCGCCTTTTGGCGGGGCTCGCTCTTTATGACCGTTTTATCTGGGGCTTACATCACCTCGATCACCCGCCTCGGACTGTTTGGAAGAGCGCAGGTCGTCGTGCTGGAATGCCTGAACTGCCCAATAGTCAATGACGTACTCGTCCGTCGCCGGCGACTTGGGCTCTGAACACTGCGGCACAACGTTGGTGCCGACCGCCGAGAGGTTGTTGGTCGAGTGAGGCGAAGCAAGAACAGTCCCGAGCCGTCGGCCCGGGGCAACTTCACCCCGCCGCCGCGCACAGCGGCGCCCGCCCCCGTGCCCGGTTCGGAACCGACGGCCGCGCCCACCGAGAGCGCCGGCCGTCTCTCCCCGCGCAACTGGCGCGTGGCAACCAGGCTGAACGCGATCCTGCTCATACCCGTGGTGGTCGGCCTCGTCATGGGCGGCTTCCAGGTGAAGAGCTCGATCGACACCTGGCAGGAGGCCGAGGACGCGGAGAACACCGCGCGCCTGGTCCGCGCGTCGCTGCTCTACGCCAACGCCCTCTACAACGAACGCGACATCACCGCCGCCCCGCTGCTCCAGGGCAAGGGCCAGGACGACAAGACCGTCGTCGACGCACGCAAGCTCACCGACAAGGCCGCCGACGAGTTCGACGCCGCCGCGCAGGACATGCCGGGCAAGCCGGGCCTGGAGCGCCGGCTGGACCTGTTCCGCAAGGCGGAGCCGAAGCTGGCCACCCTGCGCCAGGTCGCCTACACCTCCAAGCTCAAGGGCGTCCAGACCGAAGAGGGCTACGTCGAGGTCGCCCACCCGCTGACGGAGTTCGCCAACGAGCTCGGCCTCGGCACCGGCAACATCACCAGCTACGGCCGGACCGTCTACGCCATGGAGCTGACCAAGGCGGCCCTGTCGCTGCAGCGCTCGATCGGCATGCACATCCTGGTCAAGCCGGGCCCCGACGACGGCAACCTGGCCAGCCAGCGCATCGCCCTGTCCTCGTACGCCTACCTCGAGCGCATCGCCGTGCAGGAGTACATCGGCGGCGGCACCGAGCAGGACGCGGCCAAGCTCAAGACGGCCGAGGCCAAGATCAAGGCCGACGGTGCCGCGATGGCCCGCGAGGCCAAGGCCGAGAACCCCGACTACGTCCCGCCGCCGGCCAACCCGACGTCGATGATCTCGGCAGTGGCGACGCTGCCGAGCACCGACGCGAGCGCCCGTGCCGCACTCGCCCAGAAGGGCATCACCGCCGAGAACTGGTGGGCGGTCAACACGCTCAAGTTCAACGCGTACGAGAAGATCGAGACGGACATGGCCGACAAGGCCGTGAGCGAAGCGTCCGACATCGCCGACGACGCCCAGCGTGACGCCTACATCACCGGTGCCGCCGTCGTGGTCGCTCTGCTCCTGGCCTTCATCCTGGCCGGCGCGGTCGCCCGCCAGATGAGCCGCTCGATGCGCCAGCTGCGCAACGCCGCCTTCGGCATCGCCGAGCAGCGTCTGCCGATGCTGGTCGACCAGCTCTCCCGCACCGACCCCGGCCGGGTCGACACCCGCGTCGCCCCCATCCCGATCTCCACCACGGACGAGATCGGCGAGGTCGCCCGCGCCTTCGACCAGGTCCACCGCGAGGCCGTGCGGCTCGCCGCCGAGCAGGCCCTGCTGCGGGGCAACATCAACGCGATCTTCACCAACCTGTCGCGCCGCAACCAGTCGCTGATCGAGGGCCAGCTGACCCTGATCACCGACCTGGAGAACAACGAGGCCGACCCGGACCAGCTGGAGAACCTCTTCCGCCTGGACCACCTCGCGACCCGTATGCGCCGCAACGGCGAGAACCTCCTGGTCCTCGCCGGCGAGGAGCCCGGCCGCCGCTGGGACCAGCCGGTGCCGCTGGTCGACGTCCTGCGCGCCGCCTCCTCGGAGGTGGAGCAGTACGAGCGCATCGAGCTCTCCGGCGTCCCGGAGGCCGAGATCCACGGCCGCGCCGTGACCGACCTCGTGCACCTGCTCGCCGAGCTGCTGGAGAACGCCACGACGTTCTCCTCCCCGCAGACCAAGGTCCGCGTCACCGCGACCCGTCTCCCCGACGGCCGTGTGATGATCGAGATCCACGACAAGGGCATCGGCCTGACCGCCGAGGACTTCGCGGACATCAACCACAAGCTGGCCAACCCGCCGACCGTGGACGCCGCGATCTCGCAGCGCATGGGCCTGTTCGTGGTCGGCCGGCTGTCCGACCGGCACGGCATCCGCGTCCAGCTGCGCCCCTCGGGCGAGCAGGCCGGCACCACCTCGCTGGTCATGCTGCCGGACGCCATCACCCACGGTGGTGGCGGTGAGCAGCACGTGGACCGCGACGAGTTCACCGTCTCGCAGATCATCCCGGAGCAGAACTTCGGCGGCGGCGAGAACTTCAACCAGCAGCCCATGCGCACGGCCGCGGAACTCGGCTTCGACGACAGCCGCTACTCCGACGTCCCCGACGACATACGGGAGCTGGACCCCGTCGGCCGCTCCCTGATGCGCGAGGAGCGCCGGGCGGCCCTGGAGTCCCAGTCCCACGAACAGCCCGCGCTGCCCGGCCAGAGCAGTCAGGATGCCGGCCAGGCGACCGGCTACCGCGACGAGTACAACGGGCACAACGGGCAGCAGGGCTACGACGCCGGGCAGGCCTACGACACCGGCCAGAGCGGCTACCCGGAGCAGCAGCAGTCCGCGTACGACCGCCAGGCGCCGTACGAGCAGCAGCAGGGGTCGTACGAGGAGCAGCAGCACACGGCGTACGAGGAGCCGCAGCAGCCTGCTTACGACGAGCAGTACTACGCGCCGAACGGCGGCCTGCCGCAGAACGACACCTTCTCGCCCAACGGCGGCTACCCGGAGCCCACCTATGCGGAGCCGGCCCAGGAGGAGCCCTCGGAGCAGGGTGCGGGCACGGCGGGTGGTTTCGCCGCGTTCGAGCAGCGCCGTCACCAGGACGACTGGCCGCAGCAGGACGGCTACCGCAACGGCTACCCGAGCCAGTACCCTTCTCAGGCCCCGGAAACGGAATCTGCGCAGGCCGCTGACGCAAGTGAGCAGGACCGCGTAGGCTTCGACCGTCCGGGATCGAGCCCCTCCGCCGCTCACACGATGACCGACGCCGGGCTTCCCCGCCGTGGATCCACCGCGAGCGGTGCGAACGGCACGGGTGGCGCACGGCATGTGAGCCAGGAGCCGCCGGCCTCCGCTTCGGAGAACAACGGCGACGACTGGCGCTCGGCCAACGACGAGCGGTGGCAGCAGGCCTCGCAGCTCCGGAAGCCCAAGGCGGGCGGGGTCACCTCCTCCGGCCTGCCGAGGCGGGTACCCAAGGCGAACCTGATCGAGGGTGCCGCCGAAAGCACCCCTCAGGGAGGCCCACAGGTCTCCCGCGCCCCGGAGGACGTCCGGGGCAGGCTGAGCAACCTGCGACGGGGCGTCCAGCGCGGACGCAGCGCAGGCAGTGAAACGAACGGCCAGGGCTTCGGTCCTGACAGCACCTACAACCAGGAGCGTTAGTGTGAGCCCGATGAGCCAGGCGGCACAGAACCTGAACTGGTTGATCACCAACTTCGTGGACAACACCCCGGGGGTGTCCCACACGGTGGTGGTCTCCGCCGACGGACTCCTTCTGGCGATGTCCGAAGGCTTCCCCCGCGACCGCGCCGACCAGCTCGCGGCCGTCGCCTCCGGTCTGACGTCTCTGACGGCAGGCGCCTCCCGGATCTTCGAGGGCGGCAGCGTGAATCAGACGGTTGTGGAGATGGAGCGGGGATTCCTGTTCATCATGTCCATCTCCGACGGATCATCGCTCGCGGTTCTCGCACACCCGGAGGCGGACATCGGCCTCATCGGGTACGAGATGGCGCTGTTGGTCGACCGAGCCGGTACGGTCCTGACACCGGACCTTCGTGCAGAGCTCCAGGGGAGCCTGCTCAACTAGTAGACGGACGGTGCGTTTTGGCGTCCCGTGGCCGTAAGGTTTCGGGACGCGGCTCCACAGCGATGGGTGCCAGGCACAGTCGGAGGAGGAGAAAGTGGCAACACCCCCAGGCGGTTCGTCTTCGGGCAACTGGTCGTACGGCCCTGCCCAGGGCCAGGGCGACGGTGGTCAGAACCCGAACCGTTACAACTTCCCCTCCGCACCCAGCCACCGGCAGCCATACGCGCCGCAGGGCCCCGGCCCGTCGCCGTACGACCAGCCGTCGGCCCCGCGCATCCAGCCCGTGCAGCCGCAGCGCCGCACCCCCGAGCCGGCGCCCGCCGGGGCGTCGAACAACCCCCTGGTGCGTCCGTACGCCATGACCGGCGGCCGGACCCGCCCGCGCTACCAGCTCGCCATCGAGGCGCTGGTGCACACCACTGCGCAGCCGCACCAGATGCAGGGCCAGTTGCCCGAGCATCAGCGGATCTGCAACCTCTGCCGGGAGATCAAGTCGGTCGCCGAGATCTCGGCGCTCCTCACGATCCCTCTCGGCGTGGCCAGGATCCTCGTCGCCGACTTGGCGGAGGCGGGACTGGTCGCCATCCATCAGCCCGGCGGCGACGAGAACGCCGGCGGCCAGCCAGACGTGACACTGCTCGAAAGGGTGCTCAGTGGACTTCGCAAGCTCTAGCGGAGGGCCTTCCCGCTCCACCACGTCCGCGAAGATCGTGGTGGCTGGCGGCTTCGGCGTGGGCAAGACCACGTTCGTGGGTGCCGTCTCGGAGATCAACCCGCTGCGCACCGAGGCCGTCATGACGTCCGCTTCGGCGGGCATCGACGACCTCACCCACACCGGGGACAAGACCACCACCACGGTGGCCATGGACTTCGGCCGTATCACCCTGGACCAGGACCTGATCCTGTACCTGTTCGGTACGCCCGGTCAGGACCGCTTCTGGTTCATGTGGGACGACCTGGTGCGCGGCGCCATCGGCGCGATCGTGCTGGTCGACACGAGGAGGCTCGCCGACTGCTTCCCCGCCGTCGACTACTTCGAGAACTCGGGCCTGCCGTTCGTCATCGCGCTGAACGGCTTCGACGGCCAGCAGCCGTACACGCCGGACGAGGTCCGGGAAGCCCTCCAGATCGGTCCTGACACCCCGATCATCACGACGGACGCGCGGCACCGGGCCGATGCGAAGTCGGCGCTGATCACGCTGGTGGAACACGCTCTGATGGCGCGCCTGCGCTGATCCAAGCTGTGGGACAGCCCCCGACGGCCAGTGCGCTGCCGGGGGCTGTTGCGTGCCGTGTGCGGGTCGCGGGGGCTGGTCGCGCAGTTCGCCGCGCCCCCAAAAAAAGCAGGCCCCTCTACGAGGGGCCTGCTTTTCGGTTCTGTGCTCAGCGCCAGCTGTGCGGGGCGCGGAAGCCGGGCTCGCGCTCCAGGCGGCGCCAGCCTGCCTTGATGCGGCCTCGGTGGGCCGGGGTCGGGTCCGTGGGGCGGGCGGCGGCGCGGGCCAGGAGGATGGCCGTGATGGCGGCGACCTCCTCGGGCTCGGCGTGGCCCTTCTCGACGCGGATGTCAGGCGATTCCATGGGTGTCAGTCTCCGTGAGGAAGATGTCCGCCGGGTTACTGCGGCGGGTTGCCGTGCTTGCGGGACGGCAGGTCCGCGTGCTTGGTCTGGAGCATCGCGAGGGACTTGATGAGCACCTCGCGGGTCTCGGCGGGGTCGATGACGTCGTCGACCAGGCCGCGCTCGGCCGCGTAGTAGGGGTGCATCAGCTCGGACTTGTACTCCTTGACCATGCGGGCCCGCATGGCTTCGGGGTCCTCGGCATCGGCGATCTGGCGGCGGAAGATGACGTTGGCCGCACCCTCCGCTCCCATGACGGCGATCTCGTTCGTCGGCCACGCGTAGGTGAGGTCGGCACCGATGGACTGGCTGTCCATGACGATGTACGCACCTCCGTAGGCCTTGCGCAGGATCAGCGAGATCCTCGGCACGGTCGCGTTGCAGTAGGCGTAGAGGAGCTTCGCGCCGTGGCGGATGATGCCACCGTGCTCCTGGTCGACGCCCGGGAGGAAGCCGGGGACGTCCAGAAGAGTGATGATCGGGATGTTGAACGCGTCGCACATCTGCACGAAGCGGGCCGCCTTCTCGGAGGCCTCGATGTCCAGCACGCCCGCCAGGGCCTGCGGCTGGTTCGCCACGATGCCGACGACCTGGCCGTCCATCCGGCCGAGCGCGCAGATGATGTTGCGGGCCCAGCGCTCGTGGACCTCCAGGTAGTCGCCGTCGTCGACGATCTCCTCGATGACCTTGGCCATGTCGTAGGGCCGGTTGCCGTCCGCCGGGACCAGGTCCAGGAGGACGTCCGAGCGGCGGTCGGCCGCGTCCGAGGACTCGGTGCGGGGCGGGTTCTCGCGGTTGTTCTGCGGGAGCAGCGAGAGGAGGTAGCGGACCTCGGCGATGCAGGTCTCTTCGTCGTCGTAGGCGAAGTGGCAGACGCCGGACGTCTCGGCGTGGACGTCGGCGCCGCCCAGGCCGTTCTGGGTGATCTCCTCGCCGGTGACCGCCTTGACGACGTCCGGGCCGGTGATGAACATCTGCGACGTCTCGCGGACCATGAAGACGAAGTCGGTGAGGGCGGGGCTGTAGGCCGCGCCGCCGGCGCACGGGCCGAGCATGACCGAGATCTGCGGGATGACGCCCGAGGCCTTGGTGTTGCGCTGGAAGATGCCGCCGTAGCCGGCGAGGGCCGAGACGCCCTCCTGGATGCGGGCGCCGGCGCCGTCGTTCAGCGACACCAGCGGGGCACCGGCCGCGATGGCCATGTCCATGATTTTGTGGATCTTCGTGGCGTGGGCCTCGCCCAGGGCGCCGCCGAAGATACGGAAGTCGTGCGCGTAGACGAAGACCGTGCGGCCCTCCACCGTGCCCCAGCCGGTGATCACACCGTCGGTGTACGGCTTCTTGGCCTCCAGGCCGAAGCCCGTGGCGCGGTGCCGGCGCAGCTGCTCGACCTCCCGGAAGGACTCCGGGTCGAGGAGGAGTTCGATGCGCTCGCGCGCCGTCAGCTTGCCCTTGGCGTGCTGCGCCGCGGTCGCCTTCTCGCTCGGTCCGGCCACCGCCTGCGCACGGATCTCGTGCAGTTCGGCCACGCGTCCACGCGCGTCGGTCGGCTCACCCGGCGCCTCATCCAAAACGGTCATGTAGCGACCATACGAAGCCGAGCGAGAAATCCGGGCCGTCGACTCCTCACAGTCTCCGGCGTGTTTTCCTGGTACCCCTGAACAGAACCGTGGCGGAGTGCAGCCTTTCCGACTGCTCAGCGGGCGTGTCGCTTGTAAGGGTCGAACAAAACCGTCAGGCGAGAGTCACCTCACAGATATGCGTGGCGCATGCCTCCCCCGGGGTGACGCGCACGCGCAGCCGGCGGCCTGTGGAGAGCACCTCGACCGTGTCGTCCAGGCGGTCGACCCGCCGGACCGGGCGCTCCCAGGTGATCTCCAGGGGCGCGCCCGTGCGGGGCGGTTCGCTCACGCAGAGGGTAGCGGTGCGGCCCCGGACGACGGTCAGCACGCTCGCGGCGTCGGACGCGGTGAGCGGGCCCGCGGTGCCCGCAGTCCAGAAGTTCACGGCCGTGCAGCCCAGGGACGGCACGGTGACCGCCTGGCGGTGCGGATCGTTGGCGAGCACCGACAGCCAGTGACGGTCGGCGGCGCGCCGGGCGACCGCCGGGCGGGACGCCCCGGGCATGAGGACATAGGCGTACGTGGCGTCCTCGGGGTCGGTGCCGTGGTCGAGCCAGAGGGTCTGCCAGCGGCGGGTGCGCCGCTCCGGCGTGCTGCCGGTGTTGATGTCGGACCAGGCGCCGGTGCGGTCCTCGCGCAGCGCCCTCAGCTCGCCGTCGAGCACCAGCCAGCCGCCGTGGTCCTCCAGGTGGGCCCACCTCGGTCCCTTCACGAAGCGCTGGGTGCCGTTCGCGCCGAGGTTGCGGTTGTCGACGACCGTCTCGACCGGGACGCCGTCGGCACAGGTGATTCCGGCGCCCAGGCAGATCACCGCGTCCGCGACGCAGAACCAGGACTTGCGGGCCTCCAGGGTGGAGCCGAGGCCCTTGAGGTGCTGGCCGAGCGCCGCATGGGTGCCATCGGTGGTGCCGCCGACCCAGCGCGCGTCCGGGCGGGCGGTGCCCCACTCGCCTCCTTCGCGGTCGGCGAGCCGCTTGGTGGAGACGGTGGTGCCGGGCAGCCGGTACCAGTCGACGGTAGGCCAGAACCAGTCCGTGTACTGGTCGCCGGTGCCCTCGGCCCACCAGCTGACCATGCCCGCGCCGGTGTGCCAGCCGCGGAGGTTCTCGCCGTTGCCGCACTCGTAGTGGGCGATGCGGTCGCTGGCCATGGCGATGTTCACGGTGAGGCCGGGGCCGCGGTGGACGGCGCGGTCCATGGCGGCGAACAGGTGGTGTCCGGTGGGTTCGGGCGCGGCCGGGCCGGGTGCGGCGGCGACGGCGTGCAGCCGTGCCAGGTCGGCGACACCGAACTGGGGGGACGTCAGGAGAGGGCTGACGGTGTCCCGTTCGATCCAGCCCTTGATGCGGGCGTGCCAGCGGTCGCGTTCCGCCGGGCTCGCGCAGGTGGCGAGGAGGGCGACGGCCGCGATGAGCTGGTGGCCGTGGTAGTGGTCGCCGCGCAGGATCCCGCGGTCGTCGGTGGTGAGGTGACCGCGGCTGATGGCCCGCCCGTTGACGCTGTCCATGACCAGTCCGTCGTGGAGGAGCGGCGCGTAGGCCCGCTCGACGCTGTCGAGGACGATCTGCCGGCCGGGGTCGGTGACCTCCCAGTCGGATCCGGCGAGCAGGGCGAAGAGGCGGCCGAGCCCGTCGAGCACGACCTGGCCGTAGGTGCCCGAGTAGGCGACCCAGGTGTGCTGGACGAAGGAGCCGTCGGCGTAGAGGCCGTCGCCCCGGGTGACGTACGGGAAGACCGGGGAGAGCGCGTCCCGGGCCAGGGCGATCTTGGCGGGGTCACGGCCGAGGACGCCGCGCAGGGCGACGGAGCGGCACAGGTCGACGCGGTTGGCGCCGGTGGAGGTGCCGCTGTAGTCGCCGAGGGCCGCGTCGGGGACGAAGTGATCCACGACGGCGCAGGCGGCGTCGACGCGGGTCCGGCCCAGTTCCTCGTACAGCGCGGCCGTGATGTCCATCAGCAGGCGGGGGCTGCCGATCTGCCACTCCCACCAGTTGCCGTAGGGGGTGGTGGCGGGGTGGTAGACGGTGGCGGAGAGATGGTCGAGGCCGCGCAGGATGCCGGCGAGGAGGCCGGGGTCGGCGGTCGAGCCGGTGCCCAGCTGGACGTAGGCCCGGGTCATGGTCCACAGGCGCGCGTAGCCGAGGGTGATGCCGGCCGGGGGGTCGAAGGGGTGGCCGGGCCAGAGGGAGTTCGCCGTGGGGGCCATGCTCGCGTGCAGGGCGCGGGCGAGTGCGCCGGTCTCGGCGAGCCGGGCGGCGTAGGGCTCGGCCGCCGGGTCGTAGCCGGTGCCGAGGGAGATGCCGAGCCAACGGCGGCGAAGGGTGTCGTATCGGTCGCCCGGCGGGGCGGCGTTCGGCCCCGCGGGCGCCGCGCCCCCGGTCGCCGCGAGGGCCGCGGCCGCCAGCAGCAGGGCACGGCGGCCGGGCCGGAACGGGGCGGCGGCCCCGGCCGTGCGGTGGGGGCCGAAGCGACGCTGGGGAGTCATGCCCATGCCCTACCACGGGGAGGCGCTCACCTGAACGGTGGATCAGGCCGGAGTGACCGGAACGGCGGAACGGCACGGCGGGGCGGGTGGCCGCACGAATCCGGCCGGAGCGGCGGTACGGCAGCACGGCAGGGCGGGTGCCGCACGAATCCGGCCGGAACGGCGGTACAGGGCGGGTGGCCGCACGAATCCGGCCGGAACGGCGGTACGGATGACCCACGGCAGCACGGGTGGCCCCACGAGTCCGGCTCGGGGCGACGAAGGCCCCGCACGACTCGGCCGAAGCGGCTGAGCAGGCGGCGGTGCTGCCGCGCACGCGGATCAGCGACCTCGCCCGCAGGCCCGGTCGGCCGGCACGGACACGACGGCTCAGCCGAAGCGGTTGAGCAGGCGGCGGTACAGGCCCGGTGCGAGGCCTCGGACCCGGCCGGGGACGGTCAGCCAGGCGGGGACGTAGGCCTCGTCGCGTTCCTCCCGGACGGCCTCCCAGATGGTGCCGGCGACGCAGCCCGGCGAGAGCAGTCCGGTGCGGGTGCCGTCGTAGGGCCTGCCGCGGCGGGTGTGGAAGGCCGTGTCGACGGCTCCGGGGACGACGAGGGTGACGCCCACGCCCGTGCCCCGCAGCTCCTGGCGCAGCGCCTCGGCGAACGCGGCCAGGCCGGCCTTGGCGGCGGAGTACACCGCCTCCTCCCGCAGGCCCACGCAGCCCGCGACCGAGCCGAGCAGCACCACACGGCCCCGCCCGGCCGCGATCATGGAGGGCAGGACCTCCCGCACCAGGTGCAGCGTGGCGTTGAGGTCGAGGCTCAGCACCCGGTCGATGTCGGTGTGCGGCATGGCGGTGAAGGGGCCCGTCCAGCCCATGCCCGCCCCGGCGACCAGGACGTCGATGCGGCCGGTGGTGTGCAGCGCGGACTGGGCCAGCAGGCGCGGCCCGTCCGGGGCGGCGAGGTCGGCGGGCAGCACGACGGCCGAGGTGCCGGAGGCCGTCTGCTCCAGCCGGTTCCGGTCGCGGCCGCTGAGAAGCAGCTGCCAGCCGTCCATCGCGAACCGCCGGGCCGTGGCCGCCCCGATGCCGGAGGAGGCGCCGGTGACCAGGGCCACGCGCCGGTCGAGACGTCGCGGTGGCCCGTACTGGTGCACCCGGGCGGGTACGGGGGCCGTGGAGCGGCGCGGGGCGGGATCCGCCGGTGGGTCGTGGGCCGAGCCGGAGCCGGTGAGTGTCACGAGTCGCTCTCCCCTGCGCTGTGCGTCCGCCGTGGTCTCGTCTGTCTCCATGCGCTCCCTTGACACGGAACCCCCTCTCGCCGGACACCGCCACCGCACCGTGCACCGGCCGTGGCCCGATGCCCCGCGCGCGAGGGGCCGCGTCCCCTGGGCCGACCGGCGCGGGGCCACCGCGCACGACGTCGACGGGTGCACCCGCGCGAGCCGCGGGATTGCGCCATGCGGCGGAACGAGAGGCGTGCTGCTGACGCGGAGCTGAGAACCTCCCCCGAAGATGTTGAACATTGAACGGAATAGGTCTACGGTGGGTCGCGTTGGAGTAGTTAAAGATTCAACATCACGCACAGGAGGCGTACACCATGAGCATCTTCAGCCGCACCGAGACCCGCACCGCCGCCGCGAACACCGCCGTGAACCCCGAGCTGGCCGCCCTGACCGGCGACTACACGATCGACCCGGCGCACTCGACGATCGGCTTCACCGCCCGGCACGCCATGGTCACGAACGTCAAGGGCAGCTTCCAGGACTTCACCGGCGCGCTGCACCTCGACGGCGCCGACCCGTCGCGCTCGACGGCCTCCCTCGACGTCGTGATGGACAGCATCGAAACCGGCAACGCCGACCGTGACGGCCACCTCAAGAGCGCGGACTTCTTCAAGACGGAGGAGTTCCCGACCATGACCTTCCGCTCCACCAAGGCGGAGGCGCTCGGAGGCGACGACTACCGGATCACCGGCGACCTGACGATCCTCGGCACCACCCGCACGCTCTCCATCGACCTGGAGTTCAACGGCGCCGCGAAGGACCCCTTCGGCAACGAGCGCGTCGGCTTCGAGGGCAAGGCGGAGATCCTGCGCTCCGAGTGGGGCCTGACCTGGAACGCCGCGCTGGAGACCGGCGGTGTCCTGGTCTCGGACAAGATCAAGCTGAACTTCGACATCTCGGCCATCAGGAACGCGTGAGCCCTGCGGGACCGGCCCGGTGAAGCGTCACCGGGCCGGTCTGGCTTGTTCCGGCCCCTTGTGCAAAGACTGCCGGCGTTCCCATAATCCAGCAGCAGTATTTTGACCAGTCCATGCCAGCACATGGACGTTCTTTTTGCCTCTGCTGCTGTCATGCACTCGTCAATCTGATGCTTCGGTTGCACCTCCCCAGTCAACCCCCCATGGAAGGCATCACGTTGAAGAGACTCCTCACGGCCCTCAAGAGATGCGCGGTCCTCGGTGCCGCCGCACTCGCGATCGCCAGTCTCCAGCCCGTCTCCGCCGCCCAGGCCGCCCCGTCGCCCGTCGTCGGCGGGACCCGGGCCGCGCAGGGCGAGTTCCCGTTCATGGTCCGGCTCTCGATGGGCTGCGGCGGCGCCCTCTACACCCAGCAGATCGTGCTCACCGCCGCGCACTGCGTGGGCAGTTCGGGCAACAACACCGGCATCACCGCCACCGCGGGTGTCGTCGACCTCCAGTCCACCAGCGGCCGGGTCCAGGTCCGCTCCACCAAGGTGCTGCGCGCCCCCGGCTACAACGGCACCGGCAAGGACTGGGCGCTCATCAAGCTCGCGCAGCCCATCAACCTGCCGACGCTGAAGATCGCCACCACGACGCAGTACAACACCGGTGACTTCACCGTCGCCGGCTGGGGCGCGAACCGGGAGGGCGGCTCCCAGCAGCGCTACCTCCTCAAGGCGACCGTGCCGTTCGTCAGCGACGCCGCGTGCAAGGCCTACGGCGGCCTCTACAGCGACCTCGTCGCGAACGAGGAGATCTGCGCCGGCTTCGACGCGGGTGGTGTCGACACCTGCCAGGGCGACTCCGGCGGCCCGATGTTCCGCAAGGACAACGCGGGCAACTTCATCCAGGTGGGCATCGTGAGCTGGGGCGAGGGCTGCGCCCGGCCCGAGGCTCCCGGCGTCTACACGGAGGTCTCCACCTTCGCCTCGGCCATCGCCTCGGCGGCGTCGAGCCTCTGACACAGGGCTTCGGGGCCCGGCGCCGAGGGGCGCCGGGCCCGTTCCGCGAGCGGGCCCCGCCGCACGGACTCACCGCTTCCGGGGCTCCGGCGACTCCAGCTTCCGCACCGCCGCCGCCACCTGCGCGGCCCGGCTCCGCGCCGTCCTGGCCCGCAGCACGGCGAGCATCGCCAGGTACCGGTCCGTCCGCCCGAGGGCGTCGAACGCCACGGCGGCCCGGGGGCTTTGCTCCAGCGCCGCCGCCAGGTCCTCGGGGACCGCGGCCTCCTTCTGCGACGCGTACGCCGCCTCCCACCGGCCGTCCGCCCCCGCGGCCGCCACCTCCGCGAGCCCGCCGGGCCGCATCCGTCCGGCGGCGGTCAGCTCCTCGACCCGCCGGACGTTGACCACGGACCAGACGCTGCCCGGACGCCGCGGCGTGATCCGCTGAAGGTAGTACGCCTCGTCAAGCCCCTTGCGCTGCCCGGTGATCCACCCGTGGCACAGCGCCAGGTCATTGACGTCGGCGGCACTGACGGAGCGGATGCCCGAGCCCTTCTTCGCGATCCGGACCCAGAGGCCGGAGTGCGGCGCCGGGTGCGCGGTGAGCCAGGAGTCCAGGTCGGCGGTGGTCTCGAAGGTGAGGGGACCCGCGTCGTCGGAGGTGGTCATGGGACCACCGTAAGGAGGAAGCAGGACCGCGGCTGTCCGCTGGGTCGTGTCCGCACAGTCCCGCCTGCCCCGGACACGATCCAGGCGAGCAGGAAGGCCTGGTCGCGGGCCTCGGCGACGGCGTCGGAGAAGACGCCCGGGCCGTGGGCGACCGGGGCGTCCTCGTGCAGGAGCATCGGCGTCCGGGCGGTCGTATCCGCCGTCCCGGGTGTGATCTCCGCCGCGAGGGCCGTGAACAAGTCGAGCATCCACCGCTTGTGGCCGGTGACGATCGGGCGGGCCGGGTGGGCGGCGTCGCCGATCTCCGCGTGGGCGTCGACCAGGCTGCGTCCCCTGGGGGCAGACCGCTCTCGGGCCGACGGGCTGCCTCCTGGCGGTCGTCCTCATCCATCGAGGGGACGGCCGACGGGACACGCCCCGGACCGCCGCCCGGGCCCCGCGGCAGGACAGCCGGTGGACCCGGCCGAAGGCGAGCCCTCGGACTCGCCCGCGTGCCGGTCGCTGAGCGGTGGCTCAGAACCCGCCCCCGAAGTCACCGCCGCCGCCGAAGTCCCCTCCGCCGAAGCCGCCTCCGAAATCGCCGCCGAAGTCGCCGGCGTTGAAGTCCGCTCCGGAGACGTCGCCGCCCTCGTAGCCGCCGAAGTCGCCGTAGCCGGAGCCATAGTCGGCCGCGTAGGCGGGGGCGGCCATCATGCTGCCGAGCACGGTGCCGACGAGGAGGCCGGGCAGGAGGCCGCCGCCGAAGTAGCCGCCGGCCCAGGGACCGTACGCCGGCCCGGCGTCCCAGTAGGGGCGGCGGCCGTAGTCGGTGTCGACCTCGCGGATCACCGGGTCGCGGCCTTCGGCCAGACGCCTTTCGTCTGCCGCGCAGACGGGGACCTCGCGGGCGGTGCCGGCCGGGGGCGTCCAGGTGGCGTCGGCGACCGAGGGGCCGTGGCGCGGGTCGAAGAAGCAGGGCGGGCGGCGCTCCGGCAGGGCCCCGCCCTCGCGGCGGGCCGCGAGCCGGGCGAGGGAGAAGCGGCCGTCCTCCACGGCCTGGGTGACGGCCCGGACGTCCTCGGGTTTCGTCGCGGCCGCCATCAGGGACTTGGCCTGCTCGTAGGAGTCCAGGGCCCGCTCGTAGTCGGTGCGCATCGCGTCGTCGGCGCCGGGCTCCCCGGGATGGAAGTCGAGCCGGTCGAGTTCCTCGCCGAACGCGGTGATGTCCTCGTCGACGACCACCCGCAGCTTCTCCAGGGCGGCCCGCTGCTCCTCCTCGTGGCGGCGCCGGTTGCGGCGGACCATGGCGTAGGCGCCCGCGCCGCCGGCCGCCACCAGGGCACCGACCGTGATCAGGCCGCCGACCGGCACGTCGGTGCCCGAGCCGCCGCTCCAGCTGCTCGGCGCCGACCCGCCCACGTTGCGCAGGGCGTCATCGACGAAGTCGTTCAGCTGGGCCTTGGCGTCGCCCGCGCCCTGCACGGACGCGACGAGGTTGGACACCGCCTGCCGGCTCATCACGGAGCTGTCGGCGCGGGCGTCGAAGCGGTCGCCGAGACGGATGCCGTACAGGCCGGTGACGCCGGTCTCGGTGCGGAGGTTCCGGAAGAGGTCCTGGGTGGGGTAACCGGCCGGGAGGACCGCCACGAAGACGGGTTTGTCCGCGTCCTTGATCTTGTCGGCGAGCGCCTCGGCGTCCGACGCCGCGAGCTGCCCGGAGGCGGCCGGGTCGACGTAGACGGGGCTCTGGCGCAGCTCCCGGGCGACCTCGGAGAGGTCGGTGGCCGCGTGCGCGCCCGGCGCACCGGCCAGCAGCACCGCCAGCACGGCGGCGAACGGCACGATCAGCAGACGTACGACGGTACGCACCAGTGCGGCCCTCATATGTTCGAAGCTACCCGAAACACCCCAGAAAGGGTTATCCGTCGAGCAAGGGATATGGGGACGCGGCTGTGCCCGGGTCGTGTCCGTCGCGGGGCGGGCGGGACCTCGCGGGCACGGCCTAGGATGCCCCTGGCCATCCAGGAGGGGCGGGAGCGGGACATGTTCGGACGACGCAGGGCTGCGGACATGACGGTGTCCGAACTGACCGAGCTGGACCGGTCGCGTACGCGCGCCGACCTGCTGTGGGAGCTGTTCCGGCACGCCGAGGCGGAGGTGACGTCGGCGATCGGCTGGTACCTGGCACGGCGCCGGGGGCCGTCGCTGTGGTCGCGTTCGCTGCGGGCGCTCGCCACGCTGCTGGGCATCGTCGGCACGATCACACCGCTGGTGCACGCGGCCTCGCCCACGACCGTGCAGCCCGAGTGGGGGTTCGTGTTCCTGGCCGGCGGGGCGGGCTGCGTGCTCTTCGACCGGATCTTCGGGTTCTCGGCGTCCTGGACCCGCTACATCCGCGCGGAGATGGCACTGCAGCAGATCCTCAAGAAGGCGCAGTCCGACTGGGCGCAGGCGTTCCTGCGGACCACCGACTCCCCCAGCGACAAGGAGCAGGCCGCCCTGCTCGGGGTGATCGAGCGGCTGCGGACCGACGCGCAGCGGATCATCGAGGACGAGGGCACGGCGTGGGTCGGCTATCTGGCCGACGGCGTCGAGGAGCTGACCCGCTCCACCACCTCCGCCACCGGCCAGCGCTCCCACACCGCGGGTCTGTTCCGCCTCGACCGGGGCCCCGGGCGGGACCGGGGCGGCGAGGTTCCGGTGCCGCGGTCCCGGGACACCGCGATGTGACACCCGCCGCGGGGCCTGTCGTGCGCGTCAGGCCGCAGACGCGGCGGCCGAGGCCGCGGCCCGGCCGAACCCTCGGCTACTCCGCCGGATCGACCCCCGCGCGCAGCAGCCCGTACGTGTACGCGTCCTCCAGGGCCTGCCAGCTCGCGGCGATGACGTTGTCGGCGACACCGACGGTCGACCACTCGCCCGTGCCGTCGGACGTGGAGATGAGCACGCGGGTCGTGGAGTTGGTGCCGTGCTTGCCCTCCAGGATGCGGACCTTGTAGTCCACCAGCTCCAGCTTGGCGAGCTGCGGGTAGATCTTCTCCAGGCCCACGCGCAGGGCCCGGTCGAGGGCGTTGACGGGGCCGTTGCCCTCGGCGGTGGCGACGATGCGCTCGCCCTTGGCCCACAGCTTGACCGTGGCCTCGTTGGCGTGGGAGCCGTCGGGCCGGTCCTCGACGATGGCGCGCCAGGACTCGACCTCGAAGTAGCGCAGCGGCTCGCCCTGGACCTCGGCGCGCAGCAGGAGTTCGAAGCTCGCGTCGGCGGCCTCGTAGGTGTAGCCCTTGAGTTCGCGCTCCTTCACGCGCTCGACGACCCGCCCGACCAGCTCGCGGTCGCCGCCGAGGTCGATGCCGAGTTCCTTGCCCTTGAGCTCGATGGAGGCCCGGCCCGCCATGTCGGAGACCAGCATCCGCATGGTGTTGCCGACCCGCTCGGGGTCGATGTGCTGGTACAGGTCAGGGTCGACCTTGATCGCGGAGGCGTGCAGTCCGGCCTTGTGGGCGAAGGCGGAGAGGCCGACGTAGGGCTGGTGCGTGGAGGGGGTGAGGTTGACGACCTCGGCGATGGCGTGCGAGATGCGGGTCATCTCGCGCAGGTGCCCCTCGGGCAGGACCTTCTTGCCGTACTTGAGCTCCAGGGCCGCCACGACCGGGAAGAGGTTGGCGTTGCCGACGCGCTCGCCGTAGCCGTTGGCGGTGCACTGCACATGGGTGGCGCCGGCGTCGACGGCGGCCAGGGTGTTGGCGACGGCGCAGCCCGTGTCGTCCTGGGCGTGGATGCCGAGCCGGGCGCCGGTGTCGGCGAGGACGGTGGAGACGACGGCCTGGATCTGGGCCGGGAGCATGCCGCCGTTGGTGTCGCACAGGACGACGACGTCCGCGCCGGCCTCCGACGCGGTGCGGACGACCGCCTTGGCGTACTCGGGGTTGGCGCGATAGCCGTCGAAGAAGTGCTCGCAGTCGATGAAGACCCGCCGGCCCTGCGCCTTGAGGAAGGACACGGTGTCGCGGACCATCGCCAGGTTCTCGTCCAGGGTGGTGCGCAGCGCGAGTTCGACGTGGCGGTCGTGCGACTTGGCGACCAGGGTGATGACCGGTGCGCCGGACTCCAGCAGCGCTCTGACCTGAGGGTCCTGGTCGGCGGTGGTGCCGGCGCGGCGGGTGGAGCCGAACGCGACGAGCTGGGCGTGCCGGAAGTCGATCTCCTGCCGGGCACGGGCGAAGAACTCGGTGTCCCGGGGGTTGGCGCCCGGCCAGCCGCCCTCGATGAAGCCCACGCCGAAGTCGTCCAGGTGCCGCGCGATGGCCAGCTTGTCCGCGACGGTGAGGTTGATGCCCTCCCGCTGGGCGCCGTCGCGCAGGGTGGTGTCGAAGACGTGGAACGAATCGTCGAGCTCGCTGGTTTCGGTCATGGTCTCAAGGCTCCTGAGGATGGGATCTCGGTCGTACCGGAATGACCGGCTCCACCGCCCTCACATGGTCCCTCGCGCTGTCGCCTCCGGCTGCGGGTGGGCCAGAAATGCGAAAAACCTCTCGCGGGTGCGAGAGGTCTGCGCGCGGGTCGAGGACGACGGTGTCCGCCCGTACCTGGTCGTACGTGCGGTCACTGCGGACCGGCGCGCCTGCTGCCAATAATCATGGCGAACGAGAGCACGGGGGCAGTTTGGCACAACCCCCGCGCTCCGCTCACCGCTGTCTCAGGATGCGGGCGGTCACTTCAGGTGACGGACGTAGACGTGCGCGGTGTCGTACGTGTCGCCGGGTACGAGGTCGGGTGAGGAGCTGCTGAAGGCGACCGTGCGGCCGGTGCGGTCGATCACCGGGGCGGACACGCTCTGGTCGTTCGGGCCGCCCCCGGTGTCCGCGCTGGCGAGGACCGTGCGGCCGGTGCGCAGGTTCCGGACATACGCGCGAAGGGTGTAGTCGGTGTCGCCGGGGTCGACCGACACGAAGGCCAGGTACCGGTTGTCCGCGCTGAGCCGCGGTTGGGCGGTGAAGGCGGCCGGGTCGGCGGCGTCGATCCGGCGCAGGCCGCCCGTCTTCAGATCGCGGACGAAGACGTTGTGCCCCCGGTTGGTGTCGCCCGGGGTCAGCCGCGAGTCGAGCGAGTTGAATACCGCGTACCGGCCGTCCGCGCTGACCTGCGGGAACTCGGCCTGCCCGTCGGACGTCCGGCCGTCCGGGGCGAGGTCGGCCTGGATCAGCTCGCCGCTCGGGACGTCGCGCACCCAGGCGTCGCTCCAGTCGCCCGGGGCGGGGTGCGGAACGAAGAACTGGTAGCCGACGCGCTTGCCGTCGGCGCTGATGGACGGGTTGGTCGCGGCGGTCTTGCGGGCGCCGGCGGCGGGCACCTGGCTGATGCGGACGGCCTTGCCGCTGGTGCGGTCGACGCGGTAGACGCGGCCCCAGCGGTCGTCCCCCTCCGAGAACTGCGACCGCTCGGCGATGAAGGCGACGTAGCGGCCGTCGGCGCTGAGGACGGGCTGCCGGGCGGTGTCGTATCCGGAGGCGACGGTGTCCTCGACGCGCTGCACGGCGCCGGTCGTGAGGTCCTCGACCCAGATGTGGCTCAGGCCGTCGTCCCGGCCGGTGGCGCTGAAGGCCAGGTAGCGGCCGTTGCCGCTCAGGGCGACACCGTCGACGGAGCCGTCCACCGAACGGCCGGCCATCCGGGTCGTGCCGGTCCGCAGATCACGGACGAAGGCGTCGGCGGCTCCGTCGGTGTCACCGGCGACGAGGTTGTCGGCGCTGGAGACGAAGGCCAGACGGCGGCCGTCGGCGCTCAGGCTCGGCCCGCCGGAGGGGGCGTTGCCGTCGGTGCCGGCCGGGGCCACGCTCGCCTTCTCGGTCCGCGGCGCGGGCGCCGCCGTCGCGGGCAGCGTGGCAACGGTGCCGAGCGTGACGGCCAGAGCCACGCCGAGCGTGATCGACGTGGCCCTCCTGGTGCTGGTCATGTGCTGTTCCCCCTGTTGTTCCCGGGGCCCCGGGAACCTGTGCCCCCGTTTCCCCGTGGACGCTTCTCCCCCGGCCCCGCGCCGAGGGCTCCCCCGAGCCAACATCACCACGGGCCGGAGGGTCAATCCGTCATATCGAGTACGACCCGGGCGTACGTTCAGGCGTCCGCGAGGAGGCTGTCGGCGAGGAACTCCCGCACGTGGTCCAGGATCTGCGCCCGGTCGGTGCCGCGCAGGCCGATCGCCACGTGGATGGAGAAGCCGTCGAGCAGCGCCCGCAGCCGGGCGGCGAAGCGGTCCGGGTCGACGCGCCGGAACTCCCCGCGCGAGATGCCCTCGGCGAGCAGGGCGACCAGGTCGCGGTGCCAGGCGCCCTCGATGGCGGCCTGCCGGTCGCGGGCCTCCGTGTCGGCGTTCTGCGAGCGGTTCCAGACCTCCAGCCACAGCGTCCAGTGGGGGTCGCGGTGGCCGTCGGGGACGTACAGGTCGACGTAGGCGTCGAGGCGTTCACGGGCGGGCGCGGTCCGGGTGAGCAGGCGTCCCCGCTCGGCGCCGAGCCGGCCCTCGCTCCACTCCAGGGTGCGCAGCAGCAGCTCGTCCTTGGTGCCGAAGTAGTAGAGCAGGTGGCCGCTGCTCATCCCGACCTGGCGGCCGAGCGCCGCCATGGTGAGCTTCTCCAGGCCGCGCTCGGCGATCATCTCCATGGCCGCGACGAGGACGTCCTCACGGGGCGGCGCCTGCCGTCGCCCTCCGGCCATGTGCACTCCTAGATCCTCGGCTGCTGCTGGGTGATGCAGTGGATGCCGCCACCGCCCGCGAAGATCGTACGGGCGTCCACCAGCGTCACGGTCCGCTCGGGGAACAGGCGGCGGAAGATGCCGGCGGCGATCTCGTCGCGCGGGTCGTCGAAGCCGCACAGCACCACGCCGCCGTTGCACAGGTAGTGGTTGATGTAGGAGTAGTCGGCCCAGTGGCCGTCGGCCTCCAGGACGGTCGGGGCGGGGACCTCGACGACCTCCAGGCGGCGGCCGCGCGCGTCCGTCTGTGCCTTCAGCAGGCCGATTGTCTCCCGGGTCACCTCGTGGTCGGGGTGGGCGGGGTCCGGCTGGGAGTGCGCCACGACGACGCCCGGGCGGGCGAAGGCCGCGACGATGTCGACGTGGCCGAGGGTGCCGAAGCCGTGCGGAGGGTAGTCGCCGGTCAGGCCGCGCGGCAGCCAGATCGCCTTGCGGGTGCCGAGCTGTGCGTGGATCTCGGCCTCGGCCTGCTCGCGGGACCAGCCCGGGTTGCGCTCCGGACCGAGCTGGACGGTCTCGGTCAGCAGGACCGTGCCCTCGCCGTCGACGTGGATCGCCCCGCCCTCGTTGACGAGCCTCGAGGCGTACGTCCGCGCCCCGGCGAGGTCGGCGACGTGCGCGGCGACCTTCGCGTCGTGCTCCCAGCGGGCCCACTCCTGGGCGCCCCAGCCGTTGAACGTCCAGTCGACGGCGGCCAGTCGGCCCTTCCCGTCGGTCAGGAAGGTGGGGCCGATGTCGCGCATCCAGGCGTCGTCGAGGTCCCGCTCGACCGTGTCGACGCCGTCGCCCAGCAGGGCACGCGCCTGGCCCGACTGCCCCGGCCCGCACACCACCGTCACCGGTTCGAAACGCCGCACGGTCCGGGCGACCGCGGCCCAGGCGACCCGGGCGGCGGCCAGTTCCGCGGGGTCGTCGAAGGTCTGGTTCGGGCCCGGCCAGGCCATCCAGGTGCGCTCGTGCGGAGCCCATTCGGCGGGCATGCGGAAGCCGTCGGCGGCTGCGGGCATCGTTGATCCTCAGAGGAAGTAGAGACGGTTGAGGGAGACGGAGTCGGCGGGTTCGGAGCGCAGCGGCTCGCCGTCGAGGGTGACCAGACCGGTGCGCTGGTCGACGTCGACGGCTCCGGTACGGGAGTTGAGACGCAGGTCGGCCGGGCCGATGCCGCGGGTGCCGCGTACGGCGACCCTGCGGCGCCGGGTCGGCATGGTGTCGTGCCCCTGGTCGAGCGCGGCCCGCGCGACGAACGCCACCGATATGTCGGCCGGTGTCGCCCCGTGCGCGCCGAACTGCGGCCCGAGGACGAGGGGTTCGCAGGTGTCGGTCGCCGCGCCCGGGTCGCCGACCACGCCGTACGCCGGGAAGCCGGCCTTCAGCACCAGTTGCGGTTTGGCGCCGAAGTACTCGGGCCGCCACAGCACGATGTCGGCGAGCTTGCCGGTCTCGATGGACCCCACCTCGTGCGAAAGCCCGTGCGCGAGGGCGGGGTTGATGGTGAGCTTGGCCATGTAGCGCAGGACGCGCTCGTTGTCGTGGCCGTCGCCGGGAGCGCCGAACTCGGCCTTCATCTTCCCGGCCATGGCGAACGTACGGCGGACGGTCTCGCCGGCGCGTCCCATGCCCTGCGCGTCCGACGAGGTGATGCCGATCGCCCCCAGGTCGTGCAGGACGTCCTCGGCGCCCATGGTTCCGGCCCGGATGCGGTCCCGGGCCATGGCGGCGTCGCCGGGCAGGTCGGTCTTCAGGTCGTGGACGGAGACGATCATGCCGTAGTGCTCGGCGACGGCGTCCCGGCCGAAGGGCAGGGTCGGGTTGGTGGAGGAGCCGATGACGTTCGGCACGCCCGCCATCTTCAGCACGTTGGGGACGTGCCCGCCGCCGCAGCCCTCGATGTGGAAGGCGTGGATGGTGCGGCCTTCCAGCACGCGCAGGGTGTCCTCCACCGACAGGCACTCGTTCAGCCCGTCGCTGTGCAGGGCGACCTGCACGTCGTGCTCCTCGGCGACGCGCAGGGCGGTGTCGAGCGCGCGGGTGTGGGCGCCCATGTCCTCGTGCACCTTGAAGCCGCTCGCCCCGCCCTCGGCGAGGGCCTCGATCAGAGGCGCCTCGTGCGAGGACGAACCCCGGCCCAGGAAACCGATGTTGACGGGCCAGGCGTCGAAGGCGTTGAACGCGTGCCGCAGCGCCCAGGGCGAGTTGACGCCGACGCCCCACACCGGGCCGAACTCCTGCCCGATGATCGTGGTCACGCCGGAGGCGAGCGAGGCCTCCATGATGCGCGGCGACAGCAGGTGGACATGGGTGTCGACGGCCCCGGCGGTGGCGATGAGGCCTTCGCCGGAGACGATCGAGGTGCCCGTGCCGACGACGACGTCGACCCCGTCGAGGGTGTCGGGGTTGCCGGCCCGCCCGATCGCGCGGATGCGGCCCTCGCGGATGCCGATGGAGACCTTCCGCACGCCCTGCACGGCGTCGATGACGATGACGTTGCTGATGACGACGTCACAGGTCTCGCGGACCGCGGCGGCCTTGAGGTGCAGTCCGTCGCGGGCGGTCTTGCCGAACCCGGCGAGGAACTCGTCGCCGTACCGCTGGGAGTCGGACTCGACCCGCACGACCAGCCCGGAGTCGCCCAGGCGGATGCGGTCACCGACGCGGGGCCCGTGGGCGGCGGCGTACTCGTACGGGGTGAGGCGGCGCGCCTCGGCGGGGTGGCCTCCTGGGCGGCTCATCGCTCGACCTCCTGATCAGCTGTTTCCGGTACGCCGAGGTAGCCGCAGGCGGCGGCCCGCTTCAGGGCCTCCTCCTTGGCGCCCGGCGCGTCCAGCGGCCCGTCGACGAGCCCGGCGAAACCGATGGCGATCCGCTCGCCCCCGATCGGCACCAGCCCGACCTCGGCGCTCTCCCCCGGCCCGAAGCGCACGGAGGACCCCGCCGGCACGGCGAGGCGCATGCCGTAGGCCCGGCCGCGGTCGAAGTCGAGCCGCGGGTTGGCCTCGAAGAAGTGGAAGTGGGAGGTCACCGAGACGGGCACGGTCGCGGTGTTGGTGACCGTGAGCCGCTCGGCCGGCTCGGGCTCGGGATGCTCCGGCCCGGGCAACAGCGCGCCGGGGGCGTCCGGCCCCGAGCCGCCGCCGATGGGGTCGGACACGACCGCGAGCCGGGAGCCGTCGTCGAAGACGGCCTCGACATGCACCTCCGCGACGACGTCGGCGACGCCGGGCAGCACGTCGCCGGGCCCGAGGACGGACCGAGCGGCCTCCACGGCCTCCGCGAGCCGCTTGCCGTCCCGGGCGGCCTCGCACACCGTGTCGGCGATGAGCGCGGTCGCCTCGGGGACGTTGAGCCTCAGCCCCCTGGCCCGGCGGGCGCGGGCGAGCTCGGCAGCGCCGAAGAGCAGCAGCCGGTCGCGTTCGGTCGGGGTCAGCCGCATGTCACTCCCTCCATTTAGAGCATCACTCTAAACATGAAATTCCCTCCACCGAAAGGTTGACGGCGAAGTAATGCACACAGCACATTGAACGTCGCTCTAACCAAGGGAGACCAGCATGCCGATCGAACAGCGCGGAGTCGACACCATCCCGGAGGAGGAACGCACGAGCGGGCCACGCGACCTCGTCTCGATCCTGCTCGGCTCCAACCTCTGCCTGGGCGTGATCGTCTTCGGCTGGCTGCCGCCGTCCTTCGGCCTGGACTGGTGGTCGTCCGTCAGCGCGGTACTGGCGGGCACGGTGGTGGGCGTGCTGTTCACGGCTCCGCTGGCGCTGGTCTCGCTGCGCACCGGCACCAATCTGTCGACCTCCTCCGGCGCCCAGTTCGGGGTGCGCGGGCGGCTGGTCGGTTCGGTGGTCGGACTGCTCCTGGCCCTCGGCTACACCGCGCTGACGGTGTGGATCGGCGGGGACGTGATGGTGAGCGTCCTGGGCCGGCTGGCCGGACTGCCGCAGGGCGGGGTGGCGTACGGCGTCGTCTACGGGCTGCTCGCCGCGGCCACCGTCGCCGGTGCGGTGTACGGCTACCGGGTGCTGCTGGCGATGTCCCGGGTGCTGGCGTTCGGCATGACGGCCCTGCTGGCCGTGGGGGTGGTCGCGTACGCGCCCGCCTTCACCACCGCCGCGCTGCCGGAGGCCGGCGGTTATCTCCTGGGCGGCTTCTGGCCCACCTGGCTGCTCGCGGCGGTGGCCGCCGGGCTGTCCGGGCCGGTCGCGTTCATCACGCTGCTCGGCGACTACACCCGCTACATCTCACCGGCCCGGCACTCCTCCCGCCGGGTGCTGCACGCGACCTGGCTGGGGCTGCTGCTGGGCCTGCTGGTGCCGCAGCTGTTCGGCACGTTCACCGCGTACGCGGCCGGGGCGGCCCTCGACTACGCGGGCCCGCTGGTCGACGCGGCCCCGTCCTGGTACCTGGTCCCGCTGCTGCTCGCGGCCTCGGCGGGCTCGGTCGGCAACGCGGGGCTGATGCTGTACTCGATGGGCCTCGACCTGGACGCGATCCTGCCGCGCGCCTCCCGGGCCCGGGCCACGTACGTGGTCGCGGCCGTCGCCACGGCCTGCGTCTTCGCCGGGCACTATTTCTCGACCGCGCAGGACGCGATGACGTCCTTCGTGCTGCTGCTGACCGCCATCGGCACGCCCTGGGCGGTCATCACCCTCATCGGCTTCGCCCGCTGCGGCGGGGTCTACGACGCGGACGCCCTCCAGGTCTTCAACCGCCGCGCGCGGGGCGGCGTCTACTGGTACCGCTCCGGCTGGAACGTCCCCGCGACCCTGTCCTGGGCGGCCGGGGCGACGGTGGGCGTCCTGGCGGTGTCCCTGCCGTCGTACGAGGGTCCGCTGCTGGCGCTGACCGGCGGGGTGGACTGCAGTTTCCTGCTGTCGGGGGTGGTGGGAGGGGTGGCTTATGCGCTGTCGACCCCGGGGTCCCCCGCAGCGGAGCCCGGGGCCGGTGCGGCGACGCCCGCTTCTCGTCCGATCGATTCGCGCCCGGCTTCTTGACCGACCGGGTCCCGGCGGGTCGAAGGTCCGGCTTCCTGTCCGACCGAGTCGCGCCCGGCTTCTTGACCGACCGGATCCCGGCGGGGCGAAGGTCCGG
>NZ_JAKEIO010000073.1 GCF_021474405.1 [Streptosporangium] indianense
GTGGGGTGGTGCCGGCGGCTCGGTCGTCGGCGGCTGGGGGGCCGGGAAGGAAGCGGCTGCAGGAACGCAAAGCGGTCCTATCGCTGTGTGCGGAGTTGAGCCGGTGGATCACGTACGCTCCGGCGGCGATGAGCACGAGGAGCACGGCGATGCTGAGGTCGATGTCCACGGCGGTCACGGCCTGACGGTCGGTCGAACGCGAGAAGAGCTTGGGAGAGGCGAACCCGCCGTCCCTCGGCCTCGGGGTGGTGGATTGGTGCCGGTGGTGCCGTTCGTGCTCGTGGCGCCGGTGCTGAAGAGCTGCAGTACGGCCCTGCGCGGGTCGGGCACCGGCCACGCGTCGGGAGCGGGGAAGGAATCAAGGGCCGGGGCCATCGTGCTGACCTGTCTCCGGAAGCTCCTGCGCTGCGCGAGGCTTCCGGCGAAGTGTCTCGCCGAGGACGAGACCAGCGCGGAAGCCGGTGTGCGACATGCCCTCGGTACCTCCACCGTACTCCTGTGCGCCCCCGACTGTCGGGAAGCGGACGGAACCGCCGTACCCGCCTCGGTGTTCTCGTCCACCGTCGGTACCGGAGGGGGGTGCGGCCGCGGGAGTACGGTTGAAGACACCGAGGGCGTCGCGCGCCGATTCCGACACCGGTGCCGCTCTCGGCGACCGACGACGCCGGGCCGGGTCCGTCCGTGCCCGAAGAGGGCTTGCCTCATGATCGTGAACGTGTCGGCTGCGCCGACGACCACAAAACTCCTTGGGCGTCCCGTCGGTTCGCACCCGCCCGCGACGCGGAAGCCCGGCCCGAGGCCGGAACGGGGCTCATCGCCGCGGGAAGGGCAACGCGTCCGTCCGCTGACCCGGCGTCAGATCGAGGACCATCTGCAGGAACTGGGTGATCTGTATGCGGAGACGTCCGGCGGTGGCCCCTGGGTGTGGAACCAAGCCCGCAGCGCCTTCCTGCGGCGGCTTGCGGCCGACGCACGGCGACCGGGGTTCGAGCTGCTGATCGCGGAGACCACCGCGCTGACCGGTTGCGCCTACGGCTTCCCCGTAGGCGGCGACGGCCCCTGGTGGGAGGGCTTCGACGGATACCTTCCGGGGCGGCTGCTCCGGCTTGCCGCCTCCGGACGCCTCTTCGTGATCTCCGGGATCCACGTCCCCTCCCGGGTACGCAGGCAGAACCAGGACCGTGCCTGGAACCTCGCCCGGCGCCTGCAGAAACGACTGCTCACCGACCACGGTGCCGCCGTCGCCGTCACGCTGGTGAAGCGCTCCGACCACAGGACCGTCGAGGCGCTGCGGTCCTGGGGATGGCGATACGTCGAAGGCGACACACCGCGGACGGCCCCGCTCGGCCCGTTCCGCGTCCTGGTCCTCGACACCTGAGCCCCCGGCCCGCCTCACCGCGGTCACCGCCTTCAGGGCGACGGCAGACGCAGGGCCAGGAGGGCCACGTCGTCGGTGCTGCCGGGCGGCATGCGGGCGGGCAGTTGGTCGCACAGCGTGTCCAGCGGTTCATGGGCGAGAGCGAGGGCGTGGCGGCGCAGACGGGCGAGGCCGGTGTCCAGGTCGCTGCCGGGGATCTCGATCAGGCCGTCGGTGTAGAGCAGGAGAGTGGAACCCGGTGGAAGGGGCCGGGCGGCGCTCGGCCGGCTGCCGCCGGTGCCCGGAGGGACACCGAGGACGACTCCCTGTCCCGCTTCGAGGTACTGCGCCTGTCCGTCCCGGGTCAGCAGCAGAGGCGGCGGGTGCCCCGCGCTGGTCCACCGCAGCGTCCAGGGACCGGTGTGCGGGTCGCCTTCGAGCAGAGCGAGGACGAGGGTGGCCATGGGGACGGTGGTGATGGCGGGCATGGCGTCGTCGAGGCGGTCGACGACGGCGCCGGGCGGGCCGGTGTGGTCCCAGGCCAGCGAGCGCAGGATGCCGTGCAGTTGCGCCATTCCGGCCGCCGCGGTCAGGTCGTGGCCCACGACGTCGCCGATGACCAGCGCGAGCGTGCCGTCCTTCCGCTGGAACGCGTCGTACCAGTCGCCGCCCACCTGGGAGCCGGCCGGGGCGGGCCGGTAGCGGGCGGCCAGCCGCAGGCTGCCGGGCTGAGGCGGCGGGGCCAGCAGGTTGCGCTGCATGGCCTCGGCGACGGCGCGCTGGCGGCCGAACCGCCGTGCGTTGTCGATGACCAGGCCGACCCGGCGGCCGATGTCGCTCACGACGTCCAGGTCGTTGGTGTCGAAGGGGTGCTCCGGGTCGGTGCGCACCACCGTCAGGGCGCCGGTGATCTGCCCTCGGGGGCCGAGCGGCACCGTGACGGCCGACGTCGAGCCCACTGTCCGCAGGAAGTCGTCGTGGACGGCGGCCAGGGGAGAGGCGGGCAGTGCGGCCGGGTCCGCCTCCTGCTGCAGTACGGGATCAGCGCCGTTGAGCACCTGGACGAGCGGTGAGTGATCTCCCTCCCCCGCCTCGGTGAGACGCTGGTGCCCGCCCTCCAGTCCGGCCACCCGGCCCGCCGGACCGGTCACCGCCACCCGGTGGACCTGCCCGGAACCGACCAAGAGATCCACCGCCGCCCAGTCGGCGAGGCGGGGAACCAGCAGGCGGCCCAGCCGGACGAGGGCCTCATCGGTCTCCAGGGTCTGGCTGAGTACGTCCGTGATCTCCGCGACCAGCGTCAGCCGCTCGGTGAGGTCCTCCAGAGCACGTGTGTAGGCCGCACGCTCCCGACGCGCGCTGCGCTCGCCGGCGGTGTCGGTGAACAGCACGGCCATGCCGATGAAGGCGCCGTCGTCCGTCACAGGGGTAGCGGACCAGGAGATCGCGATCAGGCGGCCGTCACCGCGCAGACAGATGTCGCCCTCCTCGCGTGCCTCGGACCTCTCGGCCACGGCCCGCAGCAGCGGGCACTGCTCCCGGGGGATCCTGCCGCCGTGCGCATCCCGGTGCAGCAGGTCGTGTGCGTCCTCCCCGCGCATCGCCGGGGCGGCGCGGCCGAGCAGCCGCACGGCCGCCGGATTGACCGCGAGGATCCGTCCGGCGGGATCCACCACGACCAGGGCCGTGCCCAGTGGCCCGACGACCGGCTGCCGGATTCCCCTTTCGGCCCCTGGTCGGCCTCCCTCGTCTCCCGCACCCTTCACCTTGCCACCGCCTCCGTCAGGGAAAGCCTCGTCTAAGCCCGCAGGCGCATCGGGGGACCGACACACCACTGGACCGATATTCCCCCGACTCGGCGGATCAGTTCGGCGACGTCGTGTGGCCATGTCGTTCCCCCGGCGCGAGACCCTGCGACCACCCTGCTGCGGCACGGGCTCAGCCTGCCGGAACAACCCCCTCCGTGAAGGCGGCTTCGGCCTGAGCGGGTGACGGGTGACGGGTGACGGGTGACGGGTGACGGGTGACGGGTGACGGGTGACGAGAATCGAACTCGCCCTCCCAGCTTGGGAAGTGCCCGCGCTGGGCAGGCACAAGGAAACTCGCCCGGAATCGTTGCCTCAGGGACGACGGTCCAACGGAGGAACGCATGGGAGCGTTCCTCCGCTGTCCGCACGGTCCGTCGGGCCTGTTCGAGGAGTACGCTGGATTTACCGAGGATATTTCGAACACCGGCTTCCAGGCTCGTGTCGTTTTCGGCGATTCAATATTCCGGGCCGACCCTGGTCGGCCCGGGGCAGGGTACGCGTCATGATGGCGACCATTTCCCACCCGCCGACGACCGAAGCCGATGACCGGCTCTCCTCGCTCTCTCCGCGTCTGTCGCTGGCTCCCATCGGCTCCGCGCCGGCTCTGCTGGACGGCGCCTGGTGGCCCCGCTCCCGCGATCTGGAGGCGGAACTCCCGTCACTGGTCGCCGTACTGGAACCGCTGTGGGGACGGATCACCCGGGTCACGGTGAATCCCGCGCAGTGGCCGGTCATCCCACGCAAGGTGCCCGTCGCCGGGCGCCTGATGCACGTGGGCTGGTTCCGGGACGAGCAGGACCCGCATGAACTGCTGTTGCTCTCCTACCACGTGGGCCGCTGGAACCTCTTGGTCGTCCCGCCACAGACGGCTCCCGACTCGGCCGCCTGGCTGATGGCCGCCGCGAGCGACCCGCGCGGTACGTCGAGCGCCAGCCGGTTGATGGAGGAGGCGGAGCGCCTGCGGATGCTGCGCGACGCCGACCGGGCCGTGGAAGCGGTGTGGGACTCCGAAGGAGGGCACGGGTCCCGCGACGCGGCCGCACCTCCACGGGTGCCGGCCATGACCGGCACGGTGGGGCAGCAACCGAGGGGAAGGTGAGGATGGTGGAGACCTTCGTGACGGTGGCCGTGATCGTGGGACTCATCGTGGTCGGGGCGTTCCTGATCCGCCTGCTGAACTCCCAGCACGGCGACCGCATGGCCGGCGTGCGTTACCTCCGCACCGGGATGCCTGTCGCGGGACCGGCTCCGTCGGCTCGGCGAAGGGCCCGCGGCAGGGTGACGACGAGCGGCACCCGCCGCCCCGACCGCCCCGGGCTCGGCGCAATGAGCCGCTCCCAAGTTCTGTCGCCCCCGGCTGAGAAGCCACGCTGGACGGCTAGGTAGTCGCTCTTCTGGCCGGTCCTGAGGCGCTGCACGTGTGGCACGGGAAGCAGAGCACCCACATCCAGCTCCGCTCCCTTCCTTCTGGAGGGCATGTGCAAGTCGGCGACTTCCCTTCACCTCGACCAGCCCGACTCCCGAATTCGCCGGGTGCGTGCCGAACAGATCAGGCAGGCGGCGGGTCTTGGGCCCAACCTGGAGCAGCTCCGGGCCGTGCTGCTCGCGGTCGCCGCGCTCGCCAGGCTCCTGCTCCCCCGCGACTGACATGACGTCACCACATCACCGGGGGACGCGGCCGGCTGCCATGTGCCCGGCCTCGAGGCCGGGCCACGGCAAGTGGTGTGGGGGCAGGATGAGGACCTTGATGAGGAGGGGTGGGAATGAGTTACGACCTGCAGGCAGTGATCGCGGTCGAGGAGACACTGCGTGTCGTCTCACGGGGCCTGGCCGCCGCCCGGCCGGCGTCGGTCGGACAGGGTCTGGCGCTGGTGCCGATGACGTACGCGCTGTTCGATGCCGTCGCAGACGGCAGCGGGATGGGCGCGTCGGGGTTCCGGCGGCTGACGGGCGGGTTCGAGCAGACCCTGGCCCGCTGGTCGGAGGCTGGGCCGGTGGCGTACGTGGAGTCGGAGTACTTCGGCGGTGTGGGCGAGCAGCGGGCCGTCGTGTGGGAAGGCGGCGCGGTCGTGCTCGGGCCGCTCCACGTGGACGAGGGTGAGCCGTTCGCGTCGGCCGGGAGCCCGGTGTCTCAGGCGCTGCGGCGACTGGGGGCTGTGGCCCGTGCCGGCCGGGACGAGTTCTCGGCCGTGGGCCTGGACCGTCACCGGCATACCGAGGCGTGGATCGCCTGACGTGCGCCTCTCGCGGTGCTGAAGCGGACAGAGGTCGGGATCCGGGCGGGGGCCACGCCGCCGGATGGACCAACCCGCCGGTTCCGGGCTATGGGGACATAACCTGCGCGATATGAAGAAATGTCATATCGCACCTCTGGCGTGCCTTGCGGCGCTGCTCGGGACGGGGCTCGGTGCCGCTCCGAACACCGCCGACCACACGGTCCATGTCGTCATGCCGGGAGAATCGATCCAGGACGCGGTGGACGCGGCCCGGCCGGGCGACACCGTTCTGCTGGCGCGCGGCATTCACCACGCGAGCGTCGACATCACCACCCCAGGGCTGACCCTGAAGGGCATGGGCCGAGGCACGGTGCTCAGGCCGGCGGCGGGCACGAGCACGACCACCGCCCCGAGCACCGCCCCGGACACCCCGTCTGGCGCCGCCGGCTGTGCCGCGGCCGGCAACGGCATCTGTGTCGGGGGCCCGAAGGACCACAACGTCGACGGCGTCATCATCGCCTCCCTGACGGTGACCGGCTTCCCCAAGACCGGCGTCTACGCCAACCAGGCCGACCGGTTGACCGTGCGCAATGTCGTCGCGGCCGAGAACGGGGTGTGGGGCATCGCCACGGAGCACTCACGCCGAGGCCTGTTCCGCGACAACACCGCCCGCGGCAACGGCGACGCGGGCCTGTTCCTCGCCAACACGGTGACACAGGAGCAGGGCGCCGCCGACACCGAGGGGACGGTCGTGGCGCGCAACCGGCTGGAGGGCAACCGGATCGGCGTCACCGTCCGCCGGCTGCGCAACCTGACCGTGAAGGGCAACCACCTCACCGGCAACTGCGCGGCGGTCTTCGTCGTCGGTGACGAGAACAAGCCGAAGGCCGGCTTCGTGACCGTGCGCGGCAACCGCATCGAGCGCAACAACAAGTCCTGCCCGAAGACCGCCCGGCTGGACGCCCTGCAGGGATCCGGCATCGTCGTGACGGGCGCCGACGACAACCTGATCACGCACAACGTGATCAGGGACAACGTCGGCACCTCCCCCTTGTCGGGCGGCATCGTCGTGTTCAAGAGCTTCGTGGGCACGACCAGCGAGCGGAACCGGATCAGCGGCAACCTGCTGGAGGGCAACTCCCCGGCGGACCTGGTCAACACGGACCCCGGTCTGGGCAACACGTTCCAGGGCAACCACTGCGCGTCGTCCCTGCCCACCGGACTGTGCTGACCGTTCCCCCGGCTCCTCTTCGCACCGGGACCGGCACGTACCCGGTAGCCCCCTGCTGCACCTGACCCAAGAAGGAAGGCGGCACATGACGACCACTCAGCCCGCTCCCGCGCCCTCCATGCGGCTGCGGGAACTCGCATTCGGGGCGGCATGTGCCGCCGCCCTCCGCGCGGCCGCCCGGCTGGGCGTCGCCGACGCGCTCGGTGACGATCCCATGGCCGTGGAGGACCTCGCGGCCGCGGTGAAGGCCGAACCCCGCCCGCTGCGCCGGCTCCTGAGGGCGCTGTCCTGCTACGGCGTCTTCGCCGAGCACCCGGACGGGACCTTCGCGCACACGGACGTCTCGCGTCTGCTGCGCGAGGACGACCCCGACAGCCTGCGCGCCATCACGCTGTGGTGCACCGAGCCGTGGACCTGGGACGTCTGGCCGAAGCTGGACGAGGCCGTGCGCACCGGCCACAACGTGGTGGAGGACCTGTACGGCAAGGAGTTCTTCCCCTACCTCAACGAGGACGCCCCGGAGTCGGCCGACGTCTTCAACCGCGCCATGACGACCTCCAGCGTGCAGTCGGCGCGCGACGTCGCGGAGTTCCTCGACCTGTCGGGGAGCGCGTCGGTCGCCGACATCGGCGGTGGCCAGGGGCACGTGGTCGCGAGCCTGCTGGACAAGTACCCCACGATGCACGGGACGCTGCTGGACCTCCCGCGGGTGGTGGAGAACGCCGTCCCGAGACTGCGCGCCGGCGGTGACCTCGCGGACCGCGCACGGGTGGTGCCCGGCGACGTCCGGACGGCCGTCCCGGTGAAGGCCGACGTCTACGTCATCAAGAACATCCTGGAATGGGACGACGAGAGCACGGCCCGCACCCTGCGCAACGTCCGCGAGGCCGGCGGCCCCGGGACGCGGGTCGTGGTCATCGAGAACCTCGTCGACGACACGCCGTCCATGCGGTTCAGCACCGCGATGGACCTGCTGCTGCTCCTCAACGTCGGCGGGGCGAAGCACACCACCCGGAGCATGTTGGACCGGCTGACCGAGGCAGGCCTGGTCATCGACGACATCAGCCCGGTCAACCCGTACCTGCACGCGTTCGACTGCCACGTTCCCGGCTGATCCGACCGCGCACCGCGGAGCTCTGGTGGCCCGCGGCTCCCCCCAGGTACGACCGGTCGCCGGGTCCGCAGCGTCGCGGACCCGGCGACCGGTCGTCACCGGCGGCGGTCAGCCGGCCGGTTCGCGCTCCCAGACGTAGAAGCGCTGCGCCATGGCGTCCTTGGGGGAACGCCAGGTCTCGGGGTCGTACGCGCTGACGTACGCGGCGAGCCGCTCGCTGACGTCCCGGAACTCGGGGTGCCCGGCGACCTTGGCGATGGCGGGACCGGGGTCGCGCTCGGCCTCGATCAGGTGCATGTACACATCGCCGAACTGGAAGAGGCTGCGCCGGGTCACGCCGACGAGCCGCGGCAGCTCTCCCCGGTCCGACTCCTCGAACACCTTGGCGATGTCGGGCGCCGATCCCGGGGCCATCCGGGCGACGATCAGAGCTTGGTGCATGGGATCGTTCTCCGTCCGGCTCAGTCGTTGCGAGCGCGCGCAGCACCGCCGTGCAGACCGTGCGTCGCACCGCGCTCAGCGGCGATCTTCTCGATGCGGTCCCGGATCAGCGCCATCTGCACCTTGGAGTTCCGGTTGATGTTGTCGGTCATCCACTCGTCGTCGACCGGCGCGTCAGGCTTCATCGCGAAGTCCTGCGTCCAGACCATCCGCGTGCCGGCCGGTACCTCCTCGTACCGCCAGTGGATGTCCATGTGGGCGAAGGGCCCCGTCTCGACCCGGCGGGCCTTGACGGTGAGCGACTCACGGTCCGGCTCGCGCTCCGAGACCCAGCTCCACACGGTGCCGTTCTCGTCGGGGTGCATGGTCAGCCGGAAGGTCGTCCGGTGGCCCTCGCGGGAGAGGATCTCGACGGAGGCGTACTCGCTGAACAGCTGCGGCCAGTTCTCCAGATCGTTGGTCACCTCCCAGACCAGGTCCAGGGGCGCCGCGATGGTGATCTCGTTCTGCGTGTGTCCTGTCATGTCACGCTCCTGCCATGAGGGCACTGTTGACCAGGTCGAGGAACTGCCGGGGCGTCTTGCTGCGTTCGGCGTCCGGCGGCATCGGCGTGCCGTACCGGTTCTCCAGCTCGCCGACGATGCCCAGCAGGCCCAGCGAGTCGACGCCCATGGGCTCGAAGACCGCTCCGTCGCGGCGGAGTTCCTCCGGGGTGACGGTGGCACCGGCACACTTCTTCATGAGTTCGGCCAGCTCTTCCACAGTGATGCGGTCAGTCATGCCATTCCCTTTCCTTGCCTGTTCCGCGGCGCCTCACGACGAGGCGCCGGTGGCGCCGTGCCGTAGCACGAGCGCCGAGTTCGACCCCATGAGTCCCCGGCTCAGCAGCAGCGCCGTACGCACATCGGCGGTACGGGCCCGGCCGGTCACCAGGTCGAGGTCGTGGCAGATGTCGACGACGTTGGGGGTGGGCGGGATCAGGCCGTGCTCCATCGACAGCACCGCTGTCGCGGCGTCCGTCAGAGGTGCCGCGCAGTAGGCCCTGCCGATCCCCGTCTTCGGGGCGGTGACGGGCACCCGGGTGCCGTGGGCGCCGAGCGCGTCGGCGATGGCCAGGGCCTCGGCGCGGTCCGCCTCCGGTACGCCGAGGGCGTCGGCGAAGACCACGTCGATCTCCTCGGGGGCGCAGTCGGCCTCGGCCAGCGCTCCTCGGATGGCCTGGGCGAGGCCTTCCCGGGACTCCTCCCAGCGGGAGGCTCCGGTGAAGGTCGCCGCGTGCCCGGCCAGGTGGGCCCGCACGCGCACACCGCGTTCCCGGGCCGTGCACTCCGACTCCACCACGACCATGGCGCCACCCTCCGCGGGCACGAAACCACTGGCCGTGGACGTGAACGGGCGGTAGGCGCAGGCCGGGTCGTCGACCGTGCTGAGTTCCCGGTAGCCGAGTTGGCAGACCACCGAGTAGGGCGCGATGGGCGCCTCGGTCGCCCCGGCCACGATCACGTCGGTGCCGCGCCGCACGGCCCGCGCCGCGTGAGCGAGGGCGTCCAGGCCGCCGGCCTCGTCGGCGGCGACGACCGAGCAGGGGCCCTTGAAGCCCCGGCGGATGGAGATCTGGCCGGTGCTGGCGGCGTAGAACCAGGCGATGGACTGGTAGGGGCCCACGAAACGGCTGCCCTTGCCCCACAGCTGCTGGAGTTCGCGCTGTCCGAACTCGCCGCCGCCGGAACCGGCCGCGGTGACCACGCCCACCGAGAACGGCACCTCGTCGGTCTCGGACCGGTGCAGCCCGGCGTCGTCCAGGGCGAGGTCGGCCGCTGCCATCGCGAAGTGGGTGAACCGGTCGGTCTGGACCAGGAAGCGTTCCTCGATCGCCGCCGACGGATCGAAGTCGCGCACCTGGCCCGCCACACGCAGCGGCAGGTGTTCGCAGCCGTCCCGGGTGATCCGGTCCAGGGCGCTGATGCCCTCCCTGGTGGACTTCCAGAAGGTCTCGGTACTGGCTCCGTTGGGCGCGACCACACCGATTCCCGTGACGGCCGCGCGCCGTGTCCGGGGTTCGCTCATCGTGTCTTCTCCCTCGGCCGGTTCATCACCACCGCGGACTGGAAGCCACCGAACCCGCTGCCCACCGAGAGCACGCTGGTCAGCTTGCGCTCGCGGGCGACGCGCGGGACGTAGTCCAGGTCGCACTCGGGATCGGGGGTCTCGTAGTTCGCTGTCGGCGGTACCACCTGGTGGGCCAGGGCCAGCACACAGGCGACGAGTTCGATCGCTCCGATGGCGCCCAGGGAGTGGCCCACCATCGACTTGATGGAACTCATGGGGGTCTCGTAGGCGTGAGCGCCCAGGACCCGTTTCACCGCGGCGGTCTCGTGGCGGTCGTTCTGCTTGGTGCCCGACCCGTGCGCGTTGACGTAGTCGATCGCGGTGGGGTCGAGCCCCGCGAGATCGAGGGCGTCCTCGATGGCCCGGGCCATCTCCAGGCCCTCACTGGTCAGACCGGTCATGTGGTAGGCGTTGCCGAAGGTGGCGTACCCGCCGAGCTCGCAGTACACGCGGGCGCCACGGGCCCTTGCGTGCTCCAGCTCCTCCAGGACCAGGACGGCGCCGCCCTCGCCCATGACGAATCCGTCCCGGTCCGCGTCGAAGGGACGCGAGGCATGGGCGGGGTCGTCGTTGTTGGGTGAGGTGGCCTTGATCGCGTCGAAGCAGGCCATGGTGATCGGGGAGATCGGCGAGTCCGAGGCGCCGGCCAGGCACACGTCGGCCCGGCCCTCCTGCACGGTGTGGAACGCGTACCCGACGGCGTCGAGGCCGGAGGTGCAGCCTGTGGAGACGGTCTGCACCGGGCCGCGCGCCCCGAAGCGCTCCGCCACGGTCGAGGCGAGCGTGCTGGGCGAGAACGCGCGGTGCAGGTCCGGGCCTGCCTTCCGGTGGTCCACGTCCCAGTGCTGTCCGCTGTTGCTGACGAGGACGTAGTCGTTCTCCAGCCGGGTGGTGCCGCCGACCGCGGTGCCCAGCGAGACCGCCACGCGCCACGGGTCCTCGGCGTCGAAGTCGAGTCCGGCGTCCCGTACCGCCTCGTCCCCCGCGACCATGGCGAACTGGATGTAGCGGTCGCACCGTTCGACGTCGTGTGTGTCCAGACCGTGGGCCGCGGGGTCGAAGTCGCACTCGGCGGCGATCCGTGAACGCAGACCGGCCGGGTCGAAGAACGTGATGGCCCGTGTCGCCGTACGTCCGGCGGCCAGCAGGTCCCAGAAGGCCGGTACGCCTATGCCGCCCGGTGCGACGATGCCTATGCCGGTGACCACCACGCGTCTCGTCATGACCGGACCTGACGTCGTGCGGCTGCCTCCGCTCCCACCACTGCGGACTCGGCGTCGGTCTCCTCGGTGTCGACGTGGCCCAGGGGCGGGCTCGGGGCCAGCGGACCGAGGTGGAAGACCAGCCGTGCCTCGACGTCGCCGACGTTGCGGAAGCGGTGGCGCACGTTGAGGGGGATCAGCAGACCCTGCTCCGGCTGGAGCGGGTGCGGCTCGCCGTCGAGGTCGACCTCCAGCCGCCCGCACACGACGTACACGAACTCCTCGGAGTACGGGTGGTAGTGCTCGGCGATGCGGTCACCGGGCTCGATGAGGGCCACGCCCATGAAACCGCTGGTGGCGCCGACCGCGGCCGGAGTCAGCATGGCGCGCAGGTCACCGCCTCGCCGCCGGTTGGGCTCGACGTCGCTCATGCTCACGATTCTGGGACGAGATGTGATCACGCGTTCCTCCGTTGATGTGCTGCACCACCGTGGGAGAGGCGCCGCCTCTCCCACGAGACGGTGAATCAGGCGTCGGGCGACCGGCGGTCGGTGACGAGGTCCATGCGCGCGAGTTCCAGGAGGCGCGCCATGCCCCCTGCCCCGGACGCGGACGCCGGCGTGCCCGCGTCGTCCAGGAGCGTCGTCAGCTCGGCCGCCTGCGCCGAGTCGGTGAGGCCCAGGATCCGGACGGGGTCGGCGGCTTCGATCCCTTCCCGCACGTCGATGAGTCGTACGACGACGTCGTCGCGCTGGAAGATGGTGCTGCGCAGGACCGGGCTGTGCGGGTCGTCCGCCGCCGCCTCGTCCTGACGGGCCAGGAGTTCGGCCAGCTTCATGCCGAGGTCCGGCCGGGCCGGGTAGTACAGGGCGTAGCGCTCGGCCTGGGGGTTCTGCCGCTCCGCCGTCACGTGGTGGACGGCCGGCAGCGCGGCCCTGGTGAAGAAGACCCGGGCGGACTCGGGGTCGTTGAGGTCCCGGTCCTGCTCCAGATGGGGGTTGATGGCCTCCTCGACGGCCCGCACCTCGGGCTGCCGGGCGACGTGGCGCAGGGCGGCCAGCAGGTCACCCCGCACCTCGATGGCCCGCACCACGCGGTTGCCGTGCATGAACAGGGAGGTGCGGCACAGCCGGGTGGTGTCGTCGACCTGCGGCTCGGGTGAGGCGTAGTCGGCGAGGATCTTGGCGACGATCTCCTCGCTGCCCGGCTTGACGGTGAAGGTGAGCGCGTGCCGGATGAGGCCGTCGCCGATCCTGGGGGCCGTCTGGAGCCGGCGCTCCTCCTGGCCGGGGTCGGCCGCCGGGCCGCCGGTCTCGCGGACGACGTGGAAGCGCAGGGAGCGGGTGTCGCGCACGCAGCTGTGCAGCGGCTCCACCATCCGCACGTGCTCCTCGCTGTTGACCCAGGCGAGGAACGGCGGGGCGCTCTCCCACTCGCTGGTGATGAGCCACTGGGAGGGGTTCTCGATCGACTGGCAGAGTTGGTCGCTGACATGTCCGGGTACGGACGCGACCTGGTTGCACAACTGTTCGTAGGCCTCCAGGAACTCCTGCTGGGCGCCGTCGTGGACGTCGACCAGGAGGACGACCCGGAGCCGGGACCCGTCGAACACGGACTGCGAGACGTGGTGCGACGCCTGCCGCGTTCGCGAACCTGCAACCCGTTCGGATGTGGTGGTCATCCTGAGCTCATCTCCTTCGCGGAGGGGGAAGTGAACGTTTGGCCGCAGTGATGCGACGTCAGCGTTCCTCGATCCTGTGCCCGTCCCCGCACATCGCGCGACTCGGATGAAGTACGTGAGTGACAGTGCCGGGGACGTCCGGTCGGGATGAGCGAAGGGACCTCGGCCGTCGAAGGGGTCCTCGACCCGCCGGCGCCGCTGTCCCCCGCACAGGTGATGTGCTGTGTCACCACCTTCGCCACCGGCACCCGGTCACGCCGGTGGCGAAGGCGGCCGATGCCGCGACCTCGGGCGGTCACGCTCGGCGTGCGACACGAGCGAGCCCGCGGTGCCTCAGGCGACAGCCAGCCCGGTCCGCAAGACCTCGCGCAGCACCGCTTCGGCGTCCGCCTCGGGGCCCGGCGACCGCCATGCGACGAACCCGTCGGGCCGGACGAGCACGGCGCCGCCCGGTCCGGTGCCGTGCCGCTCCGCCCAGTCGACGCCGTCCTCGGGCACCAGGTCGGCCTGAGCTCCGGCGCCCACCCGGTACGACATGAGCGGGAGGGACAGCTCGTCGGCGATGCGGAGGGCGGCCTCGTGCCACGCGGGGGCCTCCGCGGCGTCACTGAGCAGCACGAGGGACCGCTCGTAGAGGTCGAGCGTCGAGATCCGTTCGTCCCCGCGACGCACCCAGAGGTGCGGTGCCCTGCTGCCGGGTCCGCCGGACAGATCGAGGCCCTCCGGCACGACCGGGACGTCGGGGTCCGCGCCGACGACGGCGCCCTGCGGATAGCGGTAGCCGAGGGCCACGTTGAGGATGCCCTGCCGTGGGCCACCGCCGCCCGCTCCGGGCGGCGGGGCGAATCCGGGGTGGCTGTGTTCGGCCGACCGGGCCGCGGCACGCGCGCTGGTGGCCTCGGCCACGGGGCGGCGCTCGGCGTCGTAGCTGTCCAGGAGCCGCTCCCCCGCCCAGCCGTCGAGGACGGCGGCCAGCTTCCAGGCGAGGTTGTGCGCGTCCTGGATGCCGGTGTTGGACCCGAAGGCCCCGGTGGGGGACATCTCGTGGGCCGAGTCACCGGCGAGGAAGACACGGCCCGAGCGATAGCTGCTGGCGACCCTCTGGGCGGCGTGCCAGGGCGCCTTGCCGGTGATCTCCACGTCGAGGTCGGGGACGCCGACCGCCCGGCGGATGTGCTCGGTGCACCACTCGTCGGTGAATTCCTCCAGGGACTGACCGTGCTCGGGGTGCCAGGGGGCGTGGAAGACCCAGTTCTCGCGGTTGTCCACCGGGAGCAGGGCGCCGTCGGCCTCCGGGTCGGTCAGGTAGCAGACGATGAAGTGCCGGTCACCCACGACGTCGGCGAGACGACGGGAGCGGAAGGTGAGGCTGACGTTGTGGAAGAGGTCGCCGGGCCCGCTCTGTGCGATGCCCAGCTGCTCACGCACGGGGCTGCGGGGGCCGTCGGCGGCGACGAGGTAGTCCGCGCGGATGGTGGTGTGTTCGCCGGTCTCGCGGCTCTTGACGACGGCGGTCACCCCGGTGGGGTCACTGTCGAACGACATCAGTTCGGTGGAGAAGCGCAGGTCGCCGCCGTAGCTGCGGGCGTGCTCGAGCAGGACCGGCTCGAGGTCGTTCTGGCTGCACAGGCACCAGGCGCTGGGGCTGAAGCGGGCCAGCCCGCCGCCCGGGTCGATGTCCTTGAACAGCCACTCACCCGCGTCGCCCACCAGGGTGGGCGCCTGCAGGATGCCGTGGTTGACGGACAGGGTGGCGGCCGCCTCGTGGATCGCCTCCTCCACACCCGCCACCCGGAACAGCTCCATGGTGCGGACGTTGTTGCCTCGTCCACGGGGGTGGATGGAGGTGCCCGCGTGGCGCTCCACCAGCAGGTGCGGTACACCCAGCCGTCCCAGGAACAACGAGGTCGACAGGCCGACCAGGGAGCCGCCCACGATGAGGACCGGGACGTCGATGGTCTGGGGGCCCGCCTGTCCGGCTCGTTGGTTCATCACTCTCGCCTCCAGTGCGTCGATGCCGCCGACCCAGCCGGATACGGCGGAGATCCTCATGCATGCCCCGGGACGATGACAGCGGCTCAGGCTTCACCCGCGTGCTGCGCGGCGCGGCCCTCCGGGCCCTTTGCCCCGCCGGAACCACGACGGGCGTCCGCGACCTCTGCGCGCCGAGTGGGCGATCCGTCCACGGAGTGCGAGGCCCGGGGCCCGATGCTGGAATGGTGGCGGGGGCGGTAGGAGAACAGCCGCGAGGACCAGAGGTGACGCCGTGAGCGAGGAACTCGAAGAAGTGGGGCCCATCGACTACCTGGTCGTCGAGTTCCCCGGGAACCGCATGACCGGCGAGGGCTTCCCCCTGCTCGTCGATCTGGTGGACCGCGGTCTGATCCGGATCCTGGACCTGATGTTCGTCAGGAAGGACGAGGACGGAACCGTGACCGGCATGGAGATCGCCGACCTCACCGGCGACGGCGCTCTGGACCTGGCCGTGTTCGAGGGCGCCTCCTCGGGCCTGCTGGGCCAGGACGACCTCGAGGAGGCGGCCACCGCGCTGGAACCCGGGTGCTCCGCCGGCATCCTGGTCTACGAGAACGTATGGGCCGCGCCGTTCGCCGCCGCCCTGCGCCGCGGCGGGGCCAGGCTGGTCGCCTCGGGACGCATCCCGGTCAATGCCGTCGTCGCCGCCCTCGACGAGATCGAAGCCGCTCGCTGAGCGGCGTTCGACGACGCTAACGGCCAGAAGGGAACGCAGTCATGCCAGGTCTTCTTCGCGGAGTCGCGCGCACCGCCGTCGTCGCGGGTACGGCGACCGCCGTGTCGAACCGCGTCACACGGCGACAGCAGGGGCGATGGGCGGCACAGCAGGGCTACGGGGAGTACTCACCCGAGCCCCCGGCTGCCGCCGCGCCGTCGGCCCCGGACATGACGGACAAGATCGAACAGCTGAAGCAGCTCGGTGAGCTCAGGACCCAAGGGGTGCTCACGGAGGCCGAATTCGAGGAGCAGAAGCGCAGGCTCCTGCAAGCGTGATCGAGGTCGGCCCCCCGAGGCCGGCGTGATCAAGGTCGACCCCGGGCCGCGGGTCGTGTTGAGGACCGACTTGGCGGACCGACGGCGGATCGTGCGAAGAAAGAAGGAAAAAGGGGGAAGGGCCGCTTCGACCTCCCCAGGTGTCGCAGCCCTTCCCGTCCGGCTGGAAGCGCTTACCCCGATATCCGGGTCTCATGCCTCACTTCTTCGGGCATGACTCCGGAGTCAGTCACGCTGCTCTTCCAGGACACCGATCAGCTCCCTGAGCGCCGGCAGCGCCTCCTCGATGGCCCGTCGCCTGTCGGGCGCGAGGGCGCCGAGGGCCTGCCTCAGCTCCTGCGTGCTCACTCGGTCGTACCGGCCGAGCAGGTCCAGCGCACGAGGCGAGGCCACGAGCATCACCGTGCGCAGATCGGTGGACGACGGCCTGCGCTCGACGAGACCCGACGCGGTCATCACGCGGACCAGATTGCTGACCGTCGAGGAGGCCACGCGCAGACGGGTCGCGACCTCACCCGGCGCGAGGGGCCCGGCCTCGGACAGGATCCTCAGGAGTTCGATCTGGGCCTCGGGAAGATCCGGCAGGTCTTCCGCGCGGCGGGTGCGCAGCAGCATGGCCCGCCGCAGGGGTCCGATGAGGCGGCCGAGATCAGTCGCGGTGTCCATGTGCTCATGATGCCCACTACATGGTTTTGCCACAAAATATTTTTGTGGCAAAGTAAATGACCCACGGCAGCACGGCACTACACCTGTGCGCAGGGTTGCGCTCAAGATCGATTGTCAGTGGTGGGTGAGAAGGTAGGAACATCAAGCCGGAACGAGGGGGAGCTGTGATGTCCGCAACCCAGAACTACATCAACCACGTTGCTCTGGTGCTGGATGCCAGTTCATCGATGTCGCACCTGAGCGGCAAGGTCGTAGAGGTAGCCGACCAGCAGATCGCGTACCTCGCACGCCGTTCGAGGGAGCTCGACCAGGAAACGCGCGTCACGGTGTACGTCTTCGCCGACAAGGTGGAGTGCGTCATCTACGACAAGGACGTGCTGCGCATGCCGTCACTGAAGCAGCTGTACCGGACCGGGGGGATGACCGCCCTCCTGGCGGCCGCACTGAAATCACAGAGCGAGCTGGCCCAGACGGCCCAACTGTACGGCGACCACAGCTTCCTGACGTTCGTCCTGACCGACGGACAGGAGAACGCGAGCCACCGCTGCCCGGACACCCCCGCCACGGACCCACGTCAACTGGTCCAGGCCGTGGCGGAGATGATCCGCACACAGCAGGACAACTGGACGCTGGCGGTCCTGGTGCCCGACCAGATGGGCAAGCGCGAGGCCATGCAGTGCGGGTTCCCCAAGGACAACATCGCCATATGGGACGCAACCAGCACGCAGGGCCTGGAGGAGGCCGGGCAGGTCATCCGGCAGGCCACCGAGAACTTCATGATGGGCCGCACCCAGGGCATCCGGGGCTCGCGCGCGGTGTTCTCCACGGGAGCCGAAGCGGTCAACGAGGACACCATCAAGGCAGCCGGCCTCACCCCGGCCGACCCGTCGAAGTACCAGCTGATCCCGGTGGCCCGCGACGCGGCGATCAGGGAATGGGTCATCGAATGCGGGCACACCTACCGGACCGGTGCCGCCTACTACCAGTTGAGCAAGTCGGAGAAGATCCAGGCGCAGAAGCAGATCGCGGTGCTGGAGAAGAAGACCGACCGCGTGTACACCGGTCCCCAGGCTCGTGCCCTGCTGGGGCTGCCCAACGCGGAAGTGCGCGTCAAGCCCGACCACAACGAGCACTTCACGATCTTCGTGCAGAGCACCAGCGTCAACCGGAAGCTCGTGCCCAACACGCGGCTGCTGCTCATGCTCTGACCGTCCGCCGGCCGACGGGGGTGTCGGAAGCCGGCTCCCGGCACCCCGTCACGATGTTCGATCCGGGCGTTCCGTCAGCAAGGGCCCGGCGACAGGCCGAGTTCGCGTGCGCCGAGCGGGGTGAAGAAGCGCTCCACGTCGGCATCGGTGACCTCGGCCAGGGTCTTCGGTGACCAGCGCGGCGTGCGGTCCTTGTCGACGACCTGGGCGCGGATCCCCTCCACCAGGTCGGAGGTGTCCAGGGCGGCGCAGGAGACGCGGTACTCCTGGTCCAGGACGGGCTCCAGCCGGCCGAGCTCCCGGGCACGGCGCAGGGAGGCGAGGGTGACCTTGAGAGCGGTCGGCGACCTGCCGAGCAGGGTCCGCGCGGCCTCTTCGGCGGCGGGGTCGCCGTGCGCGAGCAGCCGACGGACGATCTCCTCGACGGTGTCGGCGGAGTAGCAGGCGTCGATCCAGACGCGCCGGGCCGCCAGGACACCCTCCGGCGGCGCCTGTGCACAGCCGGCCAGGGCCTGCTCCGCGGGGAGTTCGGCCAGGGCGTCGAGGAGGCCGGGCAGCAAGGACGTCGGCACGAAGTGGTCGGCGAGTCCGCACAGCATCGCGTCGCCGGCGCCGATCTGAGCGCCCGTCAGGGCCAGATGGGTGCCCAGCTCACCGGGCGCGGCGGCGAGCAGGTGGGTGCCACCCACGTCCGGCACGAAACCGATTCCCGTCTCCGGCATGGCGACCCGGGACCGCTCGGTGACGACGCGGACGTCGCCGTGCGCCGACACACCGACCCCGCCGCCCATCACAATGCCGTCCATCACGGCGACGTACGGCTTGGGGTAGCGGGCGATCCGGGCGTTGAGGCGGTACTCGTCGCGCCAGAACAGGGCCGAGGCGGTGCCGTCGCCGTCGCGGGCGTCGTCGTGGATGGCCCGGATGTCACCGCCGGCGCACAGGCCGCGCTCCCCGGCGCCGGTGATCACGACGGTCTCCACGGCGGGGTCCCGCTCCCACGCGCTCAGCGCCTCGTCGATGCGGCGGACCATGACGTGGGTGAGTGCGTTGAGGGCCCGCGGCCGGTTGAGCGTGATGTGGGCGGCGCGTCCCCTGGTGTGGAAGAGGACGGGTTCCGCTTTCCCGGCTCCGCTCATCGGAACGTCTCCCCCGGGTCGTGGACCACCGTGACGTGCATGTGCTGTCGCTTCCTTCCCATTGAGCTGGAGGGTACTTCGTGCCCCTCGCCGGTGATCTCCCAGGGGGCGGGCGCCGTTCGCCGCTCGGCCCGTGTGCGCTAGATTTTGCCTCTCCTTGACCGCGATCACTCATGATCCCTACGTTTCGGAGTTGGCATCCCCATGAGCGACATCGTCAACGGACTCGGCCGGGCCACTGCATACGGCGGTCTGGGACTGGTTCTGTTGCTCCTCGGCATCGTCCTGGTCGACGTGCTGACACCCGGGAAGCTCGGCCGGCAGATCTGGCAGGAGCGCAATCGCAACGCCGCGACGGTCCTCAGCTCCGCACTGCTCGGTATCGGCGGCATCGTGTTCACGTCCATCTGGACGACGTACGAGGACTTCAGCAAGGGGCTCGTCTCGACCGCGGCGTTCGGGGTGCTGGGTCTGGTCATGATGGCGGTGGCCTTCCTGGTGGTGGACCTGGTCACGCCGGGACGCCTGGGCGCCACGCTGGTCGAGGCCGAGCCCCACCCCGCGGTCTGGGTGACGGCGTCCTGCAACCTCGCCGTTTCCGCGCTCATTTCGGCCTCCATCGCCTGAACCGCCCTTCCTGACGGGCTTGTCAGCGGTTTCAGCGGTTGGTGGGCAACAACCCTCGCGGCACAGTGAACGCGCAGCCGCCGTCCTTCCTCTTGCAGGGCGAAACCCGCAACCGAGAGGAAACTGCTGTGCGTTCACGTAGACGTTTGCGTCCGCTCCTGTACCCGGCCGGGTCGGTGGTCCTGGCCATGGCCGCCGCCGGTTCCGTGCTGGCGGGACCGGCCGGCTCCGCCGTGGCCGCCGAGTCGGGCGGGCGCGCCGATCTGCGGGCGGATGTGAACCGCGACGGGCGGGTCGATGTCACCACCGGCAGCGACACCAAGGGCGAGGACGGCTGGTCCGTCGAGCGTGGGGCTGTGTACCTGCCCAACATCGATGACGACGCCAAGCGGTGCCCGGTGTCCGGGCCCGGTGGCGCCCCGCTGTCCGACGCCAAGCTGGCCGCCTGCAACGACGGTTCCGACACGAAGGTCAACGGCACCGCGGACGCCGCCGACCTGGCCCGGATCCGTTCCGTGCCGCTGCCGGATCTTCCCTCCGGGGCGACGGGCAGTCTGAAGGTGGCGGCGGGGGGTGAGCACGTGCACCTCTTCCTCAAGCGGGACGGCAAGTGGGTCCTGGTGACGTCAGGGACCCGGCTGACGGCCGCCGAGTTGCGTGCCGGTGCGGAGTTCGGTGTAGAGGCGACCGATGTCGTCCGGGACCGTGCGAAATGGGACGGCCGAGCGGTGGTCCGGCTGACCGTGACGACCGGACAGAAGTCCACCTCCGACGCGGTCACCCTGCGTGTGGCACCGCTGCTGACGCAGCATCACCTTCAGGACACCCGGCAGGTGATGGTGACCAAGGTGCAGGGCGACGGCCCGGACAGCCGTCTGCAGCGGACGTTCGTCACCGCCCTCGAGAAGGAGGTCCGGAAGGCCGGCATCACCACGCCGCTGGTGACCTTCGAGAAGTACGCCGACCGGTGGGCGCAGGACTTCGTCGAGCCGGCCTACGTCAGCATGACCGGGCCGGACGGCCGGCGGCAGGTGATGCGCGTGATGCTGCGTTCCGCCCAACCGGACCGGGACGCGGGCCGGGAGCTCTTCGAGAGGATGCGCGGCCGGGACATCGGCGTCGTGCAGGTGACCGACCGGGCGGAGCCGGACGACTGGTCGCTCAACTCCATGGGGAACCTGGAGACCATACCGCCCTACACGCACGGCGGACGTTCCTTCCCGGCCGGGCGGATCATCATGGGCGAGCGCAAGGACAGCGGGGCGCGTCCGTCGAAGGTCATGCGGACGCTGCTCACGTCGCAGGGGTTGCAGGACCCGCTGCTGCTGGACACCTCGTGGCTCGGGGTGGGGCACGTCGACGAGTTCGTGCAGTTCCTGCCTGCCGACACGCCGCGGGGCTGGCGGATCGGCGTCGCCGACCCGCAGGCGGGGCTGAAGCTGTTGCGCGACGCCAAGCGGGACGGGCACGGCGGCACGAAGATGTTCTCCGTCCCGGGCCGCAGTGACGCTCCGGCCCCCAAGGAGACCATCGACCAGGCGCTCGCCTCCCGTCATCTGGTGGCCGACAACGAGATGGCGGCGCGGCGCATCGCGGCCAACCTGGAGATCCTCAAGCGCGAGACGGGCGTCACCGACGCGGAGATCGTGCGGGTGCCGGCGCTGTACACCCGCGACTCGGAGGCACTGACCGCCGAGGGTCAGGAGATCCCCGTGCCGCGCCTGACGCGCATGGGCGCCGGTTCCGACCTCGTGGACAGTCTCGGGGATCACGGCCAGCAGAAGTGGCTCGCCGAGAATCCGGCCGCCGGACGTGCCGGGGCAGCGGCGACGGTGACGACCAGTGCGTACGTTCCCGGTGCGGTCAACGGCGTGCTGCTGACCCGCGACCGCTACCTCGCCCCGCGCCAGTGGGGCCCGGTCATCGCCGGCAAGGACATCTTCACGCAGGCCGTCACCGCCGCCTACGAGAAGGTCGGTCTGAAGGTGTCGTACATCGACGACTGGTACACGTACCACCTGGGGATGGGCGAGGTGCACTGTGGCACCAACACCCTGCGAGACGCGGCGTCCGCGTGGTGGCGGCAAGGGTAGACGACCGGGGCTCAGCCTCGCCGCGCCGGGGCCGGATCGGTCATCAAGAGCACCGGAGCACCACAACCGATCCGGCCCCGGCGCCCCTTCCGTCTCAGGGCCCCGCCGCCCGTGCCCCGCCCGATGGCAGTGGCCTTCACAGAAGCCCGGCGACCCGGCGGAGCGCCGCCCGGCTGTCGGGCCGGAGCAGTTCCTCCGGCAGCGTCGCCACCACATCCGCGTGCCGCGCGAACACGTCCCTGCACCGCTCACGCTCGGGATGATCACTGTCGCTGCCGAGCCACCACGTGATGGCCTCGCTGCCGGGGTCGACGGGCTCGGAGTAACCGGCGATCACGACCAGACGATCCAGCAGCCCGGCTCGACCGGGAACTGCGAGGCGCAGCAGGTACGGCAGGACTTCGGGTACGGCGGCGTTCATCCCGACGAGGGAGACCAGGGTGTTGGTGAGAACGCGCTGGGCCTCGGCCGCCGCGGCCTGATCCACGAGGCCGTACAGCAGGACGGGGATCGCGGCAGGGCACTCGGCGAACTCCGACCAGCGAACCTCCTCGCACCCGTGCAGGGCAGGGTGCTCGCGCCCTGCAGCGATCACGTGCGGATATGCGCGGAGGAAGCGGTCGATCGCTGCCTCCTTGGCGGACATGTCCGTCCGGGGGCCCTCCCGCCGTACGTCCCCGGTCGAGCGGAATCCACGACGGGTGAAGCCCGACGCACACGCCGTGCGAGTGCCGCGGAATCACCGTCTCGACTCGGGGTGGGACACGAGAGGGCCGTCGCACACTCACCCGCCTCGGGTGAGGCAGCCCGTTGCTTGCCGTGGGCACGCTGATGAGGACACCGGAACGGGTCGGAGCGCGGCCTGCACCAAAGGGCGTCGCTTCGCTCCCACCGCTCCCCGAGCATCGCAAACGAGGCGCACGATGACCGCGACAGACACTCAACCGTCACACAGGGCGAGGGACGAATGGGCCACCGGCCTGACCGCCTTCGCGGCTGTGATGCTCTTCCTGGTCGGCCTGCTCGATATCTTCCGGGGCATCATGGCCATCGCCGAGGACGACATCTTCGTGACGACCCGCAATTACGTGTTCGAGTTCGACCTGACCGGCTGGGGCTGGGTCCACCTCGCCCTGGGCGTACTCGCCGTGATCGTCAGCCTGGGGCTGCTCAAGACGGCGATGTGGGCCCGCGTCCTGGGCGTGGCCATCGCAGGACTCGTCATCATCGCCAACTTCCTCTCCCTGCCGCAGTACCCGGTGTGGTCGGTCGTGATGATCGCTCTCTCGGGCTTCATCATCTGGGCTCTGTGCGTCGTGCCGCGCGACAACCTCCTCGAGCCGTCTGAGGAGGCCTCCTGGCGCGAGCGCGACGACATGTACCGTCCCACAGCCGCTCCGCGCCCGCCGCGCTGACGCCCGCGACCCCGCTGATCTGACGCCGAAAGCGCAGGTCAGCGGGGCGTCGGCGCGGTCTGTCGTGCGGCTCGTCGGCAAGGCTGGGATGCTGAGGATGAAGCGCTGCCCATGACGTGGCCCTGACCGACAGGGGTGATGAGCGCCGTGGCGGAAATCCATGAGAATGTCCAAGGATCGGCGGTTCACCTCGTTCCGGCACTGTCGCGCACCGATCCCCTGGGGGATCCGTTTCTGCGCACCCGGTTCGCCCTCCCCGCGAGGCCCCACACGTTCCTGCGTCGTCGGCGGCTCGTGGACCACCTCGACCAGGCCCTGAGGACTCCACTGACTCTCCTCAACGGGCCCGCCGGAGCCGGCAAGACCCTGCTGGCCGCGGACTGGGCCTCGGCACTGGGCCCTCCGGTCGCCTGGCTCACCTGCGATGTGGGCGATTGCCGTCCCGGCGTGTTCTGGGCCTACGTGCTGCAGGCGCTGCGGGCCTGCGGCGCACCGGCGTCCGAGGCCGTCGGCGCACCCGTGGACGCCGCCGGTGTGGACCGCAGGCTCCTGTCGGCACTGGCGGGCGATCTGAACGGCCGGGAGCGGCCGGTCGTCCTCGTGCTCGACGAGTACGACCGCGTGACGGATGCGACGGTCGCCGAGCAGCTCGAGTTCGTCCTGCACCACGCCGGCCCGGGACTGCACCTCGTGCTCGTCACCCGCACCGAACCACTGCTCCCCTTGCACCGCTACCGGGCGGCCGGTGATCTGACGGAGATCCGCTCCGCCGAACTGGCCTTCACCCCGGAAGAGGCCGCCACGCTGCTGGAACTGCACGGTCTGAGCCTGCCGGTGCAGGCGACGCGGAACCTGGTCGACCGCACACAGGGCTGGGCCGCCGGCCTGAGCCTGTCCGCCCTGGCCGCCCGGGAGACGTCCGACCCCGAGCTCTATCTGAAGGAGTTCGAGGCGGATCGCAGCACCGTGGCGGACTTCCTGCTGGCCGAGGTCCTCAAGAGGCAGACGCCGGAGACACAGGATCTCCTGCTGCGCGTCAGCGTCCTGGAGCGCTTCTGTCCCGATCTGGCCGACGAGCTGACCGACCGTGCCGACGCCGAGCCCCTCCTCGCCGGGCTGCACCGGGAGAACGCGTTCGTCGAGCGTCTCGGGCATTCGTGGTACCAGCTCCACCCGCTGTTCGGGGAGATACTGCGGGCACACCTGCGCGTCCGCCTGCCCGGGCTGGAGCCGGAACTGCACCGACGGGCCGCGCGGTGGCTGCACCGGCACGGCTTCCTGCCGGAGACACTCGCCCACAGCGCCGCCGCGGGCGACTGGGACCTCACCGCCGGTGCCCTCGTGGACGATCTCGCGATCGGGCTGCTCTTCACGGGTCCGAGCTCGGAGAACCTCTCGCGGCTGTTCTCCCACATGGGGCCCGAGGCGAGGAGCCCGGCCACCTGTCTCGTGCGTGCGGCCCGTGACCTGTCCCGGCACGACCTCGATCACGGCCTGGCCGGCCTGCGCCGCGCCGAGGAGCAGCTCGCCCACGAGGGCGACGACGCGCACGACGCGGCGGCCGCCCGGCTGAGCTGTGCCCTGCTGGAGGCCCTGGCCGCCCGCCTGAACGGCTCTCCCCCGGAGGTCGAGAAGGCCGCCGAATCGGCCGCTGAGCTGAGGCAGGAGGTTCCGGTTCACCTGCTGGACAAGCATCCCGAACTGACCGCCCTGCTGATGACCCACGTGGGCTCCACGCTCCTGTGGGCCGGGCGCTACGAGGACGCGCGTGCCGTCCTGACCAATGTGGCCGGCGCGCCCGGCGGGTCCTCCACCGCGCTGCCCCGGGAAGAGGCGCTGGGGCATCTGGCCCTGCTCGACTACATGAACGGCTGGCCCGGCCGGGCCGAGCGCAAGGCACTGGCCGCGGTGTCCGAGGCGGACCGGCCCGGAGCGCCCCGACCGTCCGGGTCCGGGATCGGGAGGCTGGTCCTGGCCGCGGTCGCGGTGGACCGCGACGAACTGAGCCGGGCGCAGGCCCTCATCGACGAGACCACCGAGCCCCCCTCCGGAACGCCCGATCCCGTGCTGGCAGCGGGGCGCGCCCTTGCCGCGGCGCGCCTGTTGATGGCCCGGGGCAAGGTGCGGGCCGCTGTCGAGGCGGCGGACCCGGCCGTCCCCGCCGCCGTGGCCTCCCCCTGGGCGCGGAGCCACGAAGCGCTCGTCACCTCGGCCGCCCATCTGGCCGAGGGACGGCCCGACGAGGCCGCCGAGGTACTGCGGGCCGTCTCCGGCGACCAGCCCGTGTATGCCGTGGAGGCCGCGGCGATCCAGCTCGCCGCCCGGCGTCCCGCTGCGGCCTTCGACCTGCTCGACAGTGTCCACGCCGAGGGGCGCACCGGCCCGGCGGTGACGGTGCGGGCAGCGCTGGTGCGGGCCCGGGCCGCCGCCGCGGCCGGCGACGGGGCGACAGCCCGCAAGCTCGTGGCACAGGCACTGCTCGACGCCCGCCGCGAGCGGCTGCGACGTCCGTTCCTGGACGCCGGAGCGTGGATCCGGCCTCTCCTCGCCACGGCTCAGCTGCACGACCTGGCGGCAGGCTGGCTGACACCCGCCGCGCCCGCGCAGGGCGAGGGGACCCGGCCGGAGCAACCGCCCGCACCGCTCGTGGCGGTGGAGCTGAGCGCGCGCGAGCACGACGTCCTGGACCGGGTGGCCCGCATGATGTCGACCGAGGAGATCGCCGCCGATCTCTGCCTGTCGGTCAACACGGTGAAGACCCATCTGAAGAGCGTCTACCGGAAACTCGCGGTGAACCGGCGCGGCGAAGCGGTACGCCGCGCACGCGACCTCCGGATGCTCTGAGCCCTCTGCCGATCACCCGCGCCGCAAAACCGTACTTCCCCCTTCGTGGGTGAGGCGTGCGGCGCGCACATCGGGTGCCATGGGGACAGCCGGCGACGCGTTCGCCGGCGTACGCCGGGCACTGCCCCGGCGAACCGGTCGACGCGGCGAGGTGGACACCGTGAAGCGCTGGCGGGCTCTGATCGTCCTCGGGGCGGCCCAGTTCCTGATGGTCCTGGACACCTCCGTGATGAACGTGTCCATCAGTCAGCTGGTCGAGGACTTCGACACCGAGGTCACCGCCATTCAGGCCGTCATCACCCTGTACGCGCTGGTGATGGCCGCTTTCATGCTGATCGGCGGCAGGCTCGGGGACATCGTGGGACGTCGCCGCATGTTCCTGCTCGGGATGCTCGTCTACGGCGTCGGGTCGGGCCTGACGGCTCTGGCACCCGCTCTGTGGGTCCTCATGCTGGGCTGGTCCGTCATCGAAGGGCTCGGAGCGGCCATGGTGCTGCCGGCCATGGCGGCCCTCGTCGCGGAGTCGTACCGCGGACGCGACCGGGCCATCGCCTACGCGGTCATCGGCGGGCTGGCCGGTGCGGGCATCGCGGTCGGCCCGCTGCTGGGCGGATGGGTGACGACGTATCTGACCTGGCGGCTGGTCTTCGCCGGAGAGGTCGTGGTCGTCGTGGCGGTGCTGCTGTGCCGCCGGGTGATCGCGACGCCCCCCACGAGCGGGCGGCGCCCCCGACTGGACGTGGTCGGCGCGGTCCTCTCCGCGGCCGGTCTCGGGCTGGGTGTCCTCGGCGTGCTGCAGAGCAGCACCTGGGGATGGGTACAGCCCCGGAACCCGCCCTTCACCGTGCTCGGCTTCGCCCCGACCCTGTTCGTCGTCGGCGCCGGGGCCGCTGTCCTGGCCGTCTTCCGCTGGTGGGAGCGGCGGCGGGAGCACGAGAGCGCCGATCCGCTGGTGCACTTGGCCCTGCTGCGCAGACCCGTGCTGCGGTCGGGCCTGCTGACGCTGCTGAGCCAGAACCTCATCCTGCTGGGCCTGTTCTTCACCATTCCGCTGTACTTGCAGGTGGTGCAGGGGTTCGACGCCTTCGAGACCGGTCTGCGTCTGCTCCCGGTGTCCGTCACCATGCTGGTGACCTCCCTGTGCGGGTCCTCCCTGGGGCGCCTGATCGGGCCGCGCCGGGTGGTCCGGCTGGCCCTGGCGACGCTGGTGGCGGCCATCGTGTGGCTGCTGGCCACGATCGACCCGGCCATCGACGACGGGCAGTTCGCCGGTGCCATGGCCGTGCTGGGCGTGGGGGTCGGGCTGCTCGCCTCGCAGCTGGGCAACATCGTGCAGTCCGGGGTGGGCGAGGAGGAACGCAGCGAGGCGGGCGGGCTGCAGTTCACGGCACAGAACCTGGGCTCCGCGCTGGGCACCGCGCTCATCGGCTCCCTCCTCATCGGCGCGCTGGCCCATGCCTTCACCACGCGGGTGGAAGACAACGCGCAACTGTCCGAGGAGACCCGTGCACAGGTCGGCGTCGCCCTGGAGGCCGGGATCACCTTCGTCCCCACCGATCAGCTGCGTTCGGCGGCCGAGCGTGCCGGGCTGCCGCCGTCCGAGGTCGACGCCGTCACCGAGTCCTACGCCGAGGCGCAGTTGCAGGGTCTGAAGGCGGCGATCCTGGCCACCGGCGGCGTGGCTCTGGCCAGTTTCCTCGTCACCCCGCACCTGCCGGCCGCACGCGGCAGCCGTCCTCGCGATCAGGACGCCGACGCCATGGCCGGGGCGACCGGATAGACCCAGTGAGTCGGAGGGGAGTCGTTCGTGTTCAGGACAACCGCCACCCCGGCCGAACGCAGCAGGCGACGTGCCGAGCGCCGGGCCGGCGCGGACTACACCGGCGGCGTCTACGGTTCCATGCTGGCGTCCTCCGTGGTGATCGGCGCCGGCTCCCTGGGGCAGTTCCCGCGGACCGAGCTGGTGTTGCTGCTGCTCCTCACCGGTGTGGTGTTCTGGATCGCGCACGTGCACGCCCAGCTGTTCGGGGCACGCCTGGCGCAGCAGGCTCCGGACCGCGCTCTCGTCCTGCACGTGTGCCGTGACGAGTGGCCCATCGTCAAGGCCGCGGTCCCGCCAGCCGTCGCGGTGGCGATCAGTCCGCTCCTCGGACTGGACGTGCGAGGAGCGGTCTGGCTGGCTCTGTGCGTCGCCGTGGTCGGCCAGATCGGCTGGTCCGTGGCCGCCGCACGCCGCGCCGGTGCCTCGCCACGGCTCATCGCCGTCACGGCGTCGGTCAACCTGTTCCTCGGTCTGCTCATCATCGTTTTCAAGATCGTGCTGAAGCACTGATCCGGGCGTCCGTCACCGGGCGGGTCACCTGCTCCGGGTGAGGTCCGGGACCGCACGGAGGCGCACGATGGCGGAAAGGGCGCCGTCCGCCTGTCCCGGACATCCGTGGGAGGACAAGCTCGTGCGCTATGAGATCCGCGTCGAGGGGCACCTGTCGGAAACGCTGGCGAAGGCCTTTCCGGAGCTGGGCCATGTGGTGATGGCCGGCCAGACCGTCCTGTTCGGCCCCGTCGTGGACGAAGCGCACCTGTACGGGCTGCTGGCGCGCTGCCAGTCACTGGGACTGCGGGTCGTCGAGATGCGGCCGGTGCCGGAATGACATGCCCGGCCCGCACGCCCACCGGATCCGCTGCTGTACCGATCGGCGTCAACTCACCTGTGTCTCCCATTTTCTGATGTGCTGTCACACCGGTCGCGGTTGCCGTACGGGCGTCCCCGCGGCACCGGCAGATCACCCGTGACGGGTGACCCCGGCACAGGGTGGCAGGCGGGATTCTTGAGGCGGCAGAGCCGCGCGACGGTCCTGCCCCGGCCTCGGCACCGCACCGCGGTGGTCCCGAGACGAACCGAGCGATCACGCGAGGAGGAGCCATGAGCATGTCGCGTGGTCCGACACCGTTCCCCGGGCAGGAACACCGGCCCGACGGGGCTGTCCCCGCTCCGGCGTCCGGCACCGCGTACGGGCTGGAGCGACTGGGCCGCTCCTGGACCTGGCTCCTGGGCTCGGCCGTCGCGACCCTGGTGCCGGGCGTGCTGGTCCTGGTCTGGCCGGAGGCGACCCTGCACGTCCTGGCCGTCCTCATCGGGCTGTACCTGCTGGTGAGCGGAGCATTCCGGTTGGTGTCCGTCTTCGGCCGCGAAGAGCAAGGTGAACGGCTGCCGGGGCTGCTCCTGGCCGTGCTGTACGTCCTGGCCGGGGTGCTGTGCCTGCGCGACCCGCTGCAGACGATCACCGTGCTGTCGCTGGTCACCGGCGTCGTATGGCTGGTGTCCGGGATCCTCACCCTCTACACGGCGGTCGTCGCCGAGGACCTGCCGCACCGCGGCGTCGTCCTGGCCGCCGCGATGCTGGGCATCGTCGCGGGCATCGTGGTGCTCGCCCTGCCCATGGAGTCGGCCCGCGCCCTGACCCGGTTGCTCGGCCTGTGGCTCGTGCTGCTCGGCCTGGCCGAGACGGCGGTCGCACTCGCGTGGCGGGCCGCGCTCCGCAAGACGCACGCGGCGGGGCCGCGCGCCCCGACCGGGGCCGCCTGAGCCAGCCCGCGGACGCGATGCGGGTACCGCGGCCCGCGCGACAGGCCGTCCACCCGGGCGGGGGCCCGCGCGACACGCCACGGCCGTTCGCCCGGGCGGGCGACGAGCACAGCGCCCGGGGCCGGGTGAACGCGGAACCACGCGGAAAGGCGCACCCATGAACCCAGCCGCACCCCCGGATCCTCCGCACTCCGGCGGATCCCCGGACGCGAAACACGTCATGACCGCCGAGGAACGGGCGGAGTACGAACGGCTGCGCCGCCACGCGGCGGTACGTCACCGGCGCACGCGCCGGGCCGGATCCTCGGTCCTTCTCCTGCTGACCCTGGTGCTCGCGCCACTGGCCGTCGTCGCGGCATGGGTCCACGACACGGTCTCCGACACCGACAGGTACGTGGCGACGGTCGCGCCGCTGGCCTCCGCGCCACCCGTGCAGGACGTCCTGATCAACCGGCTCACGGACCGTGTGGTGGACAACGTCGACGTCCAGGCGGTGACGGACTCGCTCGCCCGGACCCTTCAGGACGCGGGGGCACCACCCCGCGTCATCGCGGGCGCCGAGTCCCTCGAGGGTCCGCTGCGCAACGCGGTCAGGACCGTCGTGGACCGCACCGTCACCGGTGTGATCACCAGCGATGCCTTCCAGCAGGTGTGGGAGGGTGCCAACCGGCGCTCTCACGCCGCCGTGATGAACATGCTCACCGGTGACCGTGAGGGCGCCGTGGAGGCCGTGAACGGCACCGTCCAGCTGGATGTGGGAGCAGTCGTCGACCAGGTGCAGCAGCGGCTCGTCGACGCGGGCTTCGAGAAGGCCGCCGCCATCCCGGACACGGACCGGACGGTCACCCTGTTCGAGACCGAGCAGCTGGGCAAGGCGCAGGACGCGATGCGGCTGCTGGACATCGTCGGCACGTGGCTGCCGGTCCTCACCGTCGTACTGGCCGCGCTCGCCGTATGGTGCGCCCCCGCACACCGGGTCATGCTGATGATCACCGCCACGGGTGTCGGCGTGATGATGGTGGGACTGCTCGTGGTGCTGGCCCTGGTCCGGCGCGTCTATCTGGATTCGGTCCCGCCGCAGGCGCTGCCCGCCGACGCGGCCGCGACCATCTACGACACGTTCGTCCGCTTCCTTCGTGACAGCACGCTCACCCTGCTGGTCGTCTCGGTGATCACCGCACTGGTGGCGTACCTGTACGGTCCCGGTCGCCTGGCCCGTGGCGTGCGGAGGGTGGCCGACCGGGGTACGACGGCCACCGGCAGGACGATGGAGAACGCGGGCATGCGCACCGGTGCCGTGGGACGCCGGCTGGCCGACCACCGGCAGTGGATCACCGCTGGGGTGCTGGCGGCCGCAGTCCTGACGCTCGTTCTCTGGAACCATCCCACCGTCGGGGCCGTGGCGCTCGTCGTGGGTGTCGCCCTGGTCGTCCTGATCATCCTGGCGATCCTCGCGTCCGCCGCCGGACCGGTCGGCCTGGCGGCGGACCAGGCCGGACAGCGGGCGGTTCCGTGAGTCATGACGGTGAAACCCGGCCTCGGAGGCACGGCACGCGGGCGCATGACCGCGCGGGTCGCCGCCAGGCTGCGGTCCGGAGCCGCCGCCCGGCTGCTGTCCCGCCTGTCCGCCCTCAACATCGTGGAGGGCTCGGTACGGCTCGCCGCCCAGGCGTTCATCACCGCCCTCCCCCTGCTGATGACCGTCGCGGCGTTCGCTCCCGGCTGGGTGCAGGACCTGCTGAGCGACTCGCTGCGGGCGGTTCTGGGCATGCACGGCGACACTCTCGACGAGCTGCGCCAGGTCTTCTCCGCAACGGGCACGACACGGAACACGGCCGGAGCCGTGAGCGCGGTGGTCACGCTCGTGTCGGCCACAGCTTTCAGCCGGGCCCTTCAGGCGGTGTTCGAGCGTTGCTGGCGCCTGCCGCGGGCTCCGATCCGGACCGCCTTCTGGCGCTGGCTGCTCTGGCTGGTGGTCTGGCTGGCCTACCTGCTGCTTCAGGCACCGCTGCGCAAGGGGTTCGGCGCGGGCACCGTGACCGGGCTGGTGCTGTCCCTGATCTCCGGGACGCTGCTGTGGTGGTGGTCGCAGCATCTGCTGCTGGGCGGTCGGATCGGTTGGCGGAGCCTGCTGCCGGGGGCGCTGCTGGCCGCCACCGGCACGGTGCTGCTGAGTCTGGCCGCGCGCGTGCTGATGCCCTCGCTCATGGAGCGCAGCCTGCACGAGTTCGGCCCCCTCGGCCCCGTGTTCACGTTCCTCTCCTGGCTCATCGCCGTCTTCCTCGTGGCCGTCTCGGGCCTGGCGCTCGGCGAGTACGTCTCCTCCACCCCGTGGTACCGGACTGCCGCACACTCACCCGCGCCGGGTGAGGCCGGGCGTTTTGAACGGATCCAAGCTGAAGGCAGCACCCGCCGGGAGCCCGGCGAGCGTCGAGACGGAGGAGAGAGATGAGCGCGCAGACGTATCTGGCGTACGACTACCCCCTGTTGAGCGTCTTCTGGAGCATGCTCCTGTTCTTCCTGTGGATCATGTGGTTCATCCTGCTCTTCCGTGTGGTCGTCGACATCTTCCGCGACGACGACCTGAGCGGCTGGGCGAAGACCGGCTGGCTGGTGCTCACCATTCTGCTGCCCTTCCTCGGCGTGTTCGTCTACGTGATCGCCCGCGGCAAGAACATGGGCCGCCGTGAGATGGCGCAGGCCCGAGCACAGCAGGAGGCCTTCGACGAGCGCATCCGGCAGGCCGCGGGCACCGAGGGCCGGACCAGCAGCGTCGACGAACTCGCCAAGCTGTCCGAGATCCGGAACAGCGGGGCCATCACGGACGACGAGTACCGCAGGGCGAAGGAACTCGTCCTCACGGGACACGCTCCGGCCGGGCAGTCGGGGTTCACCCCGCCCATGACCGGGCGTTGACACCGGCGCCGGACGGACCGGCGCCCGCAGCCGGTGCGACGGCCACCGACGGCCCGTCGGCTGCGATCATGAGCGAGCTCCACACCCTGACGCCCCGCGGTGCCCTCGAGCTGCTGCTTCCCTGTAACCGGCGGTTCGTCGCCGGCACCCCCGAGCACCCCGCCCGCCGCGGCCGGGTACGTGCGGGATGTCGTCGAGCGGGTGACCCCCAGCGTGCTGGCGGCGCGGGCCGCCGGACGGGGCGGGGCGGGGCGGGGAGATCCCCGCCGAGCAGGTGCGCAACACCGTCGACCTGCTCCTGAACCGCTCCCGGGTGCTCGCCGAGAAGGTCGGCGCGGGCCGGGCCGCCGTGGTGGGGCTTCGCTACCGCCTGATCGACGGCAGCGCGCAACTCGTGACGGCCCGCGGCCTGGACACGAGTGCGCCCTCGCGTCCTGACCGGGCGGCCGAGGCCGCCCGGCCGCCCGGAGTGGTCGCGGGGGACGCGTGTCGCGCGAACGCCACTGCGGCAGAGCGGCGGGCCGTCGTACGGTCGGATCCCGTCAGCGAGGAGGACTGCCGATGCGCAGCGTGACCTATTCGATGAACATCTCACTCGACGGCTACATCGTCGGACCGGACGGCGGCTTCAACTGGTCCGAGCCCGACGAGGAGGTCTTCCGCTTCTGGATCGACGACATCCGGGAGGTCGGCGTCCACCTGCTGGGGCGACGGCTGTACGAGACGATGCTGTACTGGGAGACCGCCGAGCAGGATCAGTCGCTGGACGACGCGCAGCGCGAGTGGATCGCGCTGTGGAACCCGCTGCCGAAGGTGGTGTTCTCCAGGACGCTGTCGACGGTGCGGGGCAACGCCCGCCTGCTGTCGGGGGGCCTGGCGGAGGAGATCGAACGGTTGCGGGCCGAGCCGGCGGAGGGTGACATCGCGATCGGCGGCGCGGCTCTCGCCGCCGAGGCGGCCGCGTCGGATCTCATCGACGAGTACCGGACCGTGGTCTATCCCGTGCTGGTCGGCGGGGGCACCCCGTACTTCCCGCAGCACGAGCGCCGGGTCGATCTCGAACTCGTCGAGTCCCGTACCTTCGGCTCGGGAGTCGTCTACCACCGCCACCGCGTGGTGCGCCAGGGCTGACGGTCGCGGGCCGAACCGCCCGTCCCCACCCCCGTCGACCGGCGCGCGGTTCCCCCGAACAGCCGCTCCCGCACTGTGCCGCAGCCACGAATGCGATGTCCTGGTGGGAGAGCCGTCCGCCCCATGGGGGAAGCATGTACGAGATGTGCACCGGCCCAGACGAGCCCGGCACGACCTTCGTCTGGCACGTGAAGGCCAAAAACGGCACCGTGGCCCTCTGCGGCGTGCCCCTCGAACCCAGCCCGACCGAGCCGGTGGAGACGGATCGCCACTGCCCGTCGTGCATGACGTCGTTCGGCAGGCTCGTCGACCAGCGCGGCTAGGGCCGCGACGGCGTGAGCTCCCCGGACGGGCCGGTCGCAACCGGCGAGGTGGTGCTGTTCCGGCTCAGCGTGCCGTCCGCCTCGGGGGCGTCGGTGGGCATCGTGGAGACGGCGGTGTCGAGGCGTTCCACCACCGCCGGGTCCGTCACCGGTCCTCACCCGCACCGGGCCGGTCCTCGCGGTGCCGGCTGCCGGGCAGCATCTCCTGCACCTTGGCCTTGAAGCCCTGACGGACCATCGCGGTGCGATCGCTGTCGCCCTTGAGCACGGACGCCGCCGCGGCCTCGATCTGGTCGAGCGACGCGTGCGGCGGGATGGGCGGCACGGCCGGGTCGGTGCGGAAGTCCAGCACGAAGGGCCGGTCGGACGCCAGCGCCGCCTCCCACGCGCCCCGGACGTCCTGCGGCTTCTCCACCCGCATCCCGTGCAGCCCGAGCGAGCGGGCGAAGTCGGCGTAGGCGACGTCGGGCAGGGACTGGGAGGGCAGGAACTGCGGGGCGCCGGACATGGCGCGCATCTCCCAGGTGACCTGGTTGAGGTCCTGGTTGTTGAGCACGGCCACCACCAGACACGGGTCCTCCCACTGCTGCCAGTACTTGGCGATCGTGATCAGCTCGGCGAGTCCGTTCATCTGCATCGCCCCGTCGCCCACCAGCGCGATGGCGGGGCGGTCCCCGTGTGCGAACTTCGCCCCGATCACGTAGGGGACGCCGGGGCCCATCGTGGCGAGCGTGCCGGACAGCGAGCCGCGCATGGTGCCGCGCAGCTTCAGGTGGCGTGCGTACCAGTTGGCGGCCGAGCCGGAGTCGGCGGCGAGGATGACGTTCTCGGGCAGCAGGCCGCTCAGGGTGTGGGCCACGTACTCGGGGTTGATCGGGTCGGCGTCCACCGCGGCGCGCCGTTCCATGACCTCCCACCAGCGGGCGGTGTTCTTCTCGATCTTCTTGCGCCAGCCGTCGTGCTCGGCCTGCCGCAGGTGCGGCAGCAGCCGCTGCAGGGTCGCGCGGGCGTCGCCGACCAGGTTGACCTCGAAGGGGTAGCGCAGGCCGACCATGTGCGGGTCGATGTCGATCTGGACGGCCCGCGCCTGACCGAACTCGGGCATGAACTGCGTGTACGGGAAGCTGGAGCCGATGACCAGCAGGGTGTCGCAGTCCTGCATCAGCTCGTACGACGGGCGCGTGCCCAGGAGGCCGATCGCGCCGGTGACATAAGGGAGGTCGTCGTCGAGCGCGTCCTTGCCGAGGAGCGCCTTGGCCACGCCGGCGCCCAGCCGGTCGGCGACCTCCATGACCTCCTGTCGGGCCCCGCGCGCGCCCTGGCCGATGAGCAGGGCGACCTTCTCGCCGGCGTTCAGCACCTCGGCGGCACGCTCGATGTCGGATTCCGCGGGCACCGGCGCGTAGTGGGACATGCCCAGACTGGAGGGCACCATCTTGAAGGCGTGCCCGGGAGCGGAATAGTCGAGTTCCTGCACGTCGGCCGGGATGATGACGGCCGTCACCGAGCGGCGCGCCAGGGCGGTGCGCATGGCCCGGTCGAGCACGTTGGGCAGCTGCTCCGGGACGGTGACCATCTCGCAGAAGTCGGAGGCGACGTCCTTGTAGAGGCTCAGCAGGTCGACCTCCTGCTGGTAGGAGCCGCCCATCGCGCTGCGGTTGGTCTGCCCCACGATCGCGACGACGGGCACGTGGTCGAGCTTCGCGTCGTACAGGCCGTTGAGGAGGTGGATGGCGCCGGGGCCGGAGGTGGCGGCGCACACGCCCACCCGGCCGGAGAACTTCGCGTAGCCGACGGCCTCGAAGGCCGCCATCTCCTCGTGCCGGGCCTGGATGAACTCGGGCTTGTTGCCGGCCCGCCCCCAGGCGGCGAGCAGTCCGTTGATGCCGTCTCCGGGGTAGGCGAAGACGTGCTCCACCTCCCATTCGCGCAGACGCTGCAGAAGGTGGTCGGAGACCTTCGTCGACATGGTGCTGACCTTTCCGGTGGAGGGTGTCCGGTGGTGTCGGGTGCCCGGCTGGGTCCGGCGCAGGCGTCGCGCGGCACCGCGGGCGGCCAGGACGGCGGCGGTGAAGGCGGTGGCGCCGCGTGCGTACGCTTGACGATCACCTCACCGACGCCCGCGGCCGGCAGCCCGGCCACCGCCTCGAACGCGGGCACGTCGGTCGGCTTCAAGTAGTTTCCTCGCACGGTGCGTGGTGCGCGGCGGCGTCGGGAGCTTCGGCTTCGCCGGGCTGTGCCGTCTGCCGGCAGACCACGAACCCCAGGCACGCCTGGCTGCACCCGGGCGCCGGGCCGGTGCGGGTTCCGGATCTTCGCCGAGGCGGCGGTGCCCGCCGAGATGCTGGAGGCGGCACGGGTGGGCGGGGCGGGCGAGTGGAG